>PWJQ01000004.1 GCA_003560875.1 Methanomassiliicoccaceae archaeon
CCCCATGTCGAACTGGTTAATCCTCGAGTTCGGGACTCCACCCATGTACTTCCTGCGAGTGAAAGCCTGTCCCTTTATCTGCCTGTACATCACTGCGGGCTTCCTTGCCATCTGTATCACCGATTATTAATCTTGAATGCGCGACCTTTGCCTACAAACCCAGTATACTATTTAAGAGCTATGCCATGGCAAGGAGCGCTGTCAATGACCTTGGATTTAGAGAACGGATATAAACCTTTCTACGGTCTACCGAGGATAATGGATTTCACCTCCGGCAGGTCGCCGGGCGCCGGGTTCGGTCCCGGACATTATCAGTTGAAGAATCCAGGAAAGATATATATCGAATATGTGAATGGAGAATAGAGGCGGGCAGATGGGTAAACGGAGGATCTCCAACAGCAAGATAAGGGAGATAGCCGAATCTCGTATGAGGACCTTGCACTCCCTGGCATGCCAAGAAGCGTCGTCAGGGAACCGTCAAAGGGCAAGAAGATACATCCATATCGCCCGTCGCATAGGCATGAGGACTAGGACTCCGATGCCAAGAGAGGTGAGGTTCTGCAAATCCTGCCTGTCGCCGATGGTGGCAGGCGTGAACTGCAGAATAAGACTACGACACGGCAGAGTTGGCATCAACTGTCTTGATTGTGGAAGGATCAGAAGGATGCCTTATATAAAGGAGAAGGGAGCGAATGACCGAAAAGTTTGCGATTAAGGAACTGCGCAGAAGAGGCGTGGAATTGAAGCCGACTATACATGTGGGCAAGGAAGGCCTCACAGAGGGGATTGTGGACGAGTTGATCAAACAGATCAAGACCCACAAGTTGGTCAAAGTAAAGGTGCTCCCCGCCGCCGACACCGACGTGACCGCCCTAGGCGAAGAGCTGAGTCAGAAGGCGAAAGCGGTCTTGGTGGACTCGAGGGGTTCGGTACTGCTAATCAGCGACAGGAGAACCCATCAACAACTCACTGACAAAAAGGCCTAGGTGTTGTAATTGCTCGACGCCAACATCATCCGGCAGGACCCCGAGCAGGTCCGCAGGTCCCTGACCGACCGCCATTATTCCACCGACCTATTGGACCGATTCCTGGCCACCGACCTCCGATGGAGAGAGGCAGTGGATAAGAACAACCGCTTGAAACAGGTCCGTAACAACGTGTCTTCGGAGATTGCGAATCTCTCGGGAGAGGAGAAGAAGGCCAAGATAGCCGAGATGAAAGGACTGGCGGACGACATCAAGTCCCTTGACACGGACATATCCTCCTTGGACGCGGAAAGACAGGAGGCGCTACTGCTCATACCGAACCTTGTACATCCCAGCGTCCCGGTAGGTAAGAACGCTGATGACAACCTCATGGTCAAGACCTGGATGAAGGAGAGGAATTTCGCTTTCAGACCGAAGGAGCACTTCGAGATCGGTGAGGATCTGGACATCATCGATTTCGTCCGGGGCGCCAAGGTGACTGGTTCGGGTTTCTATGTCCTGAAGGGCGATGGGGCGAGGCTCGAGAGGGCGCTCATCAACTTCATGTTGGACCTGCACAACCAACAGGGTTACCGGGAGGTCTTCCCGCCCATCCTGATAAACGATGAATCAGCCATCGGTACGGGCCAGCTCCCCAAGATGAGTGACGACATGTACCAGCTTGAGCGTGACGGCCTATGGCTTAACCCCACCGCCGAGGTCCCGGTGACGAATCTCCATCGGGACGAGATATTCGAGAACTCTGAGTTGCCGGTTTACTACACCGCGTACCTCCCCTCATTCCGTCGCGAGGCGGGCAGGCACTCCGACACACGAGGGATCGCCCGCGTCCATCAATTCAACAAAGTGGAGATGGTGAAGTTCGTCCATCCTGAGAGGTCCTACGATGAGCTGGAGAGCCTGCTCTTGGATGCCGAGTCCGTCATACAGGCCTTGGAGCTACCTTATCGTGTGCTCCTGCTATGCACAGGGGACATGAGTTTCCATGCCGCCAAGTGTTTTGACATAGAGCTCCACGCACCGGGCGGGGATCGATGGCTGGAGGCGTCCTCATGCAGTAACTTCACAGACTTCCAGGCCCGCAGGGCGCACATAAAGTACCGCCCTGAGCCTCACCTGAAGAGTGAGTTCCTGCACACCCTGAACGGCTCCGGCGTCGCTCTGCCGCGCACAATGGTGGCCATATTGGAGAACTACCAGAACGAGGATGGTACCGTCACTGTGCCCAAGGTCCTCCGGCCCTATATGCAGGGCCAGGAAACTATAGGCTGATCAGACGTCGAGTCTTGAGACCTGCTCGACCAGGGAGGGTATGTCCAAGCCACGCACCTTGCTGTTTCTCAAACGTTCACCCAGTTCATCAGAGCCTTCACGCAGGGTCCGGGACCCGACGCCGTGCTTGATCGACACCGTCGCCTCCAGATAGGCGGAGAGAAGGTCGCACATCTTCACCACGCTGCCATCACGGGGTCGGTGATGGTCATTGTTCATCGCGGCGGGGATGTCGCCATCGAAGATGGTCTCCACCCCGTCGATGCGGACCTTGTTCGAACCGGGGTCGAAAAGCAGATACCTGAGGTCAGCGTGCCAGCGGGAAGGTAGGAGGGGCAGTAGCTTTTCCTCCACGAGTTCCCTCTCATAGCCGTCGAGTATCTCTTGGAGGCCGCCGATGTTCCTCTTTATCGGTGAAATGATGTCCTTGGTGAGAACCTCGGGGAGATCATGGAAAAGGGCGGTGTAGAAATTGTTGTAAACCCTTTTCGGACAGTCCTCTGAACCATGGGATATCAGGAAGGACATCAAGGCCACCATTAGGGAGTGGCCTAACACCGAGGTCATCGGGATCCTAGGAGAACGGGCCCAGCGGTTCTGGAACCTCAACTGTCCGCAGAAATCGACGAAGCCGAATGATTTCTTCTCCAAGAGTATGCGTTGCACACCGATGAGGTCGTAATGGTCCTCTATCTGCAGGCCGATCTCCCTCCTCGTCTCCTCTATGCCGTACATACGGGGGTTGGCCTCATAGACGATCTTGAACTCCCAGTCGGTGGCCAGATAGTGGGCGGCGTTGAGGACCCTCCTCTCAAGGCTGAAACCGTCCTCGGCGAAATAGGACTTGAACCTCTCCATCATTCCGCTGTCCATCCCGGGTATGCGGTACAGCTCGTCCAACACGAATTCCTGGAGCTCCTCCCCCTTCTGTCTCTTTATGCGATGGAATACGGGGGGTTTGAGGTCAGTGAGTATCACCCTCTGCATGAACTCGAACATGCAACCTTCGATGATCCTTGTCCAATCGATAACGGCACCCTTTTCGCTCTCTTCGAACTTGGCGAGTGCCCAGGCGATCACGGCCTTGTGCGCCTGCTTGTCCAACTCTGTCAATTCGACCGGACGGAGATGGTCGTTCCATCTCCTCATGTGAGCGGCCTGGAAGAAAAGATGGATGAGGTCTATGTTCAGGGTGGTCATCTCAGCCTAGGAGCCTCTTACATCCCTTAAATTGTTTGTCCTGCCGCGACCATGGCTGTGTATCTGGGTCTCCATATAGGCCTCCAAGCATGCACTGTGGAGTGCGTGATCACTCATGTCCATGGTCTTCAGGACATAATGTCCCTGTCCTTCCTCGACGAACTCCAGGCATATCTGGCAACGGTCATTGGGCGGGTTTGTTTCATCGGGTCCATCGAAACGTTTTATCGATGCCCCAGGACTGACCGTCTCCTCTATGATGTGAAGGGCCAACAGGGCCAGCAGAGTCCTCTCCAACCTCTCCTTTCGCTCCTCGCAGGGAGGTGGGCCCACATGGTCGTCCACGGTCATCGGGGTTGTAACGCCATAGGATGATTAACATTTTGCTTATCAATAGGTAATCGTACCTCTCATGACCCATACATCCACATTCCTTCCCGGGTCCACCTTGAACATGGGAGGGAGTAGGACGCCGGGAACGCCGGATATCAGCACCCCGAAGCCTATCCTCTTGTCCTCATGAGCCCTACCCACGAGATCACCCAATGCGGCCAGGTTCATCTGCACCATGGCCCTCACCTCATAGACGTCGTCATCGCTTAGACGACCGATGAACCCGGGAGGGCCCATGGAGGTTATGAAACTGAGACGGATATGGGCCTCTGTCAACAGGAAGTCCAGTGATGCAGGGTAGGAGTTACCGGGATTGATTGCGTCGCTAACCGCCTGCCTGACGGATGCCAGTATCCATCTCAAGCCTTCCAGTACGAACTCCCTTCCAGCCGTCAGTGACAACTCCAATCCTGCGGACATCGAACCTCTCAGGTCGCTCATCCCCAGATATATGAACAGTTTCATCTCCACTATGCAACTGGCCATCTTTTTGAGTATCCGGTCGAGGAGGATCTCCAAAGTCTCATAGAGGACCTCGGCGAAAACGTCCATATCGGCCTCGGCCTTCGAAACCTTGCTAATCGCCGTCATGGCCGCGGCACGTAACTCGGATACGAACCACTGACCGAGGTCCGCCCCATGGGAGCGGGGTCCGTTGCTCATCCCTTTGGTATGGGGCGACATCGACCAACTGTCGGAACCGTCGTGTTCCCGTTGCCATGTCCGGGAGTCGTCATAGGTATCGATGAACCAAGGGGTCGAATCCACCATTGAACCCTGAGAGTCCCAGAGCTGGACAGAGTCTCCCCGCGGTATATTGATGGAATCACCGTTGTTCAGTGTCCTTGTGGGGAATGTATGGACAAGATAACCTCCGGAGGGGATGAGGATGTTCGGCAGACTGTGTTGCCGGCCCAGGCCCTTGCCCGTGGTCAGTGTCCAACCACTGAGGTCCACATCATGACCCAAGGGATTGAACAGTTCCACCCACTCATTCCCGGAATCGGGACCGGGAGGATTGGATTCGACCTCGTTTATCACCACATCCGTGGCCGTGGGCACATCATACTTCAACTCCAGACCGGCATCGACACTGCCTCTCATACCCGGTATCGGCAGCGGTATGCTGGATAGGAAAGGGGCCAAAGCAGGGACCTGGGACAGCCGTAGGCCGTATGTCTCATACTGCATGATCTGCGGGAAATTTATCTGGAATCCCTTGTCCCCGATATCGCCCTTGACCTCCACGAGATGACGGTAAACGCGCATCGACGGGTCCAGGGTCAATGAAACATACCAATCACTCATGGCCATGTTCGCCGTCCCCAGGACGTAATAATCCCCCGCCGCCATACGTAATAACCTCAGTGACACTGAGAGATGGACGTCGCTCACGTTCACACTGAGCGTGGCTCGGAGCAGGTCCTTGGCCACACCCAAGACCACCTCCAAAGGATTCGTGGTCAATTCCAGACGTAATCCGAACAGATCCGTGGACCAGGACAGCCTTCCGGCGTCCTCGATCAAAGACGACAGCCTACTGCCTAAGAAATGGGCCAATCCTTCCTCCAGGGCCGACTGTAGAGCCATCACAGGATACAGCACGGCATTGGCCACATTGTGCATTGCATCGCTGACGAAGCCGTTTATCTTGGCGTTCATGCTGGCTATGAACGAGAAAAGTGCGTCACAGGCAGCGAAGCTGCCTTGGAGATGGGACATCAGAGGTATGATGTTACGCATTATCGTGAGCGTCAGGTCGCTTCCCAGGGTGTTACTGGAAGCGTAGGAGGTGCCTTGCAGGGGCCAAGAGCTCATTACCGGGATCCTCAACTCCATGTCAAGGCCGACCTTGCTCCCGACCGTTGAGCTGGATAGGATGGGGTTCGCCGTTCCTGATGTCAAAGAATAGGCCAACGCCCCCTGCAACCTGACTACTATGGTGCTGAGGTAGGATGCGGGCATCCATTCCTCGAGGCCGATGTAATGGATGGCTCCCCCACGAACCTCGGAGGGATTCAGGATCGAAGCCCTGGGCTCAGCTATCCATTCCCTGTCCACTGCCATCTCATCGATGTAAACGCTACCTGCGCCGTCCTGGAGCATCAGACCCTCTGCCGGCAGCTGCCTGATGCCGTTACCGCTGACAGCCTCATTGCTATCCGCCACCGACATTACCACATCATGTATGCTGCCGGAGACGGATTGTGCGAGACCGGGGACGTTGTTCACCAGCCCGCTCACCAGGGAGGAGAGCGTTTTGGCGATGAACGTCGAGCTACGGTCCTCTTTCAACAGTCCGGCCCTGAAAGCCTCCATGTTCCCGTCCCCTTGGGCCAGGGAATGGTTGCGGATGGATGCCGTGGCACCGTTATCCGCCATGGCATTGGCTATCTCCAGACGCAGCATATCCAAGGCTTCGGGTTTGCCGGAATACTGCTCGGATGAGGATTCGTCATCTAGGAACTCGGAAAGATATGTCTCGATCGCCACCGCCCTCAATCTGGATTCAAACTCAAGCTCACCGAACAGCACCCCTCGGTAATTCTCGATGAATTTGAGCAGTTCCAGTGACATGGGGTCGGCCATCGTCTTCGACTGCATCGCAGTATTGAAACTGGCATCCATGGCCCTCTCTATCTCTGGCATTGCCGCCTCGACGCCGTCCCTCAGTGACTGGCTGAATGAATCGGAGTCGAAGGGATCGAACCTTAAGGAAAGGACGGGGAGTCCGCTTCCCTCGGCCAAGATGGTTGCTGTTTCAGCCAGGACCTCCTGCAGCATACGGAACGTCTCCGAGGTCTTCTGGCGATAGAGGGGCATGAAGTAACGCCATAGATCATTGGAGAGAACATCCGTCCTACTCGTATCCATTATTACTTGACCCGGGTCGAGCGTTAGGCTCCCGCCGATGTGACCCGGCGAGAGCTCCAAAGCCGGGAGGGGCATGGCGAACACCCCTCCGTTAACATATCGGTACTCCGACTCCCTGAAACCGGAAGCGGCCATCCTTTCATTGAGGTACCTGACGGTGAGGGTGTCCATCCCCGCCTTCTGTAGGAGAAGGTCCAAAGCCCGGTCTATGTCCCCTCTAAACTTGTCCATGAGTTCAATGGGCACCCTGATGAAATCCAGATATTCCAGCCACTGCAGGGCCACCTTGTCCATCATCGAATAGAGGGCCTGCGACAGTATCTTGTTCAGGTCTATGTCGTGAAGTCCTCTCTGCATCAGGAGGAGTTCGGCCGGATCCAGTTCGGTAGCGTCCTCCGGCAGGGGGGTGTCACCGGAATGGGTGCGTAGGTTCATCCTCTCCAGGATGTCCAATGAACTCTCCACCGCCGCCAGGACGTCATCTCGGGTCAAAAGTGACGTCATGTCGCCGATGGCCCCCGCTCCCTGCATGACGCGCATCTGGGCCAGTGAACCCAACTGATAGGACAAAAGTCGTCCCAATTCGGAGCGGCTGCCCTCCATCATCCCCGTGTGGTCTGAAAGGAGTCCGTTCATAAGAGGCAGAGGTACGGGAACGTCGGCCTCGATCACCATGGTGATGTTTAGATTGGCGGAGGGTGTAGCAACGGAAACATCGACCTCGCCTATGACGAGTGCGAATGATGGGAATGACTGCCCACCGGCCTCGCCTGGTGAATCGGAGAGGAACACTATCCGTACCTCGAAGTCAGTCCCCTCGATGTCGCGTTCTATCCCACCGATCGTACGGGGATAGACGTTGCTTATGGATCCGCCCATCCGGGTAATGAACTCTTCCTCCAAGGATGATTGGTCCATCGCGGAGCCCTCCTTGGCCATCGACAGCATCACGGACAAGGACAGGGAACGGATGTGGGCGGCGGTGTCCTTAGCGGCGTCCTCAAGTTCTTCGATCATCCTCTGAGAATCATCGACACCTTTGCTGGAATCCTCAACATCCGCCAGAACGACGACGGAATAACTGGTGACCAGTAACAGCACCACCGCCACAAGTGCGAAAGGCATCTGTCCTCGGTCATCGGAACTCAGGGAGCCGATTGGAAGCATCGGCCGAAAGACCGCCGAGACAGCTAATAAAGGGGATTAATTACCTGTAGGCTAGATTATGTTGGACCGTAGAATGGTGTTGAAGTGCGATGTTATGAATGGATTGTCGATGAAACCGCACATCTCGAAATCTGGCGTGGCTATCAAAGTGGTCTGATCATCGACCACCAGGTCAGTGACGATCATCCCCTCTTTACGGATGGATTGGGTACTATCCGGGGCTTTTATGAACGGATCGAGGACCACGGTGACATCGACGCCCCTTTCTACGGCATCCTTCATCCTCTGTCCGTGTTCTAGACGGATAGTCTTCATGTCCGGGGATGCTAAAAATATGGTCCTTTGGGAGTCTTCTATCATCTCGCCTATCTTCTCCATTATCCTCTTCCTGCCGGTGATGGTGTAAATGAGAGCTGGCGTTCCTCCCTCTGACAACAATCCTTCTACCTTGCGGAGCAGGGAGAACCCTTCCCTTATGTCCGAGACTATCTGTTCCTCGACCGCTTCGAGATTGTTTATGGTGAACCTTATCGGTTTGGACCGGCGCTGTTTGATGAGGTCTCTGTCCTCGAGACCTTTCATGACCTTGTAAATCGATGTGCGGGGCACCTTGGAGATGCTGGAGATGTCCTCTGCCGACCCTTCCTTCAAGGCTATCAGGGCCACGTAGGCCCGGGCCTCGTATTCCGATAGGCCTAGGTTGCTCAACAGGTTGACCATCCTGTCGTACTCTTCCTCTACCACTAAGGGGTCCAATCCGGCCATGCCAAGAAGATTCTGCATAATCGTTAGCTATCATAGCTACACAACTATTAAATTTTGATGCGGCATCATAGAAACAAATGGTTGTAAAAAAATGACGGCGAAAGATTACGAGTTGAGCAAGGGACTGCCTAAGACCACCACATCCATCTGCCCGGAGTGCAAGAAGTTGATCGAGGCTGAACTCCTGGAACGTGACGGTGCGGTCGTCATAGAGAAAACATGCGATGAGCATGGATTCTTCAGCGATGTTTATTGGTCAGATGTCGATATGTTCCTCAAGGCGGAGGACTTCGCATTCGACGGCATCGGTCTTTTGGATCCGAATGCACAATGTGATGGGGCGGATTGCAGGGCCCATGTGGAGATAGGTGGCAAGAGGTTCCCCATGACGAGCAGCACCGGATTGGCCAACATAGACCTCACCAACCGTTGCAACATGCGCTGCCCGATTTGTTTTGCCAACGCCAACGCCGCCGGATATGTTTACGAACCGGACTACGAAACCATTGTCAATATGTTGGAGATGCTTCGTAATGAGGAACCCATCCGTTGCACAGCAGTACAGTTCTCGGGCGGGGAACCCACCATATACCCCCGTTTCCTTGATGTGCTTAGGAAAGCCGATGAGTTGGGATTCGCACAGATACAGGTGGCCACCAACGGCCTTAGCTTCGCCAAGGACCCGCAGCTTCTGAAGGATGCTGTGGAGGCGGGGCTCGACACCATATACCTATCATTCGATGGCGTCAGCGATGACATCTATCTTAAGGCCAGGGACCGGAAGATGTTCGATGTGAAGATCAAACTCATCGAGAATGCGAGAAAACTCGATAACCCGCCGTCCATAGTTCTGGTGCCGACCATCCTTAAGGGCATAAACGATCATCAGGTCGGGCCGATCCTGGATTTCGCATTTGAGAACGGTGATGTGGTCAGGGGAGTCAACTATCAACCCGTGGCCTTCACCGGCAGGATATCCCAGGATGAGCGCGAACGCCAGCGCTACACCCTGACCGACCTGGTATACGATGTGGATTCACAGACCGGATACGCGGGCCGTGACGATTGGTATCCCGTACCGGTGGTCGCCCCGGTCTCAAAACTGGTATCCGCCTTGCTCGGTGAGAAGAAGGTCACTTTCACCGCCCACCCTCATTGCGGCATCGCCACCTATCTGTTCCGCGATGAAGATGGGACCATCACACCGATGCCACGTTTCATCGATGTGGAGAAATTCTCCCTGGGACTCTACAAGCTCTCCAACATCGCCAAGAACAACTGGTTGAAGACCTGGTATAAGATGAGAGCGATGAGGATCATCAGGAAGTCAATCAAAAAGGATAAGTTACCTGACGGCTTAATGCATCTGGACATCGTGGATCTGATCGCAGGAGTGCTGGGCGATGAAAGTAAGCAGAAACTCTCCGAGTTCTCATGGAAGAACATGTACGTCGGAGGGATGCACTTCCAGGACGATTACAATTACGATGTTGAAAGGGTCAGACGCTGCGGCGTCCATTATGCAACCCCCGATCTGGAGGTCATACCTTTCTGCGCCTATAACGGAGGTCCCAACTTCAGGGCCGAGGTTGAGAGTAAACATTCGGTGCCCTTGGATGAATGGAGGGCTAAGCATGGTGAAGAGAACACTTGAAAGAGGGATCTGAAATGAAAGTCGTATATGAGAAATGCCTACACTGCGGTTGTTGCGTCGGCTCCTGTAAACAGAATGCGATATATCTGAACGACTACGTGCTGGAGTTCAACGACAGCTGCAACAAATGCCGCCGCTGCATCAAGATATGCCCTGTCGGGGCTCTATCTTTGGAGGGAGAATGATGCAGTCACATGAGTGCGACATAGTGGTTGTCGGCGCCGGTCCCGGCGGCAGCATGGCAGCGAAGTACGCCGCCCTCGGCGGTCTGGACGTCATACTGATCGAGAAGAGGGCTGAGATCGGAGCTCCCCTCAGATGTGCCGAGGGCGTTTCCAAGAAATGGCTTGAGGAGATCGGAGTCGAGCCTGACCCTGCGTGGATATCCGCGGAGATGGACGGAGCGATCATCGTTTCGCCGAGCGGCCATACTTTCAAACTAGACGAGAGCCACGCCGGTAACGAGGTCGGATACGTCCTGGAGAGACATCTCTTCGACAAGGCACTGACCGAACAGGCAGGGAAGGCCGGTGCCAAGATATGGATGCGTACCGGGGCCACAGGGGCCATAGTGGAGGACGGTAAACTGGTCGGCGTCCACGTGAACCGTATGGGGGAAGAGATGGAGATCCGCGCCAAGTGCGTGGTCGCCGCTGATGGATTCGAGTCGCAGATGGCCCGCTGGGCCGGTCTCGACACGAGTCTGGACCTCAAGGATATGGACACCTGCATCCAGTACAGGATGGCCAATATTGATGTGGAGTCCAACTACTGCGAGTTCGTCATCGGAAGCGCCGCCCCGGGAGGATACATATGGATATTCCCCAAGGGCAACGGTAAGGCCAATGTCGGCATCGGCGTACAGGGCACGAAGTGCGAATTGGGCGCAGACCCCAAGGTGCACCTCGACAGGTTCATCGAGAACGACCCCCGTTTGAACAAGGGCACCGTGCTGGAGATAATCGCCGGAGGCGTATCTACCTGCCCAGGACTTGAGGAGGCCACCGCTGACAATCTGGTGGTGGTCGGTGACGCCGCCAGGATGATAGACCCCATAACCGGAGGGGGCATATGTCACGCCTGCCGGGCCGGCATGTATGCCGGAAAGGTTCTGGCGGAATGTGCCAAGACCGGGGATTTCAGCAAGGACGCCCTGCAGCCCTACGAGGAGATGTGGAGGGACCGTATGGAGGATAAGCTGTGGCGCAACTGGATGGCCAAGGAGAAGTTCGCCACACTCAGCGATGAGGTCCTCGACAACCTGGTCATGGCGATTAAGGACTCGGACATAAAAGAGGTCAATGTCTACAATCTTCTCAAAGTCATCAAGGAGAAGTACCCCGAGATCGTGGATGAGTTCGAGAGCATGATCTGAATCCTGCCCTCAAAACCACTTAATCTTTCTTTAGTCCATTTCGACCATCGCGCCTGGTTGACCCGAGGAGATTATGTACGGGGTTCCGCCATGACGCTCGATCGCCTCGCAGACCCTGTCAGGGCGGTCGGTCAATGCGACCATGCTTCCGCCGCCTCCGGCGCCGGTGAGCTTGGCTCCGAACGAGTAAGGCAATGATGCATCGACCAGCTTATCCAGTTCCCGGCTGGAGACTCCTAGAATGGATAGCAGTTTATGGTTCTCGGTCATCATGGCACCCAAACCCACCCGGTCACCGGACGATAGTGCCAAGGCTGCATCCTCGGTCAATGAACCTATCTCGTCAACGATATCCTTGGCGAAATTGGAATGATCGTAGTAACGTCTGACCTTGGCCACCAGTGGGCCTGTCGGCGCACTGATGCCAGTGTGACCTATCACCATCGTCATACGAGGCACATCGATGTGTGATATGTTCCAATTATTCCCACCATGGGATATGTCCCATAGCGGCCTCCCTCCTTGGAGATTCACCGCTATCACCTGACCGTGCACGGATGCGGAGGTGTCGACCGGACTGGCCGAACCTTGGGTTTTAAGTTCAGCATCGAATGAACGTTGGGCGATTTCTTCCTCATCCGACGCTCCGCCGGATGCCATGATCGCAGCGTTCAGGGATGCGCACAAAGCGGCCGAGGAACCGAGTCCCGATCCGGATGGGATGGTGCTACTGGTCTCGATATCGATCCCTCCGCTCCAATGCTCGTTGAGAATATGGGATGTGTAAGGGTGTTTGGCCCTGTCGATCTCCCAGCCGTTTATGCTAACGGAGTCCGAGGGGGTTATCTTGCATCGGAAACGGAGGTCGATGGCCATGGCCAGCGCCGGTCTGCCGTAGACGACCGCATGCTCTCCGAGGAGGATGATCTTCCCCGGCGCCGATGCTGTATGGCTGGCCATCGGCCGGCCCTACCTGTTCAGTTTATACTTGGACATCTCCTCGACGATTGCATCGTTGGGTGTCCTACCGCCCAAGGCCTGCTTTCCTACGGTCCACCAGCGCTCGTCCATCGCCTGGACGGCCTGCTCGAACTCCTCATCGGAATCATAGTCCTCACGCTTCAGATTGGATATGGTCGTATAGTTGGCCTCCCATATGTCGACGTCGAAGCGCCGGTTGACGAGCGAAACGCCGATGAGGCTGTCTAGACTTACGGTGAAGTCCATCGCCAGTTCCTCGGGTAGCGTCTCCATGACCAGGTCCAATATGTTGTTGGCAGCCATCAGGAACAGCATCTCACGCTTCGCGGACTCTGGTTTGTCATCGGCATCCACGGCCTCCGCCATGAGATCCAACCATAGGTCCTTGAGAGCGGTCGAGCGGCGGGGGGTCTTACCCCATAGCTGATCCTCTATCTTTATCATCTCTTCTTCGCCGAGCATGTCGTTTATGGTGTTATCTTCTGCCATAGGATATTCTCCTTAGATCATAATTTTGCAGCCACCCTCTCCAGGATGTCCATGCCTTTCTCGATGTTCTC
>PWJQ01000043.1 GCA_003560875.1 Methanomassiliicoccaceae archaeon
GAACACGGGCCTGGGCATGTTCCTGACCAAGGAGATATTGTCCATGACGGGCATCACGATACGCGAAGACGGCGAACACGGACAGGGAGCGAGATTCATCCTAGAGGCGCCTAGGGATCGGTTCCAAGACCTGAAGGTCAGGAACGGTCAAGCCTTATAGGGTGAACTTAAAATAAGAACCCCTACATCGCATAAAGATGCTCATCAGGGCAGAGTCCATCGCCAAATCATTCGGTCCGTTGAAAGTGCTTGTAAAAGCCGACCTGCAGATCAACCGCGGCGACAGCATCGGCCTCATCGGTGTCAACGGAGCCGGTAAGAGCACATTCACGAAGATCCTCATGGGGGATGTGGTGGCCGATACGGGAGAGTTGAACAGGTACACCGAACGCATAGGTTACCTGTCCCAGTTCCCGGAAGGCGGGACTGCCACTGTGAGGGAGGTCCTGGGCAGACCCTATGGCGTCGTCGATTCCCTGTGCCGCAGGATGGCTGAGCTGGAGGCGCTGATGTCCTCCGGCGAGGATATCGACTGGAACGAGGTCACCGCGGAGTACGCCACCCTCGAGGGGGAGGTCTCCCGCAGCGGAAACGATGACCTGCAGAAACAGATGGACGCCATAATGGAGGTCGGGCTCGACATCGACCTCATGGATAGGGAGATGGGCAGTCTCAGCGGAGGGGAGAGGACGAAGGTGGCCTTGGCCCGGGTGATCATCCAGGCCGAGGGTTGCGACCTGCTGTTCCTTGACGAGCCCACATCTCACCTCGACGTGGACACGGTGGAGTGGTTGGAGGACTATCTGTTACGCAGTAAATGCGGCGTCGTGGTCATCAGTCATGACCGTTATTTCCTTGACAAGGTGGCCACGCGAGTGGTGGAGATAGAGGCTGGAAAGACCCGGGAGTACCGTGGCAACTACACCTCGTTCGTAAAGAAGAAGCTCGCTGACCTTGAGCGTCTGGAGAAGGAGAGGCATAAACTTCTGAACGAGAAGAAACGCCAAGAACGAATCGCTGAGGAGCAGCACCGTGACAACCCGTACGCCTCACTGCACAAGACAAGGAAGAAGATGGCGGAACGCATCGAGGTGCCGGATGAACCGGATAAGATCCAGAACATCAAGGTCAAGATTCAATCGGCCAGGAAATCCGGCAGGAACGTCATAATCGCCGATGGCGTGAGCGTCGAGCTGGGCGGTAACCAGATATTATCTGATTTCGACATCGACATCAACAAGGGCGACAAGATAGGCGTGTTCGGTGCCAACGGCGAGGGGAAGAGCACCATGGTCAAGGCCTTGATCGGCGAGATCCCCTGCAAAGGCGAGATATGGAGGGCCCCGGGGGCTAAGATAGTGCACTTCTCCCAGACGCATGAGGGTCTGGACCCCCAACTCAGCGCCGAGGAACAATTGCTCAAGGTCATAGGGCAGGACCGCAAAGGAGATGCCCGTGCCATGCTGGCCCGAATGCTCCTCACCGATGAAAGCGTGGAGCGGCCCATAGGCAGCCTGTCGGGAGGGGAGAGGGTGCGGGTGGCCCTGTCGTTGTTACTACTCAAGGAGAGCAACCTTCTGGTCCTCGATGAGCCGACGAACTATCTCGACATTCCCTCCCGCCATGCGGTGGAGATGGCCCTCAATGACTATGAGGGCAGCATATTGATAGTGACCCATGACCGTTACCTGCTGGACACCGTCTGCAACCGGGTGGCCGAGGTCAAGAACGGCGGAGTCAAGACCTTCAACGGCACCTTCTCCGAGATGAGGGGCAGGAGTCCGGTGGAGGAGTTGGTGCAGGATGCTGACGAGTACCGTGTGACATCGTCATTCACCAATTGGTCGAGTCAGCGTCGTTACTCGATGGGGGATCGGATCCTCATAGCCCCCGCGGAGATAGACAGCTTCCAATGGGCCTTCGAGAACAACAAACTCAAGAAGACCGGTGGACGCCAGCGTAAGAAGGTACGGGTGAGCGACGAAAAGAAAGAGAATTGAAGAAAGGGTTTCAGAGGGCCGCGATGACCGCGGCTGTGAACTTCTCGGTGTCGCCCTGCCCGCCCATGTCCGGGGTCAGCACCGAATTGTCCGCCAAGGCGGTGTAAACCGCTTCCTTCATGCGGGCGCCCTCCTCGGTGAGGCCCATGTGATCAAGCATCCACGCCGCCGATAACATCATCCCGGAGGGGTTGGCTATACCTTTCCCGGCTATTTCCGGTGCCGAACCATGGGCGGCCTCGAACACCGCTATGTTCTCACCGATGTTGGCCCCGGGCATCACCGCCAATCCTCCCACCAGGCCGGCCACGAGATCGGTGATTATGTCCCCGTAGAGGTTCTGGGTCACGATGACGTCGAACTGCTGCGGGTTAACCACCAGCTGGTAACAGGCACTGTCTATCAGCATCTGCTGGAATTCAATCCCGTTGTACCCTTTGGCGACGTTCTCCACGGTGCGCAGGAAGAGGCCGTCCCCCATCTTGAGGATGTTGGCCTTGTGCAATGCGGTGACCTTGGATCGACCGTTCTTGGAGGCCAGCTCGAAAGCGTAACGTCCTATGCGGCGGCAGGCGCTCTCGGTGGTGAGCTTTATGCTCTCCACGACACCCTGTGCCGCCTCGCGCTCGAAGCCGACGTAGAGTCCTTCGGTGTTCTCACGGACGATCACCATGTCGACTCCGTCGTGGAATCCCTTGACACCAGGTATGGAGCGGGCGAAACGCACATTGGCGTAGAGGTTCAGTCTCTCCCTTATAATCATGTTGACACTGCGGTGTCCTTTCCCGATAGGAGTGGTTATAGGACCTTTGAGGACCACACCGCACTCCCATGCCAGAGGGAAGAACTTGGGTGACAGGGGCCGACCGTACTCCTCCATCGTCTTGGCTCCGGCATCGACGACCTGCCATCCTATATCCACACCCATGGCTTTGATCACCTTGAGGGTGGCCTCGGTGATCTCAGGGCCTATCCCGTCTCCAGGGACTAGAACCACATTCTTCATCCTTCAGTCCTCCGCACCATCAACAACGTTGGTGCCGTCCTTGTAATCCTGATAAAGATAGAACAGTTCGTTGGGGGTCAAGGACCTCTTCAGACTCACTGAGGCGGACCTCACCCTGGTCAACAGGATGGAGGCCGTGTTCTCATCGACGTTTATCCCCTTGTCGGCGAGTGAGGAGACGATCGTGCTTTTTCCAGAGTGTTTGCCTATAATGATCTTCCGTGTCTGACCTACCTCCTCAGGAGCGTAGGGCTCGTAGTTGCTGAGGTACTTGATCACACCGTCGGTGTGTATACCGGCCTCGTGGGCGAAACAGTTCTCACCAACGATGGGTTTCCAAGGAGGTATGTCACGGGCGGATGCCTTGGCAACGAACTCAGCGACCTCCTTGAGACGCTCCGTCTCTA
>PWJQ01000054.1 GCA_003560875.1 Methanomassiliicoccaceae archaeon
GCCATAGCGGCGGGGTCACACCCGGTCCCATTCCGAACCCGGTAGTTAAGCCCGCCCGCGTCCCTTGCGGTACTATGTTGCGCGAGCGCATGGGAACCTTGGGGCGCCGTCAGCCACTTTCCATCCTTTTCTTCTCATAGCGCATGTAATCGTAATCGATAAGTACGCTGCTTCAACTAACTACACTGGATGGAAATCTCCCTGGGACTGAGGGTCGTATTGTTCATTCTCTTCACGGTCATCGTACTGGTAGGGGTCTATTATCAACTGAAGTATTTCCAGAGAAACCGCGACGAAAGGATCGACGCCAAACTGGAAAGGGATGACATGTACAACTCCATCGTCACCGCCCAGGCCATAGCCGACTCACTCAAAAACCAGGGTTATGAGGTCGGTGAATCAGAGGTATCATTGGAAATGGCCATGCTGGCCTTCGAAAGGGGTGATGATTTCAAGGTCAGGCAGCTTGTCGACTGCGCCCGTAAGCAGATGTTCAAGGCCAAGGACCCAGGGGAGGAATCCCCGTTCTCATTCATGAATGACAACGCGGTGGCGATGGACGACAGCATACCCCGGCCGAAGATTTCAGAGTCCGTCATCCAAGCACGTTTCATGATGAATTTGGCGACGGCGAAGGGCGGTGACGGCGTGGATGAATTGGTGGCGGATGCCGAGAGGGCCCTTGAAGAAGGAGATGAGGATGCCGCACTGGCACTAGCCAACCGTGCCAGGAGGGCAGCGGAGGGTTTACCCCCGATTGCGGAGGATGGGAGGGACGAGGGCCTGTGTCCCGAGTGCGACAGGGATGTGCCTTCAGAATACGTTTTCTGCGGCTCCTGCGGCTCCAAGGTTAGATGATTGTCGTATGTGCCCTTCGTTATGTTTTTATACGCCGCCCATAATCGGAGAATCTGATGATTCTCGTCAAGCTGGGCGGAAGTGTGATAACGGACAAGTCCCAGTATCAGGCGCTCCATGAGGAGGTTCTTGTAAGACTCTGTAAGGAGATATCGGATTCCGGTAAGGATGTGGTAGTCGTCCATGGTGCCGGTAGTTTCGGACACATCGTCGCCCATGATAATCGCCTTGCTGACGGTTTCAAGTACGAGTCTCAGATCAATGCTCTTGCCACCGTGTCCCGGGACGTCAGGCAGTTGAACCTGATGGTTATCGACGCCATGATATCCGCGGGCATTAGTCCTGTCTCGCTACCGCCCAGTGCCTGCGTGGTCATGCGGGACAAGGAGATCGTGGAAATCGATTTCGACAGGATACGGTCATATCTGGAGATGGGCATATCCCCTGTCATGTTCGGGGATGTGGCCTTGGATGAGTTGCAGGGCTTCTCGATATGTTCGGGTGACCAGATAATGGAGGCACTGGCCCGGGAGCTGGTGCCGGAAAGGGTCATCTTCGTTTCGGATGTCGACGGCATAATGGATCGCGAACCCTCCGAACCAGGAGCGAAGCTGGTGGATTGCATCGGACCCTCCGACCTTGACAATATGAGTTTCCATGTCCGTGTCAAGGATGTCACCGGAGGAATCAAGAAGAAACTGTCCGCCATGATGAAAATGGCCGGTCCGGATGGGGCATGTATGATAATAAACGGCAGAGTCCCAGGGCGTCTTGAGGCGGCCCTGCGCGGGGATGAAGTCGTCGGAACCAAGGTGGAGTTGGACTAAATGAGCGACATCGGCAACCGTAAAGAGGATCACATAAACATATGCATCAGCGAGCGCGTCTCGCCCGATTACTGTTACTGGGACGATATAATCCTGGTCCATGAGGCCGTTCCGGAGATCGACATGGACGATATCGACACCAAAACCCGGGTGTTGGGTAGGGAGTTGGAATTCCCGTTGATAGTTACGGCCATCACCGGCGGGTTCCCCGGAGCGGTCAAGATCAACGGCAACATCGCCGAGGCCTGCTCCCGTTTGGGGATAGGCATGGGCGTCGGTAGCCAACGTGCATCATTGGAAGGAGGGGAGAGGGGGAGTTTCGAGGTCGTGAAGGATCACGACGTGCCGTTGGTGATAGCCAACATCGGAGCGCCTCAACTGATCGATCAACCCGGAAAGAAGGCTTTCGATTCATCGAAGATAGGAGACGCCGTGGATATGATAGGCGCCGATGCACTGGCGATCCATCTGAACTTCCTTCAGGAGGTCGTTCAACCCGAGGGCGATACTTGTTCCAAAGGATGTCTTGACAGGATGAGGGACGTGTGCCGCAGCCACAAGGTCCTGGCCAAAGAGACGGGCGCCGGCATATCCCGACAGACCGCCGAGCGTTTGAAGGGCGCCGGGGTCGCGGCCATCGACGTGGCCGGTATGGGATGCACGAGCTTCTCAGCTGTCGAGCTCCATAGGGCTCGCAGCACAGGGGACCGTGCCAGGGAGAGCATCGGCAGCTCCTTCTTCGACTGGGGCATACCGACGCCAGTCTCCGTTATGGAGGCTGATGTCGGACTGCCGATGGTCGCCAGTGGCGGCATCCGCAACGGTCTGCATGTGGCCAAGGCATTGAGTCTGGGAGCATGTTGCGCCGGGGCGGCGAACCTGGTCCTTAAGGAGGCCATGCAGTCAGCTGATGCTGTGGAGCATCGCCTTTTGGACATAATCCACGAGCTTAGAGCCGCGATGATGTTGACAGGTTCCACGTCAGTGGAGCAAATATCTTCAAGAAGGAAGATTATTACAGGTAAATGCAGAGAGTGGCTATAGGGGTTGAATCAGATGGACATTATTGAAATCTTGAAATCGAGGTCCAAGGACCTAGAGCCTTACATCGTGAACTATCTGAAAGATGGCGTTCCAGATAACCTGATGAAGGCCGTTAGGCACTATCCGCAGGCGGGCGGCAAGATGATGAGACCTGTGGTCGCCATGGTCACCGCCGATGCCGTGGGCGGAAAGGGTAAGAAAGCGGCACCGTTCGGTGCCGCTCTGGAGTTGATCCACAATTTCACATTGGTCCACGACGACCTGATGGACAACGATGACACCCGCAGAGGGTTTCCCGCGGTACATGTGAAATGGGACATGCCTACCGCCATCCTCGCCGGTGACGCCCTGTTCGCCAAGGCGTTCGAGATACTCGCTGACGTCGATGTCTCCGATGATAAGCTCAGGCGACTCCTGAAGTTGACCGCACAAAGCGTTTGGACACTGGCAGAGGGCCAGCAACTCGACACCAACTTCGAGAACCAACCAGGCATTACCGTCAAAGACTACATCGGGATGGTGGAGAAGAAGACATCCGTGCTTTTCGCAGCGGCTGCCGCCGGAGGGGCGATCGTCGGCGGCGGTACTGAGAAACAGGTGTGCGACATGTACGACTACGCCACCCTGTTGGGCATAGCCTTCCAGCTCTGGGACGATGTCATTGGACTCACCGGAGAGGAGAAGACCACCGGGAAGCCCATCGGTAGCGACATCCGCAACGGCAAGAGGACCGCCATAGTCATCAACGCCCTGGGCAAAGGAGGTCGTGGGCACCCACTGTTCGATGAGCTCAACTCCATACTCGGCAAGGCGGATGCCAGTGACGAGGAGGTCAGGAGAGCCATAGAGATCCTAGACAGCCTGGGGAGCATAGAGTACGCCAAGGACCGGGCCCAGCGTTATGCCAAGTGCGCCAGGGACAAATTGGACTGCTTACCGGAATCGGACCATAAGCGTTTCTTGTTGGCCCTGGCGGATTTCGCGGTCACCCGTAAATCCTGAGACGTGGAAAAGGTGAGGCCACAAGGCCTGTGAACCTCAATCACATGCGAAACCGGATTCGCTGATGTTGAAGACCGCCGACCGCCCCTCGGGGATGCTTCGGTGCTTCATGACCACCGCCCGGCGTCGATTCGTCCCGGCCTTGTCCAATCTGATTATCGTCTTGGCGTTGTGATGCAGTACGTGGCCACCGAGGAACTCAAAGGTCCCGGTGTCTATGGAAGTGTACACCTGGGAGGTGAGCACCACCGGAACGTCCATGCGTCTCGAGGCGTTCAACAGTCTCTCCGTCTGCATGATGAGGGATTTCCTGACTTTTTGCATGTCGTCCCTGGCGCCCAGGCGATAATACATCGTCATGGAGTCCACTATGATCATTCCCACATCGCTGTTGGATTCCGCCAATCTCACGGCATTCTCCACGAAACGGGCCTGTTCTTCGAAATCATGCACCTGGAAGAACAGAAGGTTCCTGAGGACGTCAGGGGTCGCGGGACCCGAGATCTGCCCCAACCTTTCCATGGACACCCCTTCGGTATCCACATAAGCGACCTTGCGACCGCTGAGGGCCATGTTTTTCGCCAATTGTAGACAGACATTCGTCTTGCCTGCACCGGCCTCACCGTAGAACATGGTCACACAACCTTTCTCGATACCGCCGCCAAGCATCTCGTCTATCGGTTTGCATCCTAGGGGAATGCGTTCCACGGAGAGGAAAAAGGGGTAGGGGGTTGATAAAGCTGGCGTATCAACGTATACGACCTTGTCTGCGGTCCTCGCCTGGATATTCATGATCGTCCATGTCGTAATCCCCGCTCTGCACCTCCTCCCCCTTGGAGAGGAAGAAGGGAATGGCGATGAACATGGAGAGTACGGACAGCACTATCATCATAACCGCCAATGCCACTAGGATCACTATGAACCAGTAGATGACGGCATGTAGGTTCGCAGCCACGAAAAGTATCGCCAGTATGCCCAGTACCATCACGGCCAAATATAAGGCCAAGAATAACGCGCTGTTCAATTGTAACTCTCTTTGATTGTCAGACCTCGTGTCGTCCATATGTTCACATCCTTCACGGGTCAAGGGCCGGAGTTTCCTGGCCCTTGACCCTTGTTCATCCTCAGTTCCTACCGCCCAGTGTAACGTTGGGACTCCTGCGGGATGGCTTTGGCATCAGCGGATACAATGCCCCTGCCAAATCCTGTAAAGACAAGGACTGCAGGACGATCTTCCCCGGGCCCGTCAGTGTGGTGACGAACAACCCCTCCCCTGAGAACAGGGCGGTCTTCAGGGAGCCGGATTTTGATATGTCATAATTGACCGTATCCTCCCAGGCCACAGCATGGGAGGTCGACACCTTGTACTGCTGTCCGGGCTCAAGATCCACCACGGTGAAATCCCCAGCGGCGTGGATGAAACATGTTCCACTGCCATAGAACTTTTGCAGGATCAGCCCCTCACCGCCGAATATAACGGAACCCATCTTCTTCTGGAATGCGAGATCCATCTCGACCGATGACTCGGCACACAAGAAGGCGTCCCTTTGAGCCAACCAATTCCCCTCTCCGACATCAATAGGGTAAATCTTCCCCGGCAGATGGCCTCCCAGACCTACCAAACCGTTACCTCCTGTGGTTTTGTAGTTGGTTATGAAGAAACTCTCGCCGGTCAACATGCGTTTCAGTCCGCGACCGATACCGCCGCGGGCGCTGGCCTGCATGCTCACATTGCCAGTCATATAGACCATGGCCCCCGCCTCGGAGTATATCGACTCGTCGGGCGAGAACTCAATATTCACATATTGTAGGTTGTCTCCAGTGATTGTGTATCTCAGATTATCACCTTCCCGAGCTTAGACCTCAGAGATATTAATGCTTTGTATCGAATCGAGTTTATAATGACAAAGGGTTATAATAGGAGAGCCGATTCTTGACGCATGCGGACCATCGAGAGGGGAGCGGAGGCGATGTTGTCCAGCACTGATTACCTGGACATGGATGCCATAGTGAAGACCCGCCTCCCCAAGAGATACCGGGATGCTGAACTCGACCGTTCCCTGCGTAACGCAAGGACACGGAAGGAAGCCCGCCTTCTCCGCGAGGCGCGCATCGCCGGCGTCCGTACCCCGTATGTCTACGACATAGACATGCATGAGGACAGTATCACGATGGAATTCATAAGGGGTCCAAAACTCAGGGATGTCCTGGGAAGGGACATGCCCGGCGCCCGTACCGCTTGCGAGAAGATAGGACTGGCACTGGCCAGGCTTCATTCCTCTGGTATAAGCCATGGTGACCTCACCACATCGAATATGATTTTGGAAGGGGAGGAGGTATGCCTGATCGATTTCTCCCTGGGCAACATGCCAGCCAGCGATGAGGACCTGGGCGTGGACATCCATTTATTAAGGAGGGCTTTCATGTCCGCCCATTCCGAGGTGGCAGAGTTATTCGATTCCCTGCTATCCAGCTATCTCCGCCACAACCCGGGCGGTAAGGCTGTCGTCGCCAAAGCCGACGACATACAGAAGAGAGGCAGATATACATGAGGATCAAGGTTATAACCTCCAATGCGGGAAAGATGCGCGAGTACGCTCAGGCCCTAGAGGGATTGGGTTTGGAGGTTTTCCAAGACTCCGTGCCCTATGATGAGATCCAGGCGGATGCCCTGGAAGACGTCGTCGGTCATGGCTTGAGGGATTTGATGATGAACGAGGATTCGTTCATAATCGATGATTCCGGCCTGTTCATCGATCACCTGAAAGGATTCCCGGGAGTATATTCGGCCTATGCCCTCAAGACACTGGGCAACCAAGGCATCCTGGAACTCATGAGGGATGTAAAGGAAAGAGCTGCCCGGTTCGAGTGCTGCATTGGTTGCAAACTCCCCGGAAGGGAACCTTTCATCGTCAGCGCCGCCTGTCATGGATCCATTCTGGATGCCCCGCAGGGCGACAAGGGGTTCGGATTCGATCCCATATTCAGTTCCGATGGGGTGAGAAGCTTCTCCGAGTTGGAGATGGAAGAGAAGAACACCATCTCCCATAGGGGACTGGCAGTACGGAAATTGGCGGAGCGGATAGGATCGGAGGAGGGCATCTGAGATGACAACCATGACAAGGACCGTGTTGGTCACCGGAGCAGCGGGGTTCATAGGAAGCCATCTCGTGGACTCCCTATTGGATAAGAGAATGAAAGTCATAGGTATAGACAACCTCAGCGCCGGTAAGGAGGATTTCCTGGCCGACGCCAAGCTCAACGACCGCTTCGAATTCCACGTCCTCGACCTGCTCAAGGACGACCTCACAGAACTCCTCAGGGGCGTTGATACGGTGTATCACCTTGCGGCCAACCCCGACGTCAGGTCAGGCTCTACGGACACCCGCCCTCATTTCGACCAGAACGTATTGGCCACCTATCTGTTGTTGGAGTCCTGCCGTAAGGCGAGGGTCCCTAAGTTCATATTCGCCTCTACGTCCACAGTCTACGGTGAGGTGGACGTGATGCCCACTCCCGAGGACTATGGGCCTCTGCTGCCCATATCCATCTATGGCGCCTCCAAACTCGCCTGCGAGGCCATTGTGTCCGCCTACAGCCATCAATACGGGATGCGTTCGGTGATATTCAGATTCGCCAATGTGGTGGGCCCGCGGAGCACTCACAACGTCCTCCATGATTTCATACGGAAACTCCATGAGAACCCCCAGGAGTTGGAGATATTAGGGGCGGCACCAGGGACATCGAAATCCTACATCCACGTGAGCGACACTGTCAACGGAATTATGACCGGTTCGGAGAAGGCCGAGGGACTGGTCGAGGTTTACAACATCGGCTCCCGGGATTGGACCTTCGTCAAGGACATCGCCAACATCGTCGTCGATAAGATGGGGCTCAAAGGGACCAAGTTCAAATGGACCGGTGGAGTTAACGGAGGCGGGTGGGTGGGGGACGTACGTAAGATGCTCCTGTCCAGCAAGAAACTGGAGAAGATAGGTTGGGTCCCTGAGCTGACCAGTTCCGAAGCGGTGGAGTTGGCGACCATGGACATACTCTCCGAGTAGGGCAATGTTTATAGCCGTAACCAGGATTGACAGGTTCATACGATGGGGCCGTGGGGTAGCTTGGTATCCTTGTGGCTTTGGGAGCCACTGACTCCGGTTCAAATCCGGGCGGCCCCACCACTACCCCGGTGATATGGCATAGGTGTGTCGTCTATGGTGCAGGAGACTTTGCTCATGATGGCGGCCGTATTCATCGTCGCCGCCACTCCTCTGTTGGAGATATGGATTGCGATCCCCATGGGCTTGGCCATGGGCCTGGACCCGGTGCTAACCGCCATCGCTGCGGTTCTAGGGAATTTTATCCCGTTACTGGCGATAGTCGCGTTCTTCGAGAAGGTCAGAACATGGTACGAGTCCCGCTATCCAGATGGCGGCGGTTCAAGGGGATTCGATAGGTTCCAGAGGATATGGGGACGTTACGGTCTGCCGGTGGCCGCCCTGACCGCCCCGGCCAGCATCGGGACCCATCTGGCCATCGTCATAATATTGACACTGGGTACCGATGCGAAGAGGACATTGGCCTGGATGGCCTTCAGCATAATCGCCTGGGCGATAATCGTCACTCCACTCGCTTACTACGGGATCGCATATCTCGGCTGACTATCGTCTGCGCTGTTCCGATGATTCCGTCATACCGCTTGCTATTCTCAGGGCTTGGATGAAGCCCTCGGCATCCGCTGACCCTATCAGGACCCTGGTTCCATCCCGGCGTTGTATCTGGACACCGGTGTCCCCTTGCATTATGTACGCCCAACCCTCGGAGTTGAACCTCAACCCGAAGCCGCCGTAATCCCGCAACCAGTCATATCTTTTCACCCCGAAGGCCTGCACATCCTTCAAGGGTATGACCAGACGCTTCATGGGGAATAAACTGACACGTACCGCCCCCTGATCCACAACCGTCCGGAGTTTCAGGGAAAAGAGGAAGGCGGGCATCAGTATCCCGGTGAAAAGGACCACAAGTACCAGGACCTCGTTGCTGACTGGAGCGTCACCGACGGGGTTGCCTGCGATCAGTTGCTCCATGAACAGGTATGCCGACACGGCGATGAGGAGGGCGACGATGGGCAACAGGATTTGCGGCTTGAGTCCCTGGGACTCACTGAATAAGGTTGAATCGTGGATCACTCCCCTTAATCGACCGCGAAGTTATTAAAACCCGCCCAGTGAATGAATGGAAGGTTCTTTTCGCATGAGGACGCTCAACCATATCCATTCAATCACGATGAGGAGACCTTTAGCGGTCATCATAGTCCTTGGACTGTTGACTGGTGCGGCTGGGCTTTCCGTCGCCGTGAACGGCATAGACCAATTGTTCACCGTGGACCAGTTCCAACCGGATACCGATGTCAAGGAGGCGGAGAGAATCGTCAACGAAGACTTCAGTGTCAGCCACACTGTCGGCCTCCTAACGGAATACCATTGGAGCCCCAACGACCCCGATGCCGGGATACTCGAGGGGAATCTGAGAAAGGACCAGTTCATCACGGTTCTGCAGTTCGAACGCTCTCTGGCAGAGGATGAGAGGCTAAATGATGTCCTGGTCAGGCCGGTCATGCCGGGCATATCGATCATCAGCCCGGTCAATATGCTCACCATAGCGATGTTCTATGAGCTTGTCATACCCTTTCCAGATAAATGGGAGAGTATGGAGCTGGATCTGGAGCCGGTATACGACCCTGTGACGGGAGAACCGGTGCTTGATTCAGAGGGAAATGTGACTATGAGTCCGCCCGCGACCTGGGACAACCTCATCAGGTTCATATCTTCCGAGACCGGCCTCACTTTCACGATCCACAAGGCGTTGAACAGTCTGCTAACGAACGTCGTCATACCCGAGGAGTACCGGGAGAACCTCATACGTCTCTTCTCAGACGACCTTCAGTTTCTCTTGACGCCGGTCAATGCCAGTGCCTCATTGACACAGATAAATATCGATCGTTCCCTCACAACGCAGGAGTTCACGACACTGGAGATAGAGCTCCTTTTGTCCGATATGGCCGATACCGCCGGAACGGAGACCGTCAGCTTCTCGATCATGGGCAACCGTATAATAGACCGCGACATCGAGGAGGCCGCAGTCAACGACCTCGGCAAACTATTCCCCTTGGCCGCATTGGTCTTGATCATGATGCTCTGGGTGGTTCTCCGGGAACCGGGCCAGGTGATCGTGTCTGTGGCCGGGATAATGGCAGCCATCCTATGGGTGTATGGAGCGGGTGCGGCCATGGGCATGGTATTCAGCCCCTTGTCCTTGGCAGTCCCGTTCATAGTCCTCGGAATGGGGATGGATTACGCCATCCATATGATCCTGGGATACCGTGATGAAAGAAAGGGATCGGAGGATCATGCGATCAATCTGCACAGGATGTTGAGGACCGTCGGGGCCGCCATACTGTTGGCCACCGTCACGACATGTATCGCGTACCTCTCCAACATCCTTTCTGACATGGAAGGGATCATTCAATTCGGGATACTGAATGCACTGGGGATCTTCAGCGCATTCTTGGTCATGATTTTCCTCATACCGAGTTACCTGACCATCAAGGAGAGGATAGGGGGCGGCATCCATGAGGGGAGGGAGGGGTCGAGCCTCATGAGGGGGATGCTTGTATCCTTGGACAACACCTTAAGGAAAAAAGGAAGCGCCATCGCAGTCACCGTTCTGATACTCAGCGGAGGTATGGCTGTGGCCGCCGTGAACGTGAACATAAATTTCGATGTCCAGGAGTTCATACCACAAGGCTCGGAATCCGAGAAGGTCGCTCATTACATCGACGATAACTTCCAAAGCACTGGACTCATGAGGGTGCAGGTCCTTGTTTATGGTGAGTTCACGGACCCGGAGTTCATGCAAACGATGCAGGATTACCTGGACTCATTGGAGGGCAATCCTTTCATAATAGAGACCGGGGGTTTGAACCGTATCGAATCCGTGTTCAGCGTAATGCGCACATGGGGCAACCAGTCCCTGACGGGCGATCCACGGTACGACCCGTCCTTCGCTGCCCTTTACACCACGCACTTCGATCCCGAGGACGGGAGATACCTGGGCGGGGCGAACGCAAGCTATCTGGAAGAGCTCCTAGGAACGGTCATGGTTAATCCGGATATGAGTTTGGAGTTCATGAAATATTTCAACTCCAGCACCGAACTGTTGCGTGTATCCATCGAAGTCCAGGACCATCTCGATGAAGCCTCGATCATCGAGATGACCACACTCCTCAGGGAAAGCATGGCCATTTTGGAGGAGGAGGGCTATGAGACGATGATCACCGGTAGCCAACTCAAAGTGGTGGATATCGTTGACACCATACGTGACGCGCAACTCCACTCCTTGATGGTCACTTTGGCCATGGCGCTGGCGATAGTATGCGTCATAATGATGGCGATGGGCAGGGGGGCGATGCTGGGAGTCCTTGCGTTGCTTCCATCGGCTCTGACCATAATCTGGATCTGGGGTTCCCTCTTCCTGTTGGATATCTCATTGAACCCCATAACGATGACCGTGGGAGCTCTGACCGTCGGTCTGGGAGTGGACTATGGCATACACATAACCAACCGTTTCGCCAATGAAGTGGGTCACAGGGGCATAACAGGTGCGGCATCATTGGCCGTACAGGATACGGGGAGGGGAGTATTGGGGGGCGCCCTGACCACCGCCCTGTCGTTCGGGGTCCTCGGGTTCTTCTCCATCCGTCCCATCGCCGAGTTCGGAGTGATGATGATGGCGTCCGTGTGCGGCGCGATGGTGATCAGTCTGCTCATCCTGCCTCCCCTCCTGGGGTACTGGGCGAGGAAGCGTGGTTTCAGCGGATGAAACAGACGTGATGATATGCGCCCATCCCCTTGGAGGATGAGAGTTCCAGTTCAGAGAACATCCTCATGACATCCTCAGGCTCTATCCTGTCCTCCTCGGGCGGACCCTCCACGCCGCTCCCTTTTCTGTGCTCCACTATGTGAAGTCTGCCTCCGGACTTCAACACCCGTTTTATCTCATTGACGAGGTCGGTCATGTCTTCGACCTCATGAAGGGTGTTCACCATGACCGCCGCATCGGCCTCGGCATCGCCCAGCGGCAATGGGGGGGCCTGCCCTATGGCGGTCGTCAGTCTCCCCCGGAGGTCGTCAGGGGTACGGGCGATGAGGTCGAATATCATCGTCTCATCCATGTCCAAGGCGGTTACATCGCACCCCATATGTAACAGAGGTATGGTCACATAACCGTTACCGGCGCCTATGTCCAGCCAATGCTCACCGCTAGAGGGGCCGAGGGCCTCAATCAGGTCCGCTATCGGTTGGCGTGCCTTCCTCTCCTCGCCCCAAAGCTTGTCCCTCTTCCGTATATCGAACAGGTGAGGCATGGGGAATAAATCTGATTAGCGGTATATGAATGAGATTACAACAATAGTTAAATCGAAGGCACACGATTGAAGACACATGGACCCGGCCCCCGATGTGAATGATGTTGCTCCCGATTTCACCCTCGACACCACCTTGAGAGATGGTTTCAACCTCCATGAGGAGGTCAAAGAGGGACCTGTGCTGCTTTACTTCCATCTCGCCGCCTTCGGAATAAACTGCACCAATTTCATGATGAAACTCATAGAAAGGGCGGATGA
>PWJQ01000056.1 GCA_003560875.1 Methanomassiliicoccaceae archaeon
CGCGCTCGCCCTCCCCGGTGCCGGCGTTCATCGGCCCCAGGGCGGGTATGCGCAGCATGCGCACCAGTGCGTCCACCATCTCCTCGCGCCAGGCGTCTATCCGACTCGAACTGTCGTCCGCGCTCATCGGCGTCATTAGCGCCAGCAGTGGATATTAGCTTATCTCTCCGCACGCAGGACCATGGTCACAGCGTTTCCGCCGCCGAGGCAGAGGGTGGCGAGACCGGTCTCCTTGTTGCGGTCCTTGAGAGCGTATACGAGGGAGGTGAGCACCCTGGCGCCGGATGCGCCTATGGGATGTCCTAATGCAACGGCACCGCCGTTGACGTTGAAACGGTCGTGGTCGACGCCCAGGCCCTTCATCACCGCCAGGGAGGCGGTGGCGAATGCCTCGTTGTGCTCGAAGAGGTCGATGTCATCGATGGTCATGCCCGCTTTCTCGAGGACGTGCTCGGTGGCCGGTATAGGGGCCTCCATGATCAACTCCGGCTCCAATCCCTTCGAACCGTAGGCGACGATGGACGCCATGACATCGAGGGAGTGCTCCTCAGCGAAGTCACGGGAGCACACCATAAGCGCGGCCGCTCCGTCACTCAGTTGTGACGAGTTACCAGGAGTCACGACGCCGTCCTTCTTGAATATCGGTTTCAATTTGGCCAGGGCCTCCATGCTGGTGTCCCCGCGTACGCCCTCGTCGACATCGACGACGGTGTCGCCCTTGCGGCCCTTGATCACGTAGGGTACGATCTCATCCTTGAAACGACCCTCCTCGATGGCCTTGGCAGCCCGGGCGTGACTGTGGAAGGAGAACTCATCCGCCTCTTCGCGGGTGACGTCGAACCTCTCAGCGACGATCTCGCCGGTGTTGCCCATGTGCACATCGTTGAAGATGTCCCACAGGCCGTCGTGGACCATGGAGTCCATCACCTTCTGATCGTTCATGCGGTAACCCCAGCGGGCACCGTTCATAAGATAGGGGGCGTTGCTCATGTTCTCCATGCCGCCCACCATGACCGCGTTGAACTCACCGGCCTTGATGGCATCGGCAGCGAACATCGCCGCTTTGAGACCGGAGCCGCACACCATGTTGACGGTGGTGGCACCGATCTCCACCGGAAGCCCTCCCCCCACCGCCGCCTGACGGGCGGGGTTCTGGCCGAGACCGGCGGATAGCACGTTACCCATGATGCAGTCCTGCACCTGCGAGGCCTCCAGTCCAGAGCGCTCCAAAGCGGCACTGACGGCGGCGGCACCGAGGTCGGTGGCCTTGATTCCGTTGAAGATCTTTCCGTACTTTCCGATGGCGGTCCTGGCCGCACTTACTATGACTGCCTCTTGCATGATATGAGCCTCTGAATTCGACTACAGCGGTCTAATTTTCAGGATTATAAAAGATTGTCGGTATGACACTACGACTTTAGACGAAGTCCAACGGCTGGTACAGTCCCATACGGCACAAAGGCTTGGAGAGATGTCGTCGCGCGCACACCGGTGGCTCGTACCATCCCGGTATCAGGATGCGGGCTTCCCTCTCCATCGGCACTTCGTCCTCGGGGATGTGCACGGAGCAGTGACGGCAGCGGTATCCAGCGTCCTTACCGACGGACTTGGCGGCCTTGCCGCAACGGGGGCAGCGCGGGTTGCCCTTCTTCACGTTGACGTCGGCGACGCTGAGCACCCGCAGCTTCTCCAGGTTCAGCGTACGAGGGGAATCGCGCAGCTCACCGAAGGCCTCGATCTCGTCCCCCGGTCGTAACGCACGCAAGACCTCCCGGAACTCCTTGGATGGTTCGTAGGCCGCACAGTCCATCTCCTGACCAAGGTGCGTGCTGCGGATGATCACGAAACCACCCTTGTTCTCGATCGCTTGGGAGGACACGGTCATGCGCAGACGATAGGAGCGGTCGGGGAGGAGTTCCGAAGCATCCTCGATGATGTGGTCGTCACTGCCTTGGTTACTGAGGAAGGTCAGCCACATCGCGGGCTCCTCGCCTTCCAGGACCTTCCTGGCCTCCAGGAGATCGTCGAGGTCGTCGCCCCGGACGCCGAGCAGCACCGGGCATGGTGTGGAGGGGGAGATCGCCACCTTCCTCCACCGTAGCTCGATGTTGTTGAAAGTGCTGGGATAGAGGGCATCCATCCTCTCCACCGAGGATATCGACAGGGTTCGTTCACTGCCCCAACGAACGATATCACGGTAAGCCAGCATCTCCAGGCTACGGTCCCGTGGCCTCCAGGCCATGCCGCAGGCGGCGCCGATGATGCCGCGGCCGTCACCGATGCCATGTCGCACCGCACCCATGTCATCGAGCATGGTTTCGACCTCCTCGATTTCCAGGATGTCCCGCACTCCTTTCCAGTAGAAGGACTGGGGGGGTTTTGTTCTTGAAACCACGAAGCCAGGGTTGGAACCGGGTTGTTGATGTTCTTCGATGAGAGGGAGGAAGAGGTCGACGACCTCGTCGGCGTCCACCTCCTTCTTGAGACGGGGGAAGAATACGATGTCGTCACCGTCATGCCCACCGATCGTCCGCGGGCTACCGCCGCCGATGCCGACACGCATCGTCAATGCGCCGTTCCCACGGGTCTTCCAGGGAACGGCGGGGTTGAGGCGTACCAATCGCGGCAGTCCGATGAGGTCATAGGGCATCTCCGCTATCATCTTCGCCAGAAGATACGAAGTGCACATGCCCTCGCGGGAGTCGGTGTCGTCGATGGCCACATACATTGCAGGGGATGATTCCCTCCACCGGTTTAAAGTGCTTTCATAGCGGGTAGCGGAAACCCTCAGCGAAAAGTATGCCACGGTCGTCCGACATCCTTGCCGTGAGCAGGGTCAGCTCCCCTTCTTCTGGAACGTCGATCCTCTCGTCGGCGAACACCCGTATGCTCTCCCCGCGCATGTCGCTTATCCACAGCATCGTACCTTTCTCCGTCGACCATCTCTCATCCACCACGCAGAGGAGTTCCGCCCTATCCCCCGGTCTCATGTCCTCCACGCAATCCGCCTTGGAGGCCTCGAAACTGGCGACGTGTAATGTGAGAAGAACGAAGGAACATGCCACCAGGACCAGCAACTGGCGGTCGTTGACCTGCTTCCACATGCGTTTTACAGAGGTCGTTGAGCATATGAGTCCATCCGCTGC
>PWJQ01000033.1 GCA_003560875.1 Methanomassiliicoccaceae archaeon
AGTCGCGGGCATCGATGCGGTGCATACCGCGTACCATGCTGTAACGGAAGTCGACGATCTCATCGATGCTCCTGCCCACCCATCTCTCCGGGGTGTCCATCAAGGACGTGTCGCCCATCAAGGGCGGGAGCAGGGGTCCGATCTCCACCTTGGGATAACCGTAACGGCCAACAAAGACCGCCGGCGGCGAACATCCGGTCAACTCGTTGCCGTCGAGCAGGCGCATGCTGCGGCTTTGGGAATGGAACTTGACCATCAGAGGGCAGCGCTCCTTCCCGCAGAGCATCTTGGAGCCCTTGCAAACGGCACAGAGCCCAGGAGCCACCTTGGAGCCCTCGGGCTCTTGGAAAACGTCGTGGAAGCCCTTGACGGCCGAGGCCTGCATGTCACTTCATATGCTTCATTGATAAATGCCTTTTACGGGAGGTCAGTGAAGGTTCCTCATCTGCGCTTCCTATGCATGGAGGCCAGATGCAGGGCGCCCAGCCTCTCCGCCGCCAGTGCTGAACGCCTGCGGTGCTCCTCAGGCCCTATCTCACCGAGGGCGAGGAGTTCATCCAGCTCGTCCAGCTCCTGCCGCAGCAGCTCCTGGGCCTCAAGCTCGGCCTCCTCCATGACGTTGGAGCCCTTCTCCGGAGGGAGGAACTGGGCATCGGGACGGGAGCGACTGACCCTCCATATGAGGAACGTAAGTATCGGTATGACCATCAGCAGCGACAGCGAGCGGGGGGTCAACCATCCCATGTCATAGCCCAGGGACTCCCCCACATCCGTCAGGGCCTCGCTGGCCGCCCTTATGGCCCCTTGGAGGGCCTCGAAACCCGCCTGGGCGTATTCCCAACCGGTATCGGCGTAAGGTCCGAGGGTCGCAGCGCTGACGTTCCAGAACTCCCTTAGGTCCTCCGATGTGTCCCCCCATAGAGTCAGGAGGACGGCAACATTGAAGGACGCCATTGCCGGTGTGAGATACAAGACCGACAATAACCGGTCCATGCCCTCGAGAGGCTTTGCGGCCTGAGCATCGTCGGACAAGGACGGTCCACTCTCACCTATGATGTTGGAGACCGTCAGATAATAGGAGTAGTTATGTCCGGGAACCAGGTCCTGGCGGTCGTTGTAGCGCAGCTCGGTGGTGTCGCCGATCTTCGTCCATGTGCCCTCGCCGTCGTTGCGGTACACGTTGTAGACCAAGGGATACTCCTCCACGGGATATCCTCCGTCATCGAAGGGCTGTTCCCAGGTCAATGCGTTGTAGATGCCCATCCAATTGGCCTCCCCCGAGGCCTGCAGGTTGATGGGTCTGCCGGGCACGGTGAGGGTGGCGGTGGAGAATGTTATGCTGTCGTTGAAAGCCCTTCCCGCCATGTCCCTCCCCTCCACCTTCAGGGTGAATCCCTGCGGATTCTCCAAGGGAGCATCGGGGGTGAACTGTAGACTACCGTTCGACGTCCAATCGTAGGAGCCGACTATGCGGTGGCCATGATCGTCCCTGAGGGCCGCCTGCACCGTTTCCCTGTCCACCTTGGAGGCCGGTTCGTAGAGCAGCAGCAGCGGTCGGTCGAAGAGGAGGTCGTCCTGTCCGTCCGAAGGCGAGGACCACTGCAGGTCGGGTACGTTCTCAGTCACGTCGATGTGCATGGTACGTGTGAGGTTCTCATCTGTCGTGTCGTCATAAGCCCAGATGCTTATGGCGTGGCTGCCCTCCTCCAAGGTGATGGATGCCTCCTTGGTGACGCCAGTGGAGGTTTCAACGCCGTCCACGCTGTAGCCGAAGGTGTAATCTCCTCCACCCCACACGTCCCAGGATATCAAGGCCGGGCTTCCGGCATGCCCGTTGCGCGGGGTCGTGAAGTCCAGAATCGGCCCCTCCCCTACCACCAGACCGATCGAGGATTCAGCGCGGTTGCCTATGGCGTCGTAGGCTATGACCTCCACTGAGTGATACCCCTCCGAGAGTCCCGTGAATGTCATATGGTCCGTTCCGGTGACGTCCATCGCGGCGGCGCCGTCGACACGGAGGAGTACCCGGTCGATACCGCTGCCCGTGTCACTCACGTTCCACCACAATGTCGGTGAGTCGCCAACCAAAGGATGACCGGGCGGCGTGTCTATGGTTATCTCCGGAGGAGAGTTGGCCACCTGCACCGTTACGGTGGCGGTGGCGTTGTTACCGGCCATGTCGTGGACGGTGACACTCAGTACGGTCTCACCGTCATCGAGATTCACGGTGAGGTTGCGGACCTCGGCACCGAGATTATGCTCTGTACCATCAACGGAGAAGATGATGTGGGATATCCCTGATGGCTCCGATCCGGGGTCGTAGGTGGACCAGCGGACATCCCAGGAGCTCTCGTCGACCAACCCCCCGTCACGGGGCGTCGATATCTTCACGGTGGGCGCCACGGTGTCCACGAAGAACTCTATACAGTCGAAGCTGTATTCACCGTTCTGGTCGTAAGCCCTCAACCGGAGGAGGTGTTGCCCTTCATCCAGGTCGGGGGACTGTACGCTGGTGGATGTGGTGTTCTGGAATGGGCCGTCATCGATGCTGTACGAGTAGTTACTGAGGTTGGAATCATCCTCCATCCCCCATTCCAGTAGGAACGAGGAGGTGTTGATGTAAGGAGTGGAGGGGGATGATATCGTGACCTCGGGGAGCTGGACCTGGTAGTCTATTTTTTCATCGAGTATACCCAGGTTGCCCCTGGTGCTGTAAGCCTTTACGGTGATGTTGTTCTCCCCGAAGGACAGGTAGAGATCGCCGGCTTGTATCAGTGGCGACAGCATCTTGCAGTAATCCCCGTGATTGACGCTGGCGATGTATTCCGTGATACCGGAGACCGCCGTTGCACTGAGGTCCAAGACGTCATTCGAGACGGCGGTCTCTGGAATATCCCCTGTGAATTCAGGGGCGTCGTTTATGTTTTCATCCCGGGGCGAGGCATCCTCGCCCTCCCCCCCGAGCAGGTATGGGTCCTCGTCGGAACGGTCACTCCACCAGTTGTTCGTCCAGTTGTTTGAACCCTGATTCCATACCTGCTCCCCCTTGACGCGGATGATAGTGCCGTTGTTCTCCACGAAACTGTTGTTGGTGAATATGCTGTCGCCGCCTTGAACCGAGACGGCATAGCCGCTGCAACGGGAGAATATGTTGTTACTGACATCAAGGACGGAGTTGTCGGAGACGATTCCCATGTCGTTTCCGTTGACGAAGCTGTTGTTTTGCACAAAGGCCTCCCCGCCCGTCGCTTCCACACCGATGACGTTGTCGATGAGGATGTTGTCCTGCAGCGTGGATTCGCTGTCAACGAGACGGATGCCGATTTCCTTGCCCTGGAAGGTGTTGTTGATCACCGTCACGTTGCTGGAGGCGTTGAGTTCTATGCCGATCCCGGCGGAGAGGAACTTGTTGCCCTCTATCCTCACATGCAGGGAGGTGTTCAACAGATGGATGGTTCGGAGTGTATCGTCCTCATACACGCCGCCGGTGATGATGAACGGGTTCGCCTCACTCCCATCACCTTCCCAGGAGTTTATGTCAGCCAGTGCCTCCAACTCATCGTCCCCATCGGCCGTCATCTCCTGAGACGGTATGACAGGATAACCACCTACCTTGAGGGCGGGATCGCCGAGGAGGTTCAAGGTCGCATAGACCCAACTTATGTACTGGTTGCTGAGGTTGGCCACCTGGGTCAGCTTGGCTTCATGGTGTATGTCACCCAACAGCCCGTCGGACTCGAAGACCCTGTCCATGAAGGCCTTGTCGAAGAGGTTGGAGGGGCCGATGGGATAGTTCGGTCCGCTTATGTACCAACCGAAGCGGGAGTTCACTATGTTGGCGACGGAGTTCTTCTCATCCGAGAGCATGGCGTTGGAGACGCAGGGATTGCGGTCGAAACCGCCGACGTTGCAACCCTGGCTGTACCATATGTAAGGAGCGGTGTTGTCAACGTTGGCGACATTCGAACTACGGAGATAGGCCAAGAAATCATAATCGCCGTGGCCCATATTGTTTATGATGTGCGCGTCCTCCACGAGCGTGCTGACGGGATCGAAACGCAACAACCCGTTGTCGCGCTCGTAAAGTTTGGTAACGTTGTACCCCTCAGGGACGAACTCCTCGTTGGTGTCCTTCACATCACCGCCCCATACCCGGGAATCCAGTTTCTCCCCCAGGAAAAGGACGTTGTTCAGATACTCATCGCCGCTGGAACGACTCTCGTAGGCCACCACCTTATCCACATAATTCTGGGCGCCAGCCGGGGTAGACACCGGCACACGGCCCACGGACACGTCCACATGGGGATGGAACGACGTTGACCAATCGACGTTGCCACCGAACGCGCCGAAGTAGATATCGGCCGGTATCTGCTCGGTGTAGTCACCGGCGGTCATGGTTATCTTGTGAGCGGGGATGACTCCGGCGTCACCCCCCAGGAGAAGGTATTGGATGCCGCTCTCGTTATGCTGGTCCCAGACGAACGCGCGTATAGCCTCGGCCATCCCGCGGTCGGGGTATTGGATCGCGACCTGGCTGGTGGTCACGACATGGGCACTGATGCCCAGGGCATCCCTCCAACGCTGCAGACGGTCGAACTCCGACTTCAACTCGGTGGAGGTCACTATCAGCAGGTCATAGGATGATGAGAGCGAAAGCGTTTCGTCACCTCCCGATGGCTGGATTTCCGACGATTTTTCGAAGATGACCTCCACGGTGACCTCTTCGTGGAACCATGCTTTGCCAGACTGGTCATAAGATATCGGAGTCACCGACAAGGGCATCAACGGCACCCCGTCCCTCTCGTATATGGGACCGGAATAGGCCAGGGACGATCCTGATTCAAAGGTCGATGAACCTTTGCTGTTACCGTAGGACAATGGAGCCAGGTCGAACTCCCCTAAATATATGGGATCGGATCCGCTGACCTTGAGGCCTACCAGGGAGGACGCTCCGACAGGTAGTTCCAGCTCCTCGCTCATCATCGGCAGTGCGTAGTCGGACGAGCCGATCGCGCCGTAGTACGTCCCTTCCACGCTGAAAGGCATGTGGGGCGGACCATCCACCGCCACGGATGAGAACACGTATGTCACGGAATGACTGTGGACCTCCGCTGTGACTGCAGGAGGGCTCAATGGGAAGAGGGTGATGACCAATGCCACCATCAAAAGGACGGCCGATAGCCTCTGCACTACGACCGCGCGGGTCTGGTTCTGCATGAGGCGGACTCCATCCATGGTTGACAAAGTTCCTGGATGCATATAAACATCCCTTTTCGAATCTCAGAACGCGAATTCTTTGATCATAGGAACAACGAACCTATCTGGAATACAAGACCTCCGATGAGGAAGGAGGCTGAGAGGGTCGCAACGAGTATTATCAACGAGACCTTGATCCCGAACTCCCGTGCAAGGACGCTGATAACGGCGATGCATGGTATGTAGAGAAGCGCAACCACCGATGCTGTGAACAGCTGCAGCGTGGTCAGACCCATGTCAATTAAGGGCAACACTGCGAGCTCTCGTCGGAACACTCCGAGGATCAAGGGCGTCGAGGCCTCGGCGGGGAGGCCCAACCATCCCACGACCAGCGGCTCCATCAGGTGCCCCACGTGGACTAGGACTCCGCTCTCGTACAGTACGGCGGCGACACCTATTATCATGCCCATGGCCACCACACCTTCCCTCAGGAAGTGCCTCACGCGTATCCACAGCTTCTTGCCGAGCATACGGACATCCGGCAACAGCAGGTCTGGTATCTCCTGGACCATGGCCTCCCTCCTCACCCCGGTCAACCTGCTTATCAGCATGCCGAAAAGGAATGCCATCAGGAATGAGAATATGAACAGGGCGGGGACCAACAGAACTGAACTCTCCGCCAGGAGGGAGATGAATGCACCGGACTGTGCCACACATGGCACGGAGAGGCATATCATCGCCGATACCATCACCCTGCGACCGCGGTCAGACATGTTCCTTGTGGACATTATGGCCGGTACAGCGCAGCCGTATCCCAGCAGGAAGGGGATTATGTTGGAACCTGACAGCCCTATCCGCTTGAACAATCCGTCGATGAGCACCGCCAGACGGGGAAGGTATCCACTGTCCTCGAGGATGCTCAACGCGAGGTAGAAGGAAATTATGTACGGCAGGACCAGACCCAGAGGCCATTCTATGGTCTTGATGAGGAAGCCGTAGTCCCCGATGAGGATGTTCTTGACCATACCGTCCTCGAACATCATATCCACCGCCCCTTCGATGGGAGGGATGACGAAGGCATGGAAGAACGGCATCAGGACAAACTGCCGCAATCCCATGCCTAGACCCACGACGAGGGCGAAGGTCAAGGCGAGAATCAGGATTGCCAGAGGTATACCGGGAATGGGCCGAACCAGGAGTTCACCCCATCTCTCACGGCGACCATCGGTTCCGAAGGGGCACCGGGCTGCCCCGGATATCCTCTCCGCCTCATCCCAAGCCACCTTGGGCGGCAGAGGGGGATCCACATCTCCCCGCAGCATCTCTGCGATGCGGTCCTTGACCTCCTCGAGCCCTTTGCCTTCTATGGCCACTGTACGGATGACAGGGATGCCCAGTTCGGCGGATATCAGTTCTATGTCCACCTCGCCGGCCACCAGGTCCGAGCGGTTGACGGCCGCGATGGTGGGCAGCCCATGGGATAGGACCTGTAGAAGGAGATGCATGCTGCTCTCGAGGTTCTTGGCATCGAGAACGAAAACCACGCCTGCAGGCGATGAATCCAGCATCTCGACCGCTACCTCCTCCGCCTCGTTGGAGGTATTGAGGTCGTATGTACCAGGGACATCTATGAGGGTGAATCTCTTCGACCTCACGCAGGCCTCACCTTTCTTGTAGTCGACGGTGGTACCAGGGTAATTTGCCATGCTCACATCGATGCCGGTGAGCCGGTTGAAGAGGACACTCTTCCCCACATTGGGGGGTCCGATGAGCAGTATCTCCATCTTTATCCCCTAGTGCAGGGTTATCATTGCCGCCATCTCCATATCGATGGCTACATTGCGCCCCTCCACGCAGGCCATCATAGGGCCTCCGAAAGGCTGTCTGCTGAGGGCCTTGACTCTCTTACCCGGTCTTATCCCCAACGCGCTGAGTACGGGGTCGGATGGCCCGGATGCTATGACGGCCTCACAACCCATTCCCAGGCTGCATAACGTCCTTCTGCCGCAACTCCCGCAACCCGGCCTGTTGACCAGTATTACAGACTCCTTCCCGAATATCTGTCTCATGATTCGGTGCTCCCTTTCTATCGTCAGAGGGTCCACGCGGTCGTAGAATCTTCGGATGAACCCTCGGGGGTTGCGATAGACGACCTTGGCGCCCTCATCGACCTCGGAAGATATCTTCCTGAGGATGAGTTCCTTGGGTGAAACGTTGAATGTGACCCATACCGCCTTCCAACCCTTGTAATCGGCATCCTTGCCATCAACTGTGCGGAAGTCGATCCCCGAAGGCCCTCCCACCCTCTGCATCAAGTCCTGGGCGGAGGCGGTGGCAGCGGGATCGTTGTCCACACATGTCACCTTGTGACCGAGACGGGCGAGGTACAGGCCCGTCAAGGGAAGGTGTCCACTTCCAATGACGAGGATCTCCGAGCCTTTGTCGATACCGGCCATTTTTAACTCACGGCGCAGAACGGGACCGTAGAACAATGAACCGTAGAACATACCCAGGGAGGGGATGCGGGATCCCAGGCGTTCTATGCTCTTGAATGACTCCTGCATCGCCCTGGTGATCCTGCGAGGGGAGGGGGAGGTTTCAAGCCCCTCTCCCGGGAAATCGTCATATGTTCCGGCGTCGATGATCTGCCCTATTGGCTCCTTACCCTCATCAGCGCGGTACTGCTCGACCATGAATCCTGATTATTTAGGTTATATAAAACTATTTAGGAAGTCCTAAACTTTAAATGCTAGGTCTAAACTCATCATCCGTGAACAAAAGTAAATTGATTCAAAGGTTCACGTGCCGATTGGAGGCCCGAATGAACGGCAGCAGGGTCCTGTTCAAACTGTACATGTTGCCATACACCAGGGTCGTCAGAAGGGAGATGGACCTAGGCGACATATGCAAGGATGACGTGGTCCTCAACGTAGGATGCGGATCGATGCCGTTCACAGCCGCCCTCATCACCGACCTGACCGGTGCGAAGGTGGTAGCGGTGGATGTGGACGGGGAGGCGGTCAAAACGGCGAGGCATACCATCTCCATGCTCGGCTTGGATGACCGGGTGGAGATACTACATGCTGATGGCGCCGGACCTATCGGACGACGCTTCAACAAGGCCGTCCTGGCATTGCATGTCGAACCTAAGGACATAGTCGTCAGCAGACTTCTGGATGACCCGTATGTGAAGGCCGTCGTCATCAGGATGCCCCGGGGAGCCCTCATGGCATCCTATGGCGGGGATCGCGTACTCAGCCCCTTTGCCAAGCAGGTCGGTCACCTGATGCCCACCTTCGACCGCTCCCTTCTGTTCACACAGTGATCGCATGAAGGGTAAGTTTGTGGTTTGGATCGTCGGGATAGGCCTCATCACCGCATTGACGGTGGCGGCAGGGTTGGATTCCATCATCCAGGTCATGGCATCGATGGACCCGTTCCTGCTCATGGGATTCCTGACGTTCATGTGTGCTTTCCAAATGATCACCATATCCCTGACCGCCTACCAATGGTTCCATCTCATGCGTTCCGAGGTGCCGTCCCTGAGGTTCAAGGATGTTCTAAGGATCCATCTGGCCGGGGGCTTTGTGGAGAGTGTCACGCCGTCTTCAAAGCTCGGAGGGGAGGCTGCTAAGGTCTATCTGTTCAGAAAGAGGACCGGTATTGGCTACAATAGGATAACATCCTATATGTTGGCGCACAAATACTTCTCCCTGCTGCCTTTCCTGTTCCTGTGCCTGTTGTTGATCTCAGTGGCATCCTTCACATATCATGTGCCGGGTATCGTGCTTGTTTCCTTCGGATTCCTCACAATTCTGATGGCGGCACTGGTTCTGCTGATACACAGGAGGCCCACGGATCGCGATCCCGTTACTGGGCGCATGCCCCGCTTGGGTCCGGCCTTGTGCTATGTACGCAAGGCGGCTTGCGAGGTCCGGGGCTTGACGGATGCCAGGGACCGGCTCCTGCTGTTCAGCCTGTCCTTCATGGTCTGGGGGCTGTATCCTGTCAAGATATACCTCACAGCGATGGTCCTGGGAGTGGAGTTGGGCCTCGGGCTTGTGGTCATGGCGACTTTCGCCGCCTATCTGGTCAGTATGCTGCCGCTTACCCCGGGAGGACTGGGGACTTTCGAAGGGAGTATGGCGCTGATCCTCAGCGTGAACGGGGTCCCATTCGCTGCCGGGGTCGCCATCGCGTTCACTGCTAGACTGTTCATATTCTGGTTCCCTCTTATGGTGTCAGCGATCGCCGCCATGAGCGTCATGGGATACATTGAGGGCCGGAAGACAGACCCATCATCATCGGAGACGGATGGGGCATGATATTATCAGCGGAAGGAGGCGAACTCCTGATACCAATGGTCCAATGAGTCCAGGTCCTTGCCCGACACCGGTGAGTCGCGGGCGGCCTTCAACAGCATCGTCTCCATGCTCTGCTGCACCATACGCAGTGACCTGAGCATGTCGCTCTCGTCCTCGGGGCTGTAGCCCTCGCCCTCATCAGCGTCGATGTGGGAGTTGTTTGATTCCACACCCTCATCATCCTGTAAGGATTCCAGGGTAATAGATGATTTTGACAGTTGCGGATTCCCTATGAGGAGAAGGTCCACGAATTCCTGATACAGGGAGTCCAATCTCTTATGGTCGGTGACGCTGGGCTGATCATCACTCATGTATATGGATGCGATGCGGTCCATCTCATTCTCCAGAGAACGGATGCTCTGGAACAGTTGGAAGAATGTCATCGGGTCCTCGGTAGGGGAGGACTGCTCACGTGGCGGGTCGCTCAAACCGGGGCTACGGACGGTCTGATAGATGGACATCAGGCTCTTTATGGAGGACTGCATATGTTGCATCTCCCTGTCGAGCCGTTCCACCTCCTCCTCGAGGTCGGTCTTCTTTTTCTTCTTCAAGGCCTTCCCCTTTTTGGGTTTGGCATCCGTTGCCGAGGCGGGGGTGGATTCGGGGCGTGGTGTCAGGATCTTGATGCCCGGCCTAACGGCCTCCGTATCTGTTTTGTTACCATCATCCTTCGACAATCTGAACACCATCCTTCTTATCGACTCGATATAGAGATATGTGCATCAGGGGATTTATTGTATTCCCTAAGCAGAGAACATTGTTCAAAGGCGGGATGTGCGGGCCAGTGGGAATTATGATTAATTTTTCTCCTAGGTCATTAGGGTGTGAATCCACTTCCTGGGGCCGGGTTGAATGTCGAAGGCCCGCGTCCTCTGACCACCCTGCGCTGGTCGATCGATAACGTTCCTGACGGTGACGGAGCAACCGTCACAGCAGCAACGCCGGCTATCCGATCATTGCGTTATAGATCATCATAGCACATTGGACGAATCAATTCGTTGCTGAAGGACGGTAAACGGTATATCCCTGCGAGGACATTGACCGGATGATGCTACGCCATGCCGTTCCGGTACTGATGCTGTTACTGATAGTCATCTCAGCTTGCGCTGGTCAGCTCGAAGGGGATGAGGGATTGCAGGATTTCCATTCACAAGATGTGGCGATGGCAGACACCTTGGGTTTAGGCCTCACGGCCGATGACCCCATAAGAGACCGTCTGATAGCCGGTGTGGCGATCATCGTCCTCGTCGGTTCGATATTCGCGGCGATGTACTACATAGCCCGTAAGGAAGGACTCTGATCAACGCCGACGGGCTATCATCGCCGCGAAGGATGCCGCCCCGACACCGTTGTCGATGTTCACCACCGCCAGTCCGGGCGCACATGACTGCAGCATGCTGTAAAGGGCCGCCTCACCGTTACCCCCGATGCCGTACCCGGTGGACACCGGTACACCGACCACCGGGATGTGGGAGAGCGATGAGACCAATGTCGGTAGGGCCCCTTCCATGCCCGCCACGACGATAAGGACGTCCACGTCCTGCTCCAAGACCCTTTTCATGGGCTCGAGGAAACGATGCATGCCCGCCACGCCGACATCATGGAAGCACAGGCACTCGCAGTCCATCGCCTCCAGCATGACCCTCGCCTCCTCCGCCACACCGAGGTCGGAGGTGCCGGCGGTTATGATCCCCACCTTCCCTTTGGACTCCCTCTTCTTCCGTCGGTCGAGGACCAGCATGCGTGCCTTCCTCTCGTAGCGGAGGTCGTCCTCCCCCACCCGCGCCACGACTGCGGCGTGATGATCGTCGTTGATCCGTGACACGATGACGAGGTCCCTTCTCTCCATCGCACGCTGGACGATGTCCGCCACCGTCTCAGGGTCCTTGGAAAGACCGTAGACCACCTCGGGGACGCCGGAGCGTAGTTGTCGGGCGTGGTCGAAGACGGTGTGACCCTCGATATGCTGCACATAGTCCAGACGCAGAAGCCTTTCAGCCTCCTCCACCCCGATACTCCCCTCTTTGAGTGATGCCAGGATGTCACGGATGTTCATGTGCTCGTTATAATCGCTGTCCGTATTTCATTGTTTACATCGGGACCGCCTGTGAACATAGGCACATTGTCAAAAAGTTATTTAGGCATACCTAAAACTTAAATAATCAGCTAAATGTTAGGGTTACCTAATAAATAAAATGAAATAACGGAGGATGAAGAATTTGTTGACATTTGACGGGATCGAACCGGGAAGGTCCGCGAGTATCGTAGACAATCATGATGACGGAAGGCTCCAAAGAATGATAATAATCGAAACAGGAGGTAGAGACACATGCTGAGCAAGGTACTGACCCTATTCAAGGGTCGGCTGTTGACCATCGTTAAAATGGCGGAGAATCGGAGAATCGAGCGCGGTGAGGCGGAGGGGCGCATCGACCGATGGGCGCATATTGGATCCCACGACGAGGTACGTGACGATGCTGCAGTGCCCCATAAATGCAAGGGCTGCGGAGGCTGTGGGAACAACGGCAGCTCCTTCCGCCTCACAAATAAGGGCGACAAAGTCGCCTGACCGTTTTCAAACCTCACAAAACCTTTTCAAAATCTACTCGGCATTGGCGATAGTTCCTTAACATAACGCCTTGATTCCGGAATGTGAACGA
>PWJQ01000014.1 GCA_003560875.1 Methanomassiliicoccaceae archaeon
ATACTACCGCACTATTGAGACAAAAAGCGCTGAACACGTTGAGGATGTCCGACCAGACGTCCTGGGCAATGCCTTGGCAACCCTCGTTCATGCTCATGTCGATCTTATCGAGATGAATATGACGTCACGGTCGGAAGTACCTGAGATGTGAGACAGTCAAACATGCAACATAGACGAGATTAGCGAAGATACTCTCGTCTGGTGTGAGGGAAATTCATGCCGCAAAAAAGACGTCCTAAACGAGGTTCGAGAGCCTACGGCCCCCGCAAGAGGGCCGCAAGGCAGACTCCCAGGCTAGACTCATGGCCCGACATCAGCGGAGCCCCTAAGTTACAGGGTTTCGCAGGTTACAAGGCCGGAATGACACATGCTTTCATTGTGGACAGCCGCGAGAAGAGCACCACCGCCGGTCAAGAGGTACAAGTACCCGTGACCGTGCTGGAGGTTCCGCCCATGAGGGTGGCCGCGGTTCGTTTCTACGAGACCACTGAATACGGTCTCAGAACCCTCGGCGAGGTTTGGGCAAACGACCTCGACCCCCTGCTATCCCGCAGGCTGTCCGTGCCCAAGAACCACACCGAGGCATCATTCTCGAAATACGAAGGCGCTGACATCGAGGATGTCCGCGTCCTCGCCTACACGCAGCCCAAGCTGGTCAAGGGCATCCCCAAAAAGGTCCCTGACATGATGGAGCTCAGGGTCGGCGGTGGCAGCATCGACGAGCGCGTTGATTTCGCCAAGGGCGTCCTCGGTAAGGATGTCGGCATATCCGACTTCGCCGGCGAGGGTTCCCTGGTGGATGTGTCCGCGGTTACCAAGGGCAAGGGTTTCCAGGGCGCTGTGAAGAGGTTCGGCGTGAAACTGCTGAGCCACAAGAACAGCAAGCACCGCCGCATGATAGGCAACCTGGGCCCCAAGAGGCCCGGTTACGTGAGGCCCACAGTCCCCATGGCGGGACAGTTGGGATACCACCAGCGCACAGAGTTCAACAAACAGATCATCAAGATCGGCACCGAGGGAGCGGAGATATCCCCCAAGGGAGGTTTCCTGCAGTACGGATTCATCTCCAACCCCTACGTCCTGGTGCACGGTTCCGTCCCCGGCCCCGCCAAGAGACTGGTCAGGTTCAGGGACCCGATGCGCGAGAGCAAGAAGACGTCTGAGCCGGTCAGTATCACCTATGTGTCCACAGAGTCCAAGCAGGGGGCCTGAAGATGGCTAGCAAGGAAAGATCAACCAACATCTACTCAGTGAGTGGCGACGTCGTGGGGAGCATAGCCATCCCCATAGCGTTCGACACCCCCTACCGCCCCGATATAATCAAGAAGGCGGTAGTGGCAAGCGACGCCAACAAGAGGCAGGCCTACGGTCCCTCCAAGAAAGCGGGCATGAGGCATGCCGTCAGCACCTGGGGCAAGGGTCGTGGAGTCGCCAGGGTGCAGAGGATGTCCCAAGGGCGTATGGCGACCGAATCGCCCAACAACGTCACCGGACGTCGTGCCCACCCGCCGGTCCCGGAGAAGGACTGGTCCAAGAAGGTCAACCAGAAGGAGCGACTGCTCGCCCGCCTCTCCGCCCTCGCCGCCGTCGGCAACGAGGAGACGGTGAAGGCCCGTGGACACCTGTTCGAGGGGGAGCTCCGCTTCCCCTTGGTCATGGAGGATGCAGTTCAGGACCTCTCCGCCACCTCCGAGGTCGTCAACGCCCTGTCCTCGATAGGACTGGACGGCGACCTGAGGCGCGCCAAGGAGGGTCGTAAGATCCGTGCCGGGAAAGGCACCATGAGGAACCGGAAGTACAAGACCCCCCGCAGCTTGCTGCTGGTGGTCTCCGAGAAGGATGTCCCGGTGTTCAAGGGCGCCGCGAACCTGCTCGGTGTCGAGGTAAGCGCGGTGGAGTCACTCAACTCCAGCGTACTCGCCCCCGGTGGATCGCCCGGCAGGCTCACCGTGTTCAGTGAGTCCGCACTCAAGAAGATAGGAGAGTGGTGAGGATGAAGATCGATAACATCCTGATACATCCCTATGTCACAGAGAAGTCCATGAACCACCTCTCCGGCTCGCCCGTCCAGAACTACAAGGACGGCAACCGGTTGGAGTTCATCGTGCACAGGGACGCTGACAAACCGCAGATCAAGAAGGCCTTCGAGGAGCGTTTCGACGTCAAGGTCGATAAGGTCTGGACCAGGATTGAGAAGACCGGTAAGCATGCCATAATAAAGCTTGCTGACGGCTACTCCGCCGAGGAGATAGGCTCCAGGATCGGAGTGTTCTGAGGGGAGATAGACATGGGAAAGAGATTGATAACGCAGAGAAGGGGCCGCGGAGGCTCCCATTACCGTTCCCCCAGCCACAGGCACCTCTCGGAGGCGAGCCATCCCCGCAACGACAGCGGTGTTGGCAAGGTCATGGACCTGGTGCACGCCCCGGGCAGGACCTGTCCGATGGCCGTGGTCGACTTCAACGGTAGCAAGGTTTACACCATAGCCGCCGAGGGTATGAAGGTCGGTCAGGACCTGCAGGTGGCCGAGGCCGCCCAGGTCAAGCCAGGAAACGTCATGTCCCTCAAGAATGTGCCGGAGGGAACCCCAGTTCACAACATCGAGGGCATCCCTGGTGACGGTGGTAAGTTCATACGAACCGCCGGGACCAGCGGCACCTTGGTGAGCCGTGGTGAGAAGGTAGTGGTCATGATGCCCTCGGGCGCCATGAAATCCTTCCACCCCAACTGCCGCAGCGCCATAGGCGTCGTGGCCGGGAGCGGACGAACCGACAAGCCCATGGGCAAGTCGGGTAAGAAGTTCCATTCGTTCAGATCGAGGAGCAAGGCCTACTTCAAGGTCAGTGGTGTGGCGATGAACCCCGTCGACCACCCCCACGGTGGAGGTAGTCACCCCCACGTCGGGACGCCCAGTACCGTGAGCAGGAACGCTCCGCCTGGTAGGAAGGTAGGACGCCTTTCACCCAAGAAGAAGAAGAGGAGTAAGTGATCATATGGCAAGGTCAAAGAAGATCATAGCCGGCTCCGCGAAGGCATCGAGGAGGAGGGCCCGTAAGAAGGCCAGCGCGATACAGGCAAGGAGGAAGAAG
>PWJQ01000040.1 GCA_003560875.1 Methanomassiliicoccaceae archaeon
CCATGCGTTGTGAGTTATGCGGAAAGGAGACCGGCGCCTCCAAGCCGATTTTCGTGGAGGGAACGAAGCTGAACGTCTGCCCCGCCTGCACACGCTTCGGCGACAGCTTCCGCGGCGGCTCATCCACGGCCACCTCCAACAAGTCCATCATCGAGGAGAGGCTTGAGAAAAGGAAGAGGCGCATGAGCAACAAGGACGTCTTCTCAGGCGACAGCGAAGAGCTGGTGCTTGATTATCAGGAGAGGATACGTTCTGCCCGTCGCCGTCTCGACTGGGACCAGGACAGGCTGGCGGCGGAGACCAAGGAGAAGAAGAGCATAATCGCCAAGGTGGAGGTAGGGGACATAACTCCTCCTGAGGCCTTGGTGCGCAAGCTGGAGAAGGCCTTGGACATAACATTGAAGGAGAAGGTCCTCTCCGGTAGCGAGATAAAGGGCCAGGGTGGACGAGGTCTCACGTTGGGAGACTTCATCAAGAAGGAATGATCAGCGGGATGAGGCCAGTTCCGTCGCCTCGTTCACGAGGGGCATCACGTCATGGCCCTCTTCGCGGAGAACAAGCATGCCCGCCACCTCTATCTCGACATCGAGACGGTCCTGAAGGCTGTTGCAAGTGGAGATGAACCTCCGTCTCTCCATCCCGCCCGTCTCTGCCATCGACATCAACTTGGGGAACAGCCCCTCCATCTCCTTGGGCTTCTTGCCGGGTTTACGTTTCAGTATGTCCCGTGAGGGCTTGAAGGCCACCGGGACATCCACCGAAGCCATGTCGAAATCCGGCCTCAGATAATCATTCTCCAATTTCAGAAGGCCCTCGGAGCGGCATATATCGAGCAAGCTCTGGGCATCGGCGGGGGGGAACCAATGCAGGTCGATGGATGCACTGAAGAGGAACTCCTTCTCGCTAAGCTCGTTACGCCCCTTGCGTCGGAACAGCATCGTGACGCATCTCTCAAGCTCCTCCTTCATGGTCAATCGAGAGCCGCCGCGAATAGATAAAAGTTGCTTACATATACATACTGGCGGCTAAGATAAACCTTATATAGAAGAACAAACTTTAGCATCGATTAGCAACGCTAATCTTGCAATTAAGGAGGAATGAGACATGGGTATGGGAAACGCCCCGATATTTATACTAAAAGAAGGCACGAAGAGGGAAAGAGGAAAGGATGCTCAGTACAACAACATCACTGCAGCCCGCGCTATAGCTGACTCAGTGAGGAGCAGCCTCGGACCCCGTGGAATGGACAAGATGCTCGTGGACTCCATGGGTGATGTGATCATCACCAACGACGGTGTCACGATTCTCAAGGAGATAGACGTACAGCACCCCGCCGCCAAGATGCTGGTGGAAGTGGCCAAGACCCAGGACGCCGAGGTAGGCGATGGGACCACCACCTCCGTCATTATCGCCGGCGAACTGTTGAAGAAGGCCATAGACCTCATCGACTCCAACGTCCACCCCACCATAATCGCTGGCGGTTACCGCTTGGCCAACATCAAGGCCCAAGAGATCCTCAAGGATGTCGCCATCAAGGTGGACATCGACAACCTCGAGTTGCTGAAGTTCATCGCCTCAACCTCGATGATCAGCAAGCAGGTCTCAGGCTCCAAGGAGTTCTTCGCCGAGCTTATCGTCGACGCCATCAAGACCGTCGTCGAGGATGACGAGGGCACACTCAGCGCCGACCTGTCCAACGTGCAGATGGTCAAGAAGACCGGCGGCTCGATGGAGGACACCACTCTGGTGAAGGGACTCATAATCGACAAGGAACCCGTCCACTCCTCCATGCCTCACAAGATCAAGGACGCCAAGATCGCACTGCTCGACGCCGCTTTCGAGGTCAAGAAGACCGAGATAGACGCCAAGATCGAGATCACCGACCCCAGTCAGCTGAGTGCTTTCCTCCAGGAGGAGGAGAACATGATCAGGCAGATGGTGAAGAAGGTCAAAGAGACCGGCGCCACCGTCGTCTTCTGCCAGAAGGGCATCGACGACCTCGCCCAGCACTTCCTCGCCAAGGAAGGCATCTTCGCCTGCCGCAGGGTCAAGAAGTCCGACATGGAGAAGCTCGCTCGCTCCACTGGCGGTAACATCATCAACAAGTTCGATGAGTTGGAGGCCGAGGATCTCGGTAAGGCCGACATCGTCGAGCTGAAGAAGGTGCAGGACGAGGAGATGACCTTCATCACCGGTCTGACCGAACCCAAGACCGTCTCCCTGTTGATAAGGGGCGGAACCGGTCACGTCCTGGACGAGATCGAGCGCTCCTTGATAGACGCCATGAGCGTCACCAAGGTGACCATCGAGGACGGATTGATGGTGACCGGCGGCGGTTCCACCGCCACCGAGCTCGCCCTGCGCCTGAGGGAGTACGCCTCCTCAGTGGGTGGACGTGAGCAGATAGCCATCGACGCCTTCGCTTCCGCCATGGAGATCATACCCACCACCCTCGCTGAGAACGCAGGTCTGGACCCCATCGATATCCTTATCGAGACCAGGGCCCAGCACAAGGGCGGTAAGGTCCACGCTGGACTGAACCCCTTCTCGGGAGAGGTGGAGGACATGCTGAAGCTGAACGTCATCGAGCCCTACAGGATCGGCAAGCAGGCCATAAACTCGGCCACCGACGCTGCCGTCATGATCCTGAGGATCGACGACGTCATCGCCTCCCGTGGTATGCCCATGCCCTCCGGCCCGCCCGGCGGCGGCATGGAAGATTTCGACGAGTGAACAAAACAGGGGGAATCCCCCTTTAAATCTCTTTTAATCAACGGGGCGATTGCTGTGAACGAAGAGTCTCGAGAAAAGAACCCGCAGGATCCTATCGAGGAATGTGAGATGGAAATGGAATCATTGTTGCAGGCAGCGGAAGCTCAGGCCGCTGAGAACCTGGACATGGCTAAGAGGATCCAGGCGGATTACGATAACTATCGCAAGAGGTCGCAGAAGGAGATGGAGGAGTTCCGCAAGTTCGCCACAGAGGGCATGGTCCTCGAGCTGCTCGAGATCCTCGACGACCTCGAACGCGCGCTTCAGACCGAGGACGCTGTCGGACCGTTCGCCGATGGTGTTCGCGGCATACACATCAATCTCAAGAAGCTGTTGGAGTCCAAAGGTCTCAAGGAGATAGCGACCGACGGCGTTTTCGACCCCCGCATCCACGACTGCCTGATGACCTGCGAAGGTGATGAGGACGGCAGGATCGCGGAGGTCTATCAGAAAGGATACTACCTCGGACCGAGGGTTATAAGGTATGCTAAGGTCAAAGTGACCACAGCAAATAAGGAAAATGGAGAAGGTGAGTGAAAATGTCACGTACAATAGGAATAGATCTAGGAACAAGCAACTCCGCTGCAGCCATAATGGAGGGCGGAAGGCCCAGCATGATACCCAGCGCCGAAGGCACCAGTGTGGGCGGCAAAGCCTTCCCCTCCTATGTGGCCTTCACCGAGGATGGACAACTGCTCGTTGGTGAGCCCGCCCGTCGACAGGCGGTCACCAACACCGAGGGTACCATCAAGAACATCAAGCGCAAGATGGGTACCGACCACAAGGTCAAGGTGCGCGGTAAGGAGTACACCCCGCAGCAGATATCGGCTTTCATCCTGCAGAAGATCAAGGCCGATGCCGAGGCCTACCTCGGTGAGAAGGTGGAGAAGGCGGTCATAACCGTCCCCGCCTACTTCAACGACAACCAGAGGCAGGCCACCAAGGATGCCGGTGCCATCGCTGGCCTCGAAGTGGTCAGGATAATCAACGAACCCACCGCCGCTGCCCTGGCATACGGCTTGGACAAAGGCTCCGAGGAGCAGAAGATCATGGTCTTCGACTTCGGAGGCGGAACCCTTGACGTCACCATAATGGAGTTCAGCGACGGTGTTTTCGAGGTTCTCAGCACCAGCGGAGACACCAACCTCGGCGGCTCCGACATGGACGAGACGTTGATGAACCACGTGCTGTCCAACTTCAAGAATGAGACCGGAATCGACCTGAAGACGGACAACATGGCCCTCTGGAGGGTCCGCGAGGCTTGTGAGAAGGCCAAGATCGAACTGTCCACGACCCAGGAGACAGAGGTCAACCTGCCCTTCATAACCGCTGACGCCACTGGTCCGAAGCACCTCACCCAGAAGATCTCCCGCTCCAAGCTGGAGGAACTGGTTCATCCCATAGTGGAGAAGTGCCGTGAGTCGATGTCCATCGCCATCAAGGACTCGGGCTTGAAGTACGAGGATGTCAAGAACATAATCCTCGTGGGCGGTCCCACCCGGATGCCTATCGTGCAGAAGTTCGTCGAGGGCATAGTCGGCCCCAAGATCCAGCGCGGCATCGACCCCATGGAGTGCGTCTCCATGGGCGCATCGGTACAGGCGGCGGTCATATCCGGCGAGGTCAAGGATGTCCTTCTCCTCGACGTCACGCCACTCTCCTTGGGCATCGAGACCCTGGGGGGCATAGCCACCAAGCTGATCGAGAGGAACACGACCATACCCACCCGTAAGACCCAGGTATTCTCCACCGCCGCTGACAACCAGCCTTCAGTGGAGATCCACGTGGTCCAAGGGGAGAGGGAGATGGCCTCCGACAACACCTCGCTGGGCAGGTTCATGCTCGACGGCATCCCGCCGGCACCCCGTGGCGTGCCGCAGATCGAGGTCACCTTCGACATCGATGCCAACGGCATAATCAACGTCTCCGCCAAGGACAAGGGCACCGGCAAGGAGCAGAAGATAACCATCAGCACCTCCAACAAGCTGAATCAGGAGGAGATCGACGAAATGGTCCGCCAGGCTGAACAGTTCGCCGATGAGGACCGCGCCCGTAAGGAGCGCATCGAGACCATCAACCAGGCTGACACCACCGTCTACACCACCCGCCGTTCCCTGGAGGAACTCGGTGACAAGGTTAGCGATGACGAGCGCAAGACCGTCGAAGCTGCCATAGACGAGCTGGAGAAGGCCAAGGAAGAGGAGGATCTGGAGAAGATCAAGGAAAAGACCGAGGCGGTCTTCAAGGCCATGGGTCCCATATCGCAACGCATCTACGGCGAGATGGCCCAGGAGCAGGAGGCGGCCGGCGCCGCTGGTGGACAGGCCCCCGACGGAGAGGACTTCGTCGATGCTGACTACAAGATCGTCGATGATGAAGAGTAGGTATCATGCCTGAAGACTACTACCAGGTGCTGGGCCTGGAGCGTGAGGCCACCAAGGACGAGATCAAGAAGGCCTACCGCAAACTGGCTCGCCAGTACCACCCTGATGTGACGACCGAGGACAAGGAAGTCGCCGAGGAGAGGTTCAAGACCGTCTCCGAGGCGTACGAGGTCCTCGTGGACGATGAGAAGCGCAAGGTCTACGACCAGTACGGTCACGCCGGCCTCTCGGGCAGCTTCAGCGGCGGTTCTTTCACCTGGGACGACTTCTCCCACTTCGAAGACCTGAGTGACATATTCGGAGGGATGGGGGGATTCGGCGGTAGCATCTTCGACATGTTCTTCGGGGGCGGCGGACAACAACGCCGATCCCGGGGCCCCCGCCAGGGGGACTCGCTCCGCTACGACATAGAGGTGACCTTGGAGGATGCCTTCAAAGGCCTCACCAAGGAGATCGACGTGCCCCACACCGTGCAGTGCAGCGACTGCAAGGGCACCGGCGGCAAGGGCGGCGATGTGCAGACATGCAGTGAGTGCGGCGGTGCCGGACAGGTGCAGTCCATACGCAACTCCGGCTTCGGCCGTTTCGTGTCCGTCTCCGTCTGTCCCAAATGCCATGGCGAGGGACGCACCTACAAGGAGCGTTGCCCGTCCTGCAACGGTGCTGGCAGAGAGCAGCGGAGCTCCAAGATAACCATAAACATCCCTGTCGGGGTGGAGGAGAGCACCCGTCTCCGTGTGCCCGGGGCAGGGGATGCTGGGGCCCAAGGCGGACCGCCCGGCGACCTCTTCGTGGTTATTCACGTCAGGCCGCACAAGGTCTTCCGCCGTGATGGTTCCAACCTCTGGCTGGAACTCACCACCACCTATCCCAAGCTGGCCTTGGGTGCCGAGGTGGAGGTGCCGACCATACAGGGGGAGAGCGCCATGCTGAAGATCCCCGCCGGTACCCAGGTCGACACCGTGCTGCGCATGCCTGGTCAGGGACTCCCCCGTATGGGTGGAGGCCCCCGCGGAGACCAGTTGGTGAGGGTCCGTATCCAGGTGCCGAAGAAACTCAGCAGCCAGGAGAAGGAACTCCTACGCAAGCTGGACGGCGAGGACGGTAACAAGGGCGGCATCTTCGAAAACATATTCCGCAAGTGAGCAAACCTCTTATCCCTCTTTTACCAATGGAGTGACGATGGACGGCCCCATCGCCATATCAACCGAGGATTTCGCCTTATATCACGACTTGATCCGCATACTGCGGGACAGGAAAGAGGCATTCGTCTCCGTCCCCTTGGGGCAGCCGGTGCCTGACAACGTCTCGGTCCTGATATGCGCCCCCGCCGAGAATGCGCTCACCCCCTTCCCGCGTAAGGTGAGTGCCGTCGATGCCTGGTCGGCGGTTATCAAGGCCTTGTGTATGAGGGATGGTACAGACGGAGGGCTGCTGGTGATCGGAGTGGACCCCGGCATGATGTCCGGCTATGCCCTGGTCCTCCGCGGTCGTACCATCGATTCCGGAACGGTATCCAAGCCCGAGGACCTCCGTCCCCTTCTCTCATCGACCATGGACTCCATCTCGCCATCACGCACAGTCCTGCGCATCGGCCACGGCGATCCAGAACCGTGACCGTTGCACACGTTCACTCTACGCGCTGGTGGACGAGGTGCAGGTCGTGGATGAGAGCCGTACCAGCGGTAAGAGTCCCACCGACCACATCGATGCCGCCGAGACCATCGCCCGCTGCGAGGGCGAAGGGTTGGCCGACGTGCCGGTCATCCGTCACTCCCCGGGATCGTTGCGCGAGCTCCAGAGGGTGAGCCGCCGGATCAGCGGTCATGTGACGATCAGCACAGCTCTGGCTGAGGACGTCGCCCACGGCCGTCTCTCCATGGAGGAGGCCATAAAGGCTCAGCGTCTCAGAGCTGAGGCACACCGCCGGGGATCTTCGTAATGAGCATTCCCTCGATGGTCAGCGGCTGCAGACGCTTGGCGGTGTCGACGGCCCTCTGAAGTTTGGCCTCATTGTCGGCATATATGGTGAACAGCGTGTCACCCAGTTCGACCCTGTGCCCCTTCTTGGCGTGCAGCAGTATGCCAGCACCCTTGTCGTTCGGCGATCCGGCGGCACGGGCCACGACCACCAGGTCCTTGTTCCTGATGCCGTTGACGTAGCCGAAGCGGGAGGCTTGGAAGTCGAATGTGAACTCTCCGGGTTTGATGTCATCCGCCGTCAGTTCCGGGTTCCCGTTCTGGGCGGCGACGATCTCACGGAACTTCTTCAATGCCGCCCCGGAAGACAGTATCTCCCTCGCTTTGCGGGAACCGTTGTTATGGCCTCCCATCTCCAGTACCATCCCCGCCAACTCGCAGGCCTTCTCCACCACGCTTGATGGATGCTCGGCCCCCTCCAGGATGCGTATGCACTCCCGGGCCTCGAGGGCGGGACCTATGGCCGAGCCCACGGGCTGGTCGCCGTATGTTATGGCACACTCGACATGCATGCCCAGCATATCCCCTAGGGTCATGAAGTCGCGGGCGTAGGCCCGGGCTTCTTCCACGTTCGATATCTTGGTGCCCTCCCCGGTGGGGAGGTCGATGAGGAGGTAATCGGCACTGATGGCCTTCTTCTTGCTCATGATGGATGCCAGCATCTGTGCCCGGGGGTTGATCGACAGCGGATACTCGACTTTGATGACGATATCGTCCACCGGGGCCAGATTTATGGACCCTCCCCATGTGAAGGCTCCGCCGATGGTCTCTGTTATCTCCTTGAGACGCAGCGCGTCGATGTCCACATCGCAGAAGACCTCCACGAAGTCCGATGTCCCGGCGGCGCTGCTGATAGCTCTCGAAGAGGTCTTCGGTATCAGAAGCCCCGCTTCGGCTATTATCGACACCACGATGGGGGTGATCTTGTTACCAGGCACGCCGCCGATACTATGGAAGTCGAAGACCGGACCGCGCTCGAATTGCAGCACATCACCGGTCTTGACCATGGCATTGGTCATGGCCGCTATCTCCTCCAGGTTCATTCCGTTGATGTACAGAGAGGTGAGCCAGGCGGAGACCTCGATGTTGGAAAGGCGGTATTCCACGATGTCCTGAATGATGGAGTTGATATCGTCCTTGTTCAGTACCTTCCCGTCCATCTTGGAGCGGATGTGACGCACGGACTCCGGTTTGGGGGCGTAACTCACGACCACCACGTCACCCTGCTTGACCTTGAGCCCCTGGAAGGTGTCCTTCATGAGGCCGATCTCGCCTCGCTTCAGGACGCTGTCGCTACGCTCCACGATGGCCACCATCGTTTCGGTGGAGGTCATTATCTTGACCCTGTCCATCTCTTGGACGCCCAGCTCAATACAGTCCTCTTCATGCAGGATCACCTCGTTCTCCAAGGTGTCGACATCGAAATACTTGACTTTCAATTTCATACCGATCCCCATTTATCCAATGCCGCCGCCAGCTCGGGATGCTCACGTGCGTACTCCGCCAATTCCATGCCCATGAAGGCGGCATCGACTGCCTGTGTCATCGCCATGGCCCCGCCGCGGATGCCGGCAGGATGTCCGGCGACCCCTCCTCCTGCTTGTATCTGGGAGTCATTACCGGCAATGTCCACCAGCTTCTTGACCATTCCGGGATGCAGTCCGCCGGAGCAGACGGGCATCATACGGCGATAGGGCACCGAGTCGTCGATGCAGGCGTCACGGTTGATAAGGTCATCTTGACAGGTCCCTCCCATCTTGCCCACTCCCATCGTGCCGATGTGCAAGGCATCCCCTCCACACATCCTCACCAGTTTGGTGATGGGCAGCATAGCGATGCCCAGGTCGGGGTTGCGGGTGATGGCTCCGTGCATGGTACGGTGCACATGAACCGGGAGCTTTATGGAAGGGTCCTCGGCCAGAGCCTGCACGGCGGCGAAGCCGGCCGTGAGGACGTCGACCATTATCTGTGTCGCCCCCAGCTCCTGCACCCTCTCCGCCAGTTCCACGATGCGGTGCCCGGATGTGCTGACGTTGATGGCGTGTATCATGTGATGACCCTCCTGACGGAGGGTGTCGATGGCCTCAGCGATGGCCACGGTACGGTCCTCGATGGGACAGAAGACCTGGTCCACCAGGGTCTCATCGTCCTTGCTGTTGGTCAGGCCTCCGCGACCGCATTCCAGTATGTAATCGGCGGTGTCCTTGGGAGAGAGGCCTATCTTAGGCTTCACGATGGTCCCCACCAAAGGCTTTTCGGGGCGTTTCACCCGCTTGCGCAGGTCATCGATACCATACTTAGGCCCCTTGTACTGCTCCACTATGCTCTTGGGGAAGACGACGTCCTCCAGCCTCACTCCCTGCAGGTCGCTGAGGCCGAACAGGTTACCGGCGATGATGCTCAGGATCTGAGGCACACCTCCGATGTCTATGCTGAAATCCTCTTCCGGGAAGGCTATGGTGGCGACATTGTCCTCCAAGCCGATGACCTTGGCGCCGTAGCGCTCGAAGATATCGTCCTTGAGGGTCACCAGGTCTGTCCATGTGCCAGTGGACTGCTCGGTGGCTATGGCCGCCGCCGCCTCCTCCATGGACATACAGTCTGTCTTCATGCGGTACGTGCAGATGACGTGGGAGTCCACGTCGATCTTCTCTCCCAGATGGAGGTATCGTTCGGAATATTGCATTTTTTCACTCTCTGTTCTCGAAGATGAAATCGTGACCGAGAATCTTCACAATGACCTCGTAGGCTGCGAAGGGCGGTATCATCCCTATATCGGTCACTATCGAATCAATGTACTCGGGAGGGGTGGCATCGAAGACGGGGTTGCGGACCCCCACGCTCTCCGGGACCTTGGCGTCACCGATTATCTCCTTGCGGTCCCTCTCCTCTATCTCCACCAGATCCCCGAATAGGGATATGGGGGAGAACTTGTAGGTCTCACTGCACACCAGGAAGGGGACGCGGGCCTCATTGGCGATCAGTGCTATCTGCGAGGTGCCTATCTTGTTTATCAGAACGCCGCTGGATGTGATGGTGTCGGCACCCACCAGTACAAGGTCCACCGACCGCATCACGCTCCTTACGGCGCTGTCGACGATCAAGGTCACGGGGATGCCCTCCTCGGAGAGCTCATTGACGGTGATGATCCCCTGCCGCCACGGTCGGGACTCGGTCGCTATGACCTGGACCTTCTTACCCTGCCGATGCGCCTCTTTGATGACGCTCAGGGCGGCGTGGCTGTTGCAATGCGTCAGTACCGTGTTACCATCTCTGATGCGTTTGGCACCGATGCGGCCGATGGTCTCCATGGCCTTTTCAGAGCGTTGGATGAAGGCCTGTGAATTGGCCATGACCTTGGCCTTCACGGCCTCAGCATCCTCCAGCCCCTCAATCCCATTCATGGCGGCCTGGACGCCGTTCCACAGTGAGATGGCGGTGGGCCGGGAAGCGAGTATGCGGACCTTGGCCGCATCCAATTCTGAAAGCAAGGCATCAAGGTCCCCCGTCGATTCCGATGCCACATCACAGATGGCATTCACACCGGAGCGGGCGATGCGCCCCGCACCGCGGATCTCCATGGACTCGATGGCCTTGGCGACATCTTCAACAGTCATGAACAACATCAATCTATTGAGCTGCTCAATACTAAATGCTTTTCAGCATACCCTCTAGGCGTTCTCCGGCCTGCTGAAAGGTTTTATATAGACAATGATTTCTTTTTCGGAAGGATCGCCATGATAGCCACCCCTAACGTTCCAGCATCCGAGCTCGGTTGGATGACCGAGGTCACCGACGGGGTGGCGGGCGGGACCATAGCGTTGATACTCATCGTGACGCTGATATTCTTGGAGCTCTACCGTGCTTACGGTGAGACGGAAATAAAGATTGTGAAGGACCTCTACTACGTGGTCATACCTCTCCTTTGGGTGTTCTCCCTGGGCATAATATTCGCCGTTGTGGATGCCCTGTGAGCCGTTTTGACGGGAAACCGATTTAAAATCATGCGACCATGTTCGAATCGGAGTCCTCGATGTCACCCGACAACGTCGTATTCATAGGAAAGAAGCCTACCATGAACTACGTGCTGGCAGTCGTAACGCAGTTCAACAGCGGCAACAGCACCGTCAACATCAAGGCGCGTGGAAAGGCCATCGTCCGCGCCGTCGATGTGGCCCTCATCACGCAGAGGAGGTTCCTGCAGAACGTGGTGGTCGAGGACATCAATATTTGGACCGAGGAGATGTCCGTGGGGGAGGATGAGTGGACCAACGTCTCCTCCATGGAGATCGTGATGACGATCAAGGAATGATTCTCAGGATAGATCCAACAGTCTTCTGCAGGCCGCACGGGCGGCCACCATCCCTGCTCCCAGGTACAGCGCGCCGACCATGGCCTCAAAGGCGCCGGACAGCATCCGGTCACTGAGTGCACTGTGTCCCTCCCCGGTGAGGACCAGGGCCTCAAGGTCCAACCCCTGTCTCAGTCTCGAGGCCAATGAGGCGTTGGATATGAGTGACTGCAGGGCGACGGTCATCTCACCTTCGCGCATTTCACTGCGGAGGAACAGATGCTCCCTGACGATAAGCTCCAGGACGGCGTCACCGAGGAATTCCAGTCTCTCGTTGTCACGTAATCCGTTGGCCGGCTCCCTGTCCCGGATCTCGTTGACGTAACTGTCGTGCATCAAGGCTATGTCGCAGAGGTCCACGAGCAGGTCGCTGGCCCCTTTGATGAGGAAGGGCCACTCCGCCAGGGCTCTCCTGATACGGTCCCGTCTCTGCGCCGGGGGCATGTGCCGGGAATGGATGGTATGCTAATTATTGATTGCTATAGCAAAGTATTAGGTAGACGACAAATATCTGTCGCCGATGGCCCGAGGACTGAGGATAAGGGGTGCTAAACACACCTCCAAGCGGCAGGAGAAGGAGCTCATGCAGAGGGCCGTCGACCTCGCCAAGGATCCGGAACTGCTGAGACCACGTTGTATCGGTTCCTGCCGCCGATGCCATTTCGACAAGCCGTTGAAGAAGATCGCGTCCATGGCCTCCTACATCGATGACTCGGAGAAACTGGTCAAGGCGGCTTCGCGTGGCTCCGACGCAATGGTCAAAGCCTATGCCGGCACCGTGTCCTTGGCCGCAGCCGGGAAGATACCCTACCTCGCCACTGCCAAGATGCCGTCCGGAGACATATCTTTCGCGGTCCGGGGTAAGGTGAAGCACGACAAGCTCATCGGCGTCCAGTACTATGACGACCCTGACATGAGGCTCCTCGCTTACACCGACGTCAGCAAGAAGAGGAAGCTCAGGATGTACTCGATGGAGGACGAGGTGCTGTGCTGTGAACGCTCCGGCTTCCCGGACGAGTACGTGGAAGAGCGCCTGGCCTCCAGCCCTTATGAGCTGGACGAGGACGCCACCTGCCCCCATGAGGCCTCACGGGGTCATCTGGTGCTGTCATTGAACGACGGGCGAAGAACGATCAAGATATGCCGGTCCTGCGCCGGCGACCGTAACATGCTGCATCATATGATAAGCCGCATGACATCGCCGGAACCCATGAAAGAAATCGAGGTGCACGTTGTGCACAGCTTCCACGACATGGAATCCCCCTCCTTGGCGGATTTCCGTATCGATGATGACCACCATGAAGCCTACAAAACCGGAAAGCTGAACGACCGTAAGTTGATCGACGAGGTGATCAAGCGCCGCTCGAACGAGATGAAGTCCTCCGGCTCGGCGGTCCTCATGATCGGCGACCGCAACTACGGCCGGGACATGGAATCCTTCCTCAAGGATCTGCGCGGTTCCGAGGAGGAGAAGGCGATACTCAGGCGGTTCCTGGAGACGGAGTTCGTGGCGGTGTTGGTCAAAGGTGACCGTTGTAGCGAAGCGATCAATCAGTTATGGTCCGAGCATCATGACGCCCTCATCATGGCGGCCTCCTCCTCCGAGGTTCTGGAGGAGATGGGTGATGTCTCTGCGAAGAACCCCAACAAGGCGGTGTCCGAAGCGGTGATGCGCCAACAGGCGAAGGGCATCCTGGCGGATATACCGGTCTACAGCGACCTGGGGGAGGTGGGAGGATATGCCGACCATCTCGCCAGGGCCTACAAGGTCGGAGGCCCCGCCGCGGTGAAGCGTAGTGTGGAGTCCGAGACCCGTGGCTACCGCAACCGCGCCGTCGGACTGGCCTTCCTGCGGGCCGTGGGGGAGACATCCAACACCTGGCAGTACAACAAGGAGGAGATGGAGTTCTCCAGCTATCTGGAGCAGTTCGCCAATGCGATGATGGAGAACAAGGGCGATTCCTACCACGACGCGTTGGCCAACATGATAGTGGCCTCCGGGTCGGGGGAGCAGCCGCCTCAGTCGTAGACCCTTATGTCCGCCACATAGTGTGACACCGAGGGTGCGAAGGACTTCACCTCTCTGATGTCCTCGATGGAAAACCCCCGGACCGCACTCGCCATGGCGACGTCCATCTCCAAAGCCTGGGGCATCTCCCACACCGGATACGTGTCGTGGAAGTGGATCATCCCCCCCGCCACGACGAGGTCGAAACCTTTCCACAGGAACTCCCTGGTACCGCGGACATAGCCCATCACCACCCTGTCGGCCACTCCGGCGAGGGGGAGGTCACGGTTGTCACCCAGTACCGGTCTGACATTTTCCCCCACGTTGTTGAGGGCGATGTTCTCGTTCAGATAACGGAACGACTGCGGGTTCTTCTCGCAGGCATAAACCAACTCCGCCCGGGAGCGTTTCGCCAGCGGCATGGTGAAATAACCGATCCCCGCGAACATGTCCACCACCGTCTCGCCCTCACAATCGAGCGAACCCATCCGCGCCCTCTCATCCACGTTGCCGGACGCGAACATCAGCTCTCTGACGTCCAGCTTGTAGAGGATCCCGTTCTCCAGTCGTACGGATTCCGATGATTCGCCGTGTATCAGGTCCACCTCGGGTCTTCGCAGCTCCCCGCTGATCCCGCCGCGGTCGACGCATACCGAGGACACTTCCAAGGCAGCGGCGTAGGCCGCCCCGATCTCCCTCTCATAAGGTCGCAGACGCTCATCCAATCTGATTATCGCCACATCCCCCACGAACTCCCATCTCTGCGGCAGTAGCCTCCTCAACCCCTCCGGCAGGGGGAGTGACCGGTCGATCAGTTGTTGCGGGCTACGGTCCTTGCGCCCATGTACTTCGCCCTCGACAATATCCAGTCCCAAGGAGAGGGCGTAGGCCTCGCCTTCGGCCTTGATCGGCACCAGGGTCCCGTCCGCGGACTTGCTGATCTTGGCGGACCTGAAGACCATGTCCCGCTGTAGAAGGTCGGGGATGATCTCGGAGGCGTGACGATGAGGTACAACAGCCAGGCGCATGCCCTACCTCGAAAGCATAGCGGATATTAGTCGGGGTGAGAAACGCAGCAGTCCCGGCGATTTGCGCAGAAGACGCGGAGCCAGCTCCGCAGGGTGGTCGATGTCCCCGTAGTTGAGGATCTCGTGTATATCGGGGCGGTCTATCAGAGCGGCGGCCTTTCCGAAGTCGGCATCGGACATGCCGGTGAAGACCCGGCGGAGCCGATAGGTGCGGGCGAGCTCCTTCCCCACCTCTTTGGTCCAGGCTTTCTCGTAGCTCCTGAGGAACGAGGCGTCCATCCGATCCTGCGACAGGGCCTCGTCGGCGGTCTTCGCCAAACAGCGTGCCGAGATCAGTCCGGGGTGCAGTCCCCCTCCCGATGCTGGTTTCACCTGACCGGCGGCGTCGCCGACCAGCATTATTCCGTCCGAGTAGGTCGGACCCCGGCCTCCTAAGGGTATCTTACCACAGTGCTTGGCGATCGGTTCCTCGTCCTGTAGTCCCAACTTCTTCAGGAAGGCCCTCAGGTAATGGGACGGAGGTCCACTCTCCCATGAGACGCAGAGCCCCACCCGGGTGAACTCACCGCAGGGCAGCCTCCAAGCGAAGAATCCCGGCGACACCTCGTTCCCCACGTGGATGTCGACCATGTCGGAATCATCTTCGATGGGGAGGTCGACCTGCAGTCCGCGGACCCATTCGCGTGCCTCTCCGGCACCTATCTCTCGACCGACCCGCGAGTTCTGCCCGTCGGCACCCACCAGCAGACGGCATTCCATTTCGCCGATCTGGTTGTCCTCACAGTAGTGGAGGCGGTGCTTGCCGCTCCATATGTGCTTAAGGTATCGGCGGTTGTAGAAGAATCCAGCACCGGCGTCGGCGGCCCTCTCGGCCATCTGTTGGTCGAGGAGGGCCCGGTCTATGACCACCGCCTTCGGTTCGGAGGAACGTACGGATATGTCCCTGCCGCCGGGGAAGTGGAGTCTCGCACCATGGAGGACGTTCTTCGGCCTCTGGTCCACTCCTGACATCTCCAGGACACGGGGTGAGATCAGGCCCGTGCATTGCAGAGGGAGGCCGCTGACCTCATGCTCCTCTAGAACGGCCACCTCCCAGTCGGGGGAGAGCAGCTCGGCGACCCTGCTTCCGGCCGGACCGCCGCCAGCGACCACGACGTCGTATAGCATCTCTCAGAGGTTCTTCACTTTCTCCCAGTCAGCGAGGAAGGCCTCTATGCCCTCATCCGTCTTGGGGTGGGAGACCATCTTCTTGAGGATATCATAGGGTATGGTCGCAATGTGGACGCCTATGGATGAGGCCTGGCTCACATGCAGGGGGTGCCTGATGCTGGCGGCGATCACCTCGGCGTCGAAATCGTAGTTGTCCAGTATGTCCATGATTTCCGAGACCACGTCCATGCCCACATGACCTATGTCATCCAGGCGTCCGATGAACGGGGAGATGTAGCGGGCACCGGCCTTGGCGGCCAGAAGGGCCTGCTGGGCGGAGAAGACGAGGGTCATGTTGACGTCTATCCCCTCGTTGTAGAGGGCCTTGGTGGCCTTCAGGCCTTCGATGCACATCGGCAGTTTGATGTTTATGTTGTGGTGGATCGCCGACAGCTCCATGCCCTCGTTGAACATCCCCTCTGCATCCAGGCTCATGACCTCGGCGGATATCGGGCCGTCCACTATCTCAGCTATCTCCGCGACCACGGTCTTGAGGTCCTTGCCCTCCTTGACTATCAGGCTGGGATTGGTGGTCACGCCATCCAATATCCCCCAGCTGTGTATCTCCTTGATCTTGTCGATATTAGCGGTGTCTATGAAAATCCTCATATCATTTCCTCCATAGGAATCCTTTCTTCTTGCGCTTACGGTCGATGACCTTACGGGCAGCGAAGACGATGTCCTCCTTGGTAAGGCCGTATTTGATCATGAGCTCCTCCGGTTCCCCGGACTCACCGAAACTGTCACGGACCCCGACACGGGACAGTGGCTGGTTGTCGTTCTCGCTGAGACATTCGGCCACGGCCGATCCCAGGCCGCCGATTATGCTGTGCTCCTCGGCGGTGACCACGCAACGGGTCCTGTCCGCCGATTCCAACAGGGTATCGGCGTCCAAGGGCTTGACCGTGGACATGTTGATGACCTCGGCGGAGACGCCATCCTCTTTCAGCATCTCCGCAGCCTCCAGGCATACGGAGACCATCTGCCCGCTTCCCACGAGCGTCACATCCTTGCCCTTCTTGAGGACTGTGGCCTTGCCTATGATGAATACATCCTCCTCCCCGGTTATGACCGGGAAGTCGGCACGGCCCATGCGCATGTAGCAGGGTCCGTCATGTTCCGCCATGGCCATGGTGGCCTTGTAGGCCTCGTTGGCATCGGCGGGGCATATGACCGTCATGTTCGGTAGTGAGCGCATCAATGAAACATCCTCCAGGGCTTGATGGGAGGCGCCGTCGCCACCCACGCTGATGCCGCAGTGTGTGGCCACGATCTTGACGTTCAGGTCGGGATAGGCGACGGACTGTCTTATCTGATCCCAACATCTCCCAGTGGCGAAAACAGCGAAGGTCGATGCGAAGACCTTCTTGCCGGAGACCGCGAGCCCGGCCGCGGTGCCGATCATGTTCTGCTCCGCGATGCCGCATTGGAAGAAACGCTCCGGATACGACTTGGCGAAGTCACTGGTCTTGGTCGAACTGCCCAGGTCGGCATCGAGTACCACGATTTCCGCGTCCTTACCGCCCAGGTCGGCGAGGGCCTTTCCGAAGTAAGCTCTCTGCGCCACGTTCTTCATAGACACTCCTCCAGTTCGCACATGGCCTTCTCCTTCTGTTCCGGGTTGCAGCACTTGCCATGGAAGTCGGCGTTGTTCTCCATGAACGAAACGCCGCGACCCTTGACGGTGTTGGCTATGACCACGGTGGGACGTCCGCGGAAACGCTTCGCGTCCTCGCAGGCCTTGATTATCGCGGCGAAATCGTGTCCGTCTATCTCCAAGACGTTCCATCCGAACGCCGTCCACTTGTCGGCCAGAGGCTCGATGGAAAGCACATCCTCGGTATCGCCCATGATCTGCAGTTTGTTCCGGTCTACGAAGACGGTGATGTTGTCCAACTTGTAATGCGCAGCGAGCATTGCGGCCTCCCAGTTCTGTCCGCTCTGCAACTCGCCGTCCCCGCAGAGACAGTATATGCGATGGTCGGAGGAATCGAGTTTAGCTGCCAGGGCCATGCCGTTGGCGATGCTGATGCCCTGACCCAATGAGCCGGTGGACATCTCTATACCCGGCAATTTACCGTATGACGGGTGGCCTTGAAGGCGGCTGCCCAGTTCACGAAGGGTGCGCAGCTCCTCCACGGGGAAGTATCCCGACTCCGCCAGAACGGCGTACAGGCCGGGGGCGACATGTCCCTTGGAGAGAACGAAACGGTCCCTTTTCTTCCACTGTGGCGCCTCCGGGTCGTGTTTCATCACATGGAAGTAAAGGGTGCAGAGTATCTCCGTGGCTGAAAGAGACCCCCCTGGGTGACCGGATCCGGCCGCGCAGGTCATATCGATAACATGGCGTCTTATGGTACGCGCCCTCTCCTTCAGAAAATCGAAATCCATTTCTTCATTGGGCAATTGAAACACTCCTGTATTGAATGGTATTGTATTTTGTAAGATGATGGTGTAAAAAAGATTTACCTAGCGACTCCTTTAACAAAAGGGGGAGGCAAAAGGGTTCAGGACAACGGGTTTTCATGTGGCCTCAGTCGCTCTCGATACGCGGAGCGAGCAGGTATCCCACTTGACCGTTGCCATCGGCAAGGTTGAACATGATCTTCACAGGGTAGTTGTTGCCGAGGTTGATGCGCACGTTGGTATCCGACGGTATGGCCTTCACCAGGTTGGAGAAGTAGTCCAAGGGGAACAGGCTGCGCGCCTTCCCATCCGTTTTGATCTCAACCAGCTGGTTCTTCTCCAGCTTCAGATTGACCGAGTCAGTGTCGCCTTCCGAGAACAGTTCGAATGTATCGCCGTCAGCGGAGAGGGCGATGTGGTCGGACACGCTCTCGGCGGCCTTGATACCCTTCTGTATCTCACCGACGGCCAACTCCACGTAAGCCGGGAGGTTGAGTTCCGGGACCCTAGGGTCGGCCATGCTCGATGTGTCGACGAGGTTCATCCGGCGGACGATGTTGCCCACCTTCAGAACCAGGCGGCTCTTCTCCTCATCCTGGGTCATCTCGATGATGTCACCGGAGGAGGCCAGTTTGAGCACGTCCTTGATCTTGTCAAGGTCCACGCCGATATTGGTCTCATCGGCCACGTACTCCTCGAAAGCCTCCTTCTTGATGTTCAAATCGATCATTGCCACGTGGGCGGGGTCAACCGCTTTGAGGTTGATTCCGTCCGGCTGTATGTTGAATTTGGCCTCGTCCACCAATGTGGATATGATGTTGACGATGCCTTTCAGTGTATCCGACCTAATCTTTGCCTGAAACATGTTTCCCCTTCCTCCCTTGACACAGTCGTTTTAGATAATAAATGTTCACACTTTCAATATTCGCGCCAGGTCACACTGCACTTGCAGCATCTGTATATCCGGGTCTCCGGCTCATCGGCGGCACGGGTCTGCCTCAGGGTGAAGAAGGCCTCGGTGTGTTTACACTCTGGGCACTCGATCCTGGTCTTGGGCAGGGTGGCCGCGGTATTCTCATCGTTTATGACCGCCGTCTCCTTGTCACGGCCGCGGGTCACAAAGCTCTGTGAATCACTTTCGCTATTCTTCTCATAGGTGCAACGGCTACATTTGAAAGTCGGGCCATTACGGAACATCAGGGAACCACAGTCGGGGCAGAACATGTATTATCCTCCCTCTACCCCAACAAATGGATGTATAAAAATTGTTAGATTGGATTCCGGCTCAAACGTAATCCCAGTCATCCTTGTGTGGCCGCGCGGCGGGCTTGTCCTTGTTGGGGTCGTTGGCCTCGGCGCGATGGAACAGGCCGCTGAATGTGGTCTCCCCAGCCGTGTTACGATTTTTGCGTCGAGGGTTGCGGGCTTTCGAGGTGGTCTCACCGCGCACCGCACGGCCCTTGACGGGCATGCATTCGTCGAAGCTCTCGAAATTGGCCCTCGGAGCAGTCCTGGCGGTCGGTGCTGCGTACTGACGGACATAATCCATCTCATTGCGGTTCTGTTCGGCGAGTATCCCGCCGACGTAGGCGAAAGCGACCGTTATGATGTAACTGTTGATGTTCAAGGACGTGGTGCTACCGACCGCCGCCAGGAACGACTCCAGATATCCGACCACGGCCCCCATCATGGCTCCCAGCGCCGGCAGGTCCTTGCTGAAAGCGGCTATCAACGGCCCATTGCTGTCGCAGAGGAAGGAGAGATGCGGTAAGAGGCCGACCTCGGCGCCGTAGATCATGAATGAGAACAGACCGACGGGGATCAGGGCTGCCAACATCCCTCTGTTGGGGGATCCCGCCTTCCTGCCGCCGACGTATCCCGCGATCATCTGACCGAATATCGGGAGCCACCACAATAGAAGGGAGAGAACGAAAGTGACCTTCACGGCGGCATAGAAGCTGAAGGGCCTACTATCCCCCTCGGCATATTGATGGCCTGGTCTGCCTCTTGTTGACCTGCCGCGTTGGCTACCGTCATCCCTGTATTGGTAGCCACGGCTGGTCATACCAAACCCTGACTTCATGTGCATCCCTGTCAGACGCGAGTCCGACAATTTTGTATGTAACACAAAATTATTTAATGGTTGTCTATGCCGCAGAACGCGGAATGTTTAAAAAGCCGGGAGGCTGGGAAAAGGTTGCCACGACACCATCCAGACATGTTTTTTCCGTGATTTTGTACATTCCGGTCTCAGGGGAAAATAAATAAAGGTGTGCATGTTAGACTTCAGCGATGGGGACCTACAGGAAGGTTCTGAACTATGAGATGAAGAGCGGAGGGGTTCGTTACGTATGCGACGACGCCCGTGCCGTTCTGAAGGAGAGTGGCATCCAAGAGGGACTACTCTGCCTTTTCATCAAAGGTTCCACCGGATCACTGGCGTTCATGGAGAAGGACGCCGATCTGGAACCCGACCTCATGGATGCCCTGGAGAGGGTCGCCCCCTCCGACGCCACCTACCGGCATGACCGGAAATGGGGCGATGGGAACGGGCACTCCCACATCCGCGCCAGTATCATGGGCGGATCGATTACCATTCCTTTCGCGGATGGCGAGATGGACCTGGGCCGATGGCAACAGGTGGCCCTGGTCGATAACGACGTAAGGGATCGCCAACGCGAACTGACCATACAGATAGTAGGTGAATGACCTAATGACAGTGAATATAAAATTCCTAGGAGGAGCAGACATAGTTGGCAGGATGGGCATGCTGATGGAGGCCGGAGGTCGCAGCATGGTCTTCGAATACGGGATGAGCCCCACGAAGCCACCGAGCTATCCGCTGCCCGCCCCCAAGGTTGACCACGCGTTCCTGACGCACTGCCACCTCGACCACTGCGGTATGATACCCTGGTTGACCAGCAGGTACGACAACGACGTGTTCACCGCGCCGATAACCGCTGAGATAGCCGAGATCATGATGTTCGACTCCCTAAAGATCGCCAAGGCGGAGGGATATCCCGAACCCTATAACGAATCGGACATAGACCGCACCATGAGGAACGTGATACCTCTGGAGTTCGGTGATGTAATCGAGGTCGGGGACCTGGAGGTCGAGACCCACCGTGCCGGGCATGTGCCGGGGGCGATGATGTTCGAGGTCATAGACGATCGCACCACCCTTTACACCGGTGACATACACACGATCAACACCCGGCTCGTCGAGGCCGCGAAGCCCGTGAAGTGCGACAACCTCATAATCGAGGGCACATACGGAGGCCGTCTCCACCCCGACCGCAAAAAGTCCGAGAAGGACTTCCTGGACAAGATCAAAGAGGTCGTCGACCGTGGCGGCAAGGTCCTGATACCCTGTTTCGCCGTCGGTCGGACACAGGAGATCATGATGCTCCTGAACGGTGCCAACTTTGACAAATGGGTGGACGGCATGGGCCGCTCCATCGCACGTCTGTACATGCAATACCCGGAGTACCTGATCAACCCCAAGAACCTCCGTGCCGCCCGCCGCTCATTCAATGAGGTGAAGAACGCACAGATGCGCGGGAAGGCCCGCAAGGGCGAGGTCATCGTGACGACCGGGGGGATGCTCGACGGAGGTCCGGTGCTAAACTACATGAAGAGCATAAAGGACGACCCACTATCGGCCATACTGATCACCGGCTACCAGGCCGAGGACACCAACGGCAGGTTGCTGCTGGAGTCTGGATGCGTCAACATCGACGGCAGCTTGGAGAAGGTGAACTGCGAGGTGCAGAGATATGACTTCTCCGCCCACGCCGACCACGACCAGCTGATGGAGTTCATCAGGGGATGCGACCCTGAGAACATCGTGATAATGCACTCCGAGAGCCGCGAACCACTCCAAGATGCACTGGCCGAGGAGTACAACGTCATACTTCCGGAACTGGATAAGAGCTATACCTTGGAGTGAGAGGCGTGGATGGTCTGAGGGCTTTCCTGGAGGAGGATGCCCCCGCCGGGGACGTTACCAGTGATGTCCTCATCCCTCCCGCCACGACGTCCAAGGCCATCGTCACCAGTGGTGGCGACGGCATCCTCGCCGGTGCCGAGGAGGCCGCCTGGCTCTTCACCGATGGCGGACTAGAGGTCAGGCTCGTCAAGAATGACGGCGACCTCGTCTCGGCAGGTGACGAGGTCATGGTTGTAGAGGGTCCGCTCCGAGAGATAATGCTACGCGAGCGGGTCTGCCTGAACATAATGATGTTCATGTCCGGTACCGCCACCGAGACCTCCAAGGTGCTGGCGGCATGCCACGCGGTGAATCCCCATGTCAGTGTCGCCGCCACGCGCAAGACCCTCCCCGGCCTCCGTGGCCTGCAGAAGAAGGCCGTGAGATTGGCGGGCGGGGAGTCACACCGCGACACGCTCTCCCATCATATACTGGTGAAGGACAACCACATCCAAGCCGTCGGTGGCATGGACAATGCGCTCAGGGCGCTCAAGGACGCCCCGTCGACCATAATCGAGGTGGAGGCGGAAACAGAACATGATGCGCTGTCGGCGGCCGCGGCCGGTGTGGATGTCGTACTCCTCGACAACATGTCCCCCGCGGAGGCGGGGATCTGTTACCGTTCCATCAAGGAATCGTACCCGCATGTCCTCGTGGAGGTGTCGGGCGGTATCGGCCCGGAAGACGCCCCCGTATACGCGAAATGCGCCGACCGTATCTCATTGGGTTATCTGACCCATTCCGCACCGTCCTTACAGTTCTCGTTGCACCTGTCCTAGTCACGGGTGCGATGATGGGACATGTAGTCGATGTCCCATCCCATACAACTGGCGACCAGCTCCGCCACATGGATCACCTTCTTGCCCCTCGTGATAGTGTCGAACTGCAGGAAACAGAAGGGGCATGACGTTATCAACACATCCGCGTCGGAGAATTCATCGAGTGCCTCTTGGCTGACCCTTCTTGCAACCTCGTCGTTGACCGATGTCAGACTCCCGCCGCAACACACCTTGGCCTTTGGCAGCACCGCCTCCCCTCCCAGAGCCTCGACGATGTCCGCCAGCATGCGCTGTGCGCCCTCAGGCCCGCCCGCCATATGGTCCCCGTGACAACCGGGGTGTATGCCGAACCTGAGGTCCGTATCACGCACCGACGATGCGACGATAGAATCCAGTTCCGAGTGCAGCAAGGGCAGGAATCCCACGACCTCGGCCGGGCGGGCGTAGTTCATACCCATCTCCTTCAACACCTCGTTCGCCGTCTCAGCCCCACCGGAGTCCAGCACCTCTGAGACCTCATTCAGGGACAGGGTGCATCCATCGCAGAGGGTGAGGATGGAACCGTCCTGCTTCGAGGCGATGGAGTGCAGACGGGCGCCCGCGACCATCCACGTCTCAAGACCCAACGACCTCAGCCCCACCGGTTCGACGCAACATGTGAAACCGGGGAAATCCGAGAACTGGATTCCGAGGGTATCGAGCACGTACCGGGCGGCGGATTCCACGAATGGGAGCTTTGAGGGTATGGCACATCCCGGATATAACAGCATTTCACTCATGTGTGAACCTCGTTCTGGAAACGACCTTTCCAAGCTCCCTCATGGCCCTGTCGCCGTTCTGCATTTCCGGTAAACCCATCTCCTCCCGTAGCTTGGCTGTCCGAGGTCCGGCCGGGAATCCTCTGCCCTCCTTGAGGAAAGACTTGGCGCCGCGGACGAACCTCTGCGGAGCCTCCCCCGATATAGCTGAACGGTAGCGCAGGTGGGTGATCAGAAGGGGAAGATGAATCCCGACGGGGCAGACGTCATCACAGATGTAGCACAGAAGACAATCCCAGACATCCTCTTCCGGTCTTCCGTCGATGAGGCCTCTGACGACCTCATGGGGGTCGATCCCGCCATGCCTGGTGCTGGGGCAGGATTGGGAACACAGCCCGCAATCACGGCAGCTATCCAATGAGAAACGCACTGCAAGCCGCTCGTCCGATAGTTCCGCAGGGTCGAAATCGTCCACTCCGGCAAATCATACAACGGGGTTATCAAATTTCCGTAACAAAAATGATAATGCTAATCGACGATAGGGTTGACATGAACATTGAGGACCACAAGTGCCAGATATGCGGTTCGCCCGCCAAGCACTTCGTATTCGCCGCTTTCACCTGCTACAGTGAGGAATGCATCGAGGCCGCAAGGAAGGAGAGGGGCGGCCCTGGCGGCCATATGAAGAGGAAGGCCGAGGGCCGTCCTATAATCCCCCTCGACGAATGACCCCTAGTGTCTGAACACGCGACAGCCGGTGAACACCATGGCCATGCCGTGCTCGTCGGCGGCCTGGATGACCTCCTCGTCCCTTATCGAACCTCCAGGTTGGATAATGGCCGTGACGCCGGCCTTGGCGGCCTCGTCGACCCCATCGCGGAACGGGAAGAAGGCATCCGAGGCCATGACGCTGCCTTGGGTGGCGTCCCCTCCCTTGATGCGGGCGATCATCGCCGAGTCGACCCGGCTCATCTGGCCGGCCCCGATGCCGACCGCCCTTTCCTCCTTCACATAGACCACGGAGTTCGAGGAGACATGCTTCACGAGTTTCCATGCGAACTGCAGTGCCCTCTGCTCCTCCTCGGTGGGGGGGCGCTTGGTGACGACCTTGAGGTCCTCATCGGAGATCCGAAGGCCCTCATCGGTCTGAACCAGCATACCTCCTTGGACCTTCTTCATCTTCAATTCCCTCGTCCGCACCTGCGGTCCGATGGGGGAGTTCGTGCGTAGCAGACGGACGTTCTTCCTCTGCAACAGTATGTCCAATGCCTCGGGCTCGAAGTCCGGGGCGATGATGGCCTCTACGAAGTACTTGTTGTCGCGTATCTCCTCAGCGATCGACCCGGGGCACTCGCGGTTGAGGCAAATGACGCAACCGAAGGCCGATTTGGGGTCGACAGCGTACGCGGTGACAAAGGCCTCATGGACATCATCGGCACTGGCCAGTCCACAGGGGTTGGTGTGCTTCATGATGACCGCGGTGGGCCTGTCGAAATCCATGGCGATGTCCATGGCCTTGTCGAGGTCGAGGATGTTGTTGAACGACAACTGTTTACCGTGCAACTGCTCCGCCTTGGCCACCGTGGGCCCGGGCGTGAAGGGGTCGGCGTAGAACGCGGCCTTCTGGTCGGGGTTCTCGCCGTAACGCAGCTCCATGACCTTCTCGGTGGGTATGGGCATGGATTCCGGGAACAGTTCCCCATCGAAGCGCCGACGCAATTGGTCGGCTATCATGGCGTCATAGTTGGCGCTGACCACGAACGCGTCAACCATCAATTCCGCCCGCAGCGACTCGTCCATGCCGCCCGCCCGTAGCGACTCGATGACCTTGGGGTATTGGGAGGGCGCGGTCACGACCGCCACGGACTTGTAGTTCTTGGCCGCGGCGCGTACCATGCTGGGGCCGCCGATGTCTATGTTCTCGACTATCGCCTCCAGATCCCCGGGGCTGTCGAGGACGGTCCTCTTGAAAGGGTAGAGGTTGATGACCACCATGTCGATGGGTCCGATGTCCAGAGCGGATATAGCATCCATGTGCTCCGGCAGGTCACGACGCGCCAGGATCCCGGCGTGTAGGCGGGGGTGCAGGGTCTTCACCCTCCCGTCGAGCATCTCGGGGAAACCGGTTATCTCCGCGACCTCCACAACGGCGATGCCGTTGTCCTTGAGGAGCTTGGCCGTGCCTCCGGTGGATATAAGCTCCACGCCCAAGGAGGCCAACTCCATGGCCAACTCCACTATCCCTTCCTTATCAGATACACTTAGAAGCGCCCTCTCGATTTTTGTCAGTGAGATTCCTCCGGATGTGGGCATACAGAAGGTATACCATGCCTATATTGCTAGGTCAATCATAAATGTAATGCATCGCCGCACTGAAGACGACTAATCAATTTTTTAATAATGTCGCTATATCAAGACCCGAAGGACATGATGATTATCAGTGAGAGGATCAACGGCCTTTTCCGTTCGGTGGGCAAGGCCATAGACGATAAGGACTCGACATTCATCCAGTCCCTTACACAAAAACAGATAGAGGCGGGCGCAACCGCATTGGACGTCAACGTCGGTCCTGGAAGGGGCGCCGATGGTCCTGAGGACATGCGTTGGTTGGTCAGGACCGTGCAGGAGGTCACAGACCTCACCCTATGCATCGACACGCCGGGACTGAAGACCATGTCCGCCGGGCTCGAGGTCTGTGAGAACCCCGCGATCATAAACTCCACCACCGCCGAGATGGAGAAGATGCAGGGATTCTTCCCCCTCGCCAGTGAGCATGATGCGGACATCATCTGCCTGACCATGGACGAGAGGGGCATACCCAATGACGCCGACAGCCGTGCTGAGATGGCCATGCTCATGCTCACCACGGCGATGGAGTACGAGGTAATGCCGGACCGTATAATATTGGACCCGCTGGTGCTCCCTGTCGTGGCGGCCCAGGACCAAGGTGCGAAGGTGATCGAGGCCCTGAGGATGTTCCAGATGCTCAACGACCCCGCTCCGAGGACGGTCGTCGGTCTCAGCAACGTTTCCAACGGCTGTCGCGACCGCAGCCTGCTCAACAGCACCTATCTGGCGATGCTCATGGGCGCCGGCCTATCCGCCGCCATCCTCGATCCCGAGGACAAGGACACCATGGACACCATCAAGACGGCCCAGGTGCTGTTGGATCAGAAACTGTACTGTGAGGACTACCTGCGCGCCTGAGGCCGCGGTAGGAGTCCCGCCCTCTCGACTATCTCGGGCACAGCGCTCTCCCAGTTCACCGGCATCAGATGGACGCCCTTGATCCCGGGCAGGTCGCGGAGCTCGTCGATGGTCTCCAGGCAGATCCTCATCCCCTCCGCCTTCTCATCGCTGGCGTTGGCCATCCTCCGCAGCAGTTCATCGGGTACGCTCATACCCGGTACCTTGTCGGCCATGAACCTTGCCGCTCTATAGGAGCGTAATGGAAGCACGCCCGCGATGATGTGCGTCCTCTCGTCCAACTTCTTGGAGAGAACCGACCGGTGCCATTCACGGAAACGGTCGAGGTCGAATATCGCCTGCGTCTGGATGAAATCAGCGCCCGCCCCGACCTTCTTACTCAGTCGGATGACCCCCATCTCGAGAGGGTCGGCGAAGGGGTTCGCCGCCGCCCCGAGGAACATATGGGGCGGGATCTTGATGGAATCCCCGCACCACATCTCCCCTTTGTCGCACATGCGGCGGAAAACCATCAACTGCTGCGTGGAGTCGAGGTCGAAGACGTTGCGTGACTGGGGCTGATTGCCGAACTTCTGATGGTCGCCGGTTATACACAGCATGTTACGGACGCCCAGCGCGGCGGCGCCCAGCATCTCGGACTGCATGGCGAGACGGTTACGGTCGCGGCAGGTCATCTGCATGATGGGCTCCACGCCCTCCTGGATGCAGAAGAGGCTGGCGGCCAATGAGGACATCCTCACTATCGCCGTCTGGTTATCGGTGACGTTGAAGGCATCGGCGTAACCCTTCATCACGCGGGCCTTCTCCCTCACCGGTCCGCCATCGGCGGACTTGGGGGGGCCGATCTCGGAGGTGACCACGAACTCCCCGGCCTCGAGAAGGGCCTGCAGGGAACTGCCGTCGTTCATCTCCGTTCCTCCTTCTTCACCACTATGCGCGAGCCGCCGTCACGTCCCTTGGACCAATCCTTCGGCGGCAGCATTATCTCCAGAAGGTCGAGCCTCCCCTTGCTTCTGACCTGGTCGTATATGAGCTGCCAGGCGCAATCCCTTTCCGGCGAGAGCTCGCATTTGCCTCCTTGTGATCCACCGCAAGGGCCGTTCTGCAGCATCTTCGAACAACGGGCGATGGGGCATATGCCGCCACTCAGATGGATGGTGCAGTCCCCGCAGCCGGCGCAGCGTTCCTTCCATCTCCCCTTCCCCTCCGGGGAACCCATGGCGGAGGTGTCTATCCCCGGTATGACGACCCTTTCGGGATAGACCTCCGACAGCACCTGTGCACCGACCCCGCATCCCAGGGAGACGACGACATCGCTCTCCTTCACCACTCCCGCTATCTCCTGGTCGAAGTCCTTCTCGCACTGACGTTGTAGTGTCACGGTGGAGACCGTCCAACCCAGTTCCTGGGAGGCGGAGTGATCTTCCAGCGATGAGGCCAGTTCGGTGACCTCCTTCTCACCTCCCGCGAGACAGACGGCCACACAGGAGCGGCATCCCACCACTAGTATCCTGCCGCCTCCCTCGGACTCCACCATGCTGATGATGTCCGCCAATGGTTTCTGCTCGCCGATTATCATGGTCGCACCCTCCTCCCCTCGGGAAGGACAATCCAATCAAGAATAAGGGCGATATAACCTTTATGTCCTGAGGGCTTGTTGTCAATGACACGATGATATCGGGAGGCGGGAAGTGATATGAGGGTACTGGCATTCACCATAGACCTCGACCGGGACTGCAACACCGCCGTGCGCGGTGAGACGGCGGCGGCATCGCGATCCTGCGGCGTCATGACCGCCCCCTGTCATGACGCCTCCTCGCAGGGCATGGAGCTCCTCGCTGACATGCTGAGGTCGATGGCGTTCCCCGCCACGGTCTTCTCCGAGGGGGACTCGTTGCGCAGCCTGCCCGAACCATCGCTGCTGCGCGGTCTTGAGCCCGCCTGCCATGGGATGGAGCATGAGGACCTCACCGGCGAATCCACCGGCATAATGTTGGAAGACGACCAGCTGGCGGACATAATCGCACGGTCCTGGGACGCGGTGGTCTCCACCACCGGCGCCGTGCCGCGCGGTTTCCGTGCTCCATACTTGAACATAGACCCCCGCGTGCTCGGCCTCGTGAGGGAACAAGGGTTCAGCTACGACTCATCGATGACCGAGGAGGTCGTCAACGGGGCGCTCAAGCCCCACTTCCTGCCCCAGGGCCTGTGGGAGTTCCCCCTGGCGCGCGACACCGATGCCGATGGCAAGGTGATCGATTCATACCTCTGGGCCATGCACGAGGGCCGAAGGCCAGAATCGGATTACATCCGCATGATCGACCGTTTCCAAGAAGGCGTCCTGGTGATGGCTACGCATAGTTGGCACGTGATGGAGAGCGTAAGGGGAGGCGCCAAGGACTCCAGGCAGACCTCCGCGGAGCTGGACGCCATAAGCAGGATGCTGGGGCACGCCCAGGACTCGGGGTTCGAGCTGTTGACGCTGTCCGCGGCCGAGGACCTGCTCAACGCAGGCCGGTGACCTGCCCGCATTCATCGAGGTCTATGGTCATCGCCGACGGCTTCTTCGGCAGCCCGGGCATGAGGTTCATCTGCCCGCAGACCGGGACCACGAACCCGGCTCCGCTGGAGATGGTCATCTCCCGCACGGTCAGCTTCCATCCCTTCGGCGCCCCCCGTTGCCGCGGGTCGTCGCTCAGGGAGGCTTGCGTCTTTGCCATGCAGACCGGCAGATGACCGTAGCCGTGAGCCTCGATGGACTCCAGCGACTTCTCCGCCGCGCTGAGGAATATGACCTGCCCGGCACCGTATATGAGCTTGGCAACGGTCTCGACCTTCTCCCTGATGGGGAGGGTGGTGTCATACAGCATGCGGAAGTCGCCATCATTGCGGTCGATGGCCGCCAGGACCTTGCGCGCCAACTCCTCGCCGCCTGCACCGCCGTCCTCGAAGACGGTGGACACCGCCGCCTCCACGCCGAGTTCGGCACAATGCTCCATCACCGCTGCGAGCTCCTCGGGACTGTCTCCGGGGAAGCGGTTGACGGCGACCACCGCCGGAAGTCCGAAAAGTCCTATGTTGGATATGTGACGGTCAAGGTTACCGAATCCCTGTCGCAGAGCATCCATGTCCGCCTGTTGGCAATCCTCGACACATTTGCCGCCATGCATCTTGAGCGCCCTGACCGAGGCCACCAGCACCACGCAGTCCGGCACCAGGCCCGATTGTCTGCACACTATGTTGAAGAACTTCTCCGCCCCCAGGTCGGCGGCGAAGCCGGTCTCGGTGACCACATAGTCCCCCATTTTCAGGGCGTAGCGGGTGGCGAGGACCGAGTTCGTACCATGGGCGATGTTGGCGAAGGGGAAACCGTGCACGAACACCGGCTGACCCTCAAGGGTCTGCACCAGGTTGGGGCATATCGCGTCCTTGAGGAGCGCCATCAGGGCCCCGACGCATCCCAGTTGGCGGGCCAATACGGGATTGCCCTCGTGGTCGTACGCCACCGTGATCCTCTCCAACCTCTCCCGGAGGTCCTCCTGGCCGTTGGCGAGTGCGAGTATGGCGCTTATCTCCGATGCCGGAGTTATCATGAAGGAGCTCTCATGAGGGACACCGCCCCTCACCTTCCAGCCCAGGCCCATGACGATGTGCCTCAGCTCACGGGACCCGATGTCCATGGCCTTGCCGAGCAGGATGCGGGTGGGGTCTATGTCGAGATCGTTGCCTTTGGCGATATGACTCTCCAATATCGCCGAGAGGAGATTATGCGCCGCTCCCACGGCATGGATGTCGCCGGTGAAATGAAGGTTGATGTCCACCATGGGATGCACCTGGGCCTTGCCGCCGCCGGTCGCTCCTCCCTTGATGCCGAATATCGGCCCCAACGACGGCTCCCTCAAGGTCCCTATGGCATCGGCACCTAGCCGACCGAGCCCCTGCACGAGGCCGATGGTGGTGACCGTCTTCCCCTCTCCCGCGGGGGTGGCGGTTATGGCCGTCGTGACGATGAGCTTACCGTTGGGGCGTCCGTCGAAACGGGTCAGTGAGGTCAAGGGCACCTTGGCCGCATCCCTGCCGTAGAGCAGCACGTCTTCCCAGCCCAGTCCCAGGGACTCCGCAACCTCCAAAATGGGGCGTACGCCGCCGCTTGCACCGTCGTTTTCCGAGCTCATCCGAACCCCAATCGACTCTCCATAGATTATCTTTTTCAGTTATGAAAAGAATATATATCGACCTAGCATAGTGCAAAAAGATAGGATGAGTCACCGTCTGATTAACGGCAGGGATGTGGCCGCCCAGGTCACAGAGGCATTGGAGGACAGGCTGCAGGCCTTGAGGGCCCAGGACACCAATCCCGGATTGGCGGTGGTGGTCGTCGGTGACGACCCCGCGTCCCATGTCTACGTGCGGATGAAGGGCAAGGCCTGCGAGAGGTTGGGCATGCTGTCCCGCACGCACATCCTCCCTTCAACGACATCCGAGGATGACCTCCTCGACCTGATCGACGCTCTCAACGCCGACGGAGAGATTCACGGCATTCTATGTCAACTGCCGCTCCCGCCGCACATAAATGAACGCAAGGTGATCGAGCGCATCGACCCCCGCAAGGACGTGGATGCCTTCCATCCTTACAACGTCGGCCGCATGCTCATCGGGGACCCTCTGTTCCTCCCCGCCACGCCGGCGGGCGTTCAGCGTCTCCTCATCAGTCACGACATCGAGACCCGTGGAAAGCACGTGGTGGTCCTCGGTCGCAGCAACATCGTGGGCAAGCCCATGGCCTCCATCCTTATGCAGAAGGGGGAGGGCGGCGATGCCACGGTGACTGTGGCCCACTCCCGTAGCACCGACCTCCCTGGCCTCTGCCGACAAGCGGACATCCTCATCGCCGCGGTGGGCATACCGTTCTTCGTCAAGGCGGACATGGTCAAGGAGGGGGCGGTGGTCATCGATGTGGGCACCAACCGTGTCGACGACCCCGGGAGCGAGAAAGGCTACCGCCTCGTGGGGGATGTGGATTTCGACAACGTCAAGGAGAAGGCGGCGGCGATCTCACCCTCACCAGGAGGTGTGGGTCCCATGACCATCGCCATGCTCATGGAGAACACCGTCAAGGCCGCCGAGATGACATTGCGCCCTTAAACAATCGAAAGGTATTTCTTGCTATCACTGCCTTCGGGGATGAACATGCTGAGGGAATGTGAAGAACACGGATATTTCCGCGATGAGCGTTGCCCGGTCTGCGATGAAGAGGGCAAGTTCCTCATGAGCACCGAGGAGATGGACAAGGTCGGACGTACCATGGCCGGCATATTGCGCCATTTCCCGGAGAGGTTCGAGTTGGAGATGGATGACCAGGGTTTCGTCTCCTTACGGGAGATGGTATCCGCGATGAGGGATAACAACCGACGCATGCATTGGTTGCGCACCCATCATGTCATCGCCTTGGTGGAGAGCGACCCCAAGGGCAGGTACCAGGTGAGCGGCGACAACGTCCGCGCCACCTACGGCCACACCTTGGAACTCGATCTCAGACACCCCTCGGACAATATACCTGACGAACTGTTCTACCCCGCCACGTCCGAGGAGGCGGAGATCATCCTGGAGACCGGCATAATACCCGCCGATCGACGCATGGTGCATCTGTCGAAGACCTATGAGGACGCCTTCTCCGCCGGATCGGTCAGGGTCGATGAGCCGGTGATATTGGCCGTGGACACTGTCAGGGCGAGGGCCGACGGCATCGAGATCGGTCGGGCCGCCCGTACCGTGTATCTTTGCAGCCAGGTCCCTCCGGAGTACCTGAGCGAAAGTCAGCGCTGAGATGTTCCGTAACGCGTCCGAGCTGATGGAATCCTCGCCGCAGGATTGTTACCGCTCGCATGTGACGTCCTTCGCCTGGGAGGGCTTCCAGCCGGTGCTCACCGAGAGGGTGATGGCCACTGCTGAGCTCCGCAGCTTGTCCTTGGAGCCCTTGGACATGTTCGTGTCCGAGGCCCGCCGTTGCGTCGGCAGCGGCGATGAGGTCTGCGGCACCGTCCTTGAGAACCGTATGCCCCGCTGCCGGGGATGCGACAGTTTCCCGGTGCAGGAGTGCCGTTTCCAACCGCGATGCCGTGGCAACATGTGCGAGGACACGGTGTGTGGCGATCCCCACGTGGTCTACATCGCAGTGTTCGCCTCCAATCTCAAAGTGGGGATGACACGGTCATCACGCCTACGGGAGAGGGGGATCGAGCAGGGTGCGGACATCATGGCCTCCGTGGGCGAGTACGGTTCCCGTATGCAGGCCCGGTCGGCGGAACAGTCCCTGTCAAGGTCCCGGGGCATCCCGCAGACCATGTCATCGGCGACCCTGGCCAATTGCTTGGGGGACGGCTCCCTGGATCAGGCCCAGGCCCTATGGGAGGATGTCGGGAAGACGTTCGAAACGTCCACGGAGACAATCCTCGACGGATATCCTCTCAAAGGATTGGAGGGCGTGCCGCGGGTGATGCCCACCGCTGGAAAGCACCGTGGCGAGTTCTTGGGCGCCAAGGGGCGCCTGGCGGTATACCGTGACGAACTGGGGATGCTCAAGGCCATAGACCTCAAGGACCTAGTGTCCCGCTTCATCGGCACCGCCCCCTCGCTCTGCGCCCAGTCGACGCTCTTCTAAAACAATAAAAACGTTGACTGTGTTCACCGGCCAAAGAATCGGTGTACTGCAATGACCGAGACATTGAGACCAGACCAGGTCAAGGACCGTTACGGCAAGTTGTTCTGTAAGGGATTCTTCACCATTGTCGACGAGAAGAACGGCATAGCTCAGGTCATAGAGAGATGCATCGCCCGCGGCCCTCCCGAGTGGGACGCGGTGAACCGTAAGCGTGCCGGGGGCGTCGTGAAGGATGTCCGCGTCGACGGTCACACCCTCATAATGGACACCATTATCGGTGAGGGCGAACTCTCGTTCGGACCGGTGACCAAGGACCTTGGCGGTCAAGGCCTGAGGTCACTCTTGGTCGAAGGGGGCCAGGTTGTGACCAGTTGGGTGGGACTCGCCGGCGCCTCGGTGGGCGTGGGCGCCTGCATCCCGCAGGCCCCTGAGGTCATATCGACCACCTACCCCGAAGGCTTCAAGCTCGGTGGCGCCCACCGTGCCGAGGTCGAGGTCCGCAGCCCCAAGATGGTCAGGGTCATCATCGGTGCCGATGACACGGACACCAAGGAGAAGGGGGCATCATGGTCGTTGATGATGAGGATGGGCCAAGACTGTCCGGTGGGCCGTTTCCTGGACCACAAGATCATCCAGCTCAACCCCCTGGTCCCGAACAAGACCACCAACTGCTGTTCCACCGCCGTATCGTTCGCGGTGGAGGAGAGACAGATCGATGAGCTCCTGGATTACGCCAAGGCCTATCTCCAAGAGCACACCTACTCCGACGATACCGTTATGACCTCGTACGTGGGTTTGAAAGTGCCCGGGTCGTTGGAGGATTTCGGCTGGAAGTCGAAGAGCATAATATTCACCATCGACGATGCCCTCGAGGTCGCCAAGAAGTCCGGCGTCGGGGTGCACGAGATAACCGGTCCCAAAGGGACCATAGGCGCCGTCGCCGCCATCGGCTGCTTCGACATGGGCCTCAAAGCGGCGGGCCTGCCCCAGGACTTCGAGTGAGTTGCAACCATGACCCTCCAAAAAGGAATCTCGAGGATAATCTCCGACACCGCTTACAACACCTACGAGGCTAAGCTGGAGAAGGAGGTCCTCGCCTATCCCGCCCCCAACCACGTGGCCATAATCATGGACGGTAACCGTCGTTTCGCCCAAGAGATGGGCATGGCGGGCGCCGGTGGCCATGAGAAGGGCAGGGAGAAGCTGGAGGAGGTCATGGAATGGTGTCAGGAATTGGGTATAAAGATACTCACCGTCTACGCATTCTCCACCGAGAACTTCAACCGCGCCGGGGAGGAGGTCGAGCTCCTCATGGAGCTCTTCGAGGAGAGCTTCCGCACCTTGGCGGAGGAGAAGAGGGTGCATGAGAACCGCATACGCATAAAGGTCCTCGGCAACCGCGAACTGCTCTCACAGAGCATACAGGACGCCATCGCGGAGGTGGAGGAGGCCACCAAGGACTACGACTCCAACTTCTACAACATAGCCATCGCTTACGGCGGCCGTGAGGAGTTGGTGCATGCCTTCCGACGCATCGCCGCCAAGGTCGAGGAGGGCTGCATCAAGGCCGAGGAGATCGATGAGGACCTGATATCCAACCACATGTACACCTCCCACGTGCCCGATCCCGACCTGGTGCTCCGCACCAGCGGCGAGGTGAGGATATCCAACTTCCTCCTGTGGCAGATGGCTTACTCCGAACTCTACTTCACCGACATATACTGGCCTGGTTTCAGGCGTATAGACTTCATGCGGGCCGTGAGGGCATACCAGCAGCGTAAGAGACGCTACGGGGTGTGAGCTCACAACCTTTATGTATCCTCTCGGCTTAGAGCGCCGAGAGGGAACACCAGTGCCCAGATCGGACATCATATTGCTGCACGCCCCGAGCGTATACGACTTCCGTAAGAAGCCCATCTTCTACGGTCCGGTGAGCGATGTCGTGCCGTCATCCCCGGTTTTCGAGATGTATCCCATCGGCTTCATGACCATCTCCACCCACCTGGAGAAGGCAGGGTACCGCACCCGGATAGTGAACCTGGCGGTGCAGATGCTGGCCGATGAGGAATTCGACGTCGAACGCCGCATCCGCAGCCTGGATGCCGAGGTGTTCGCCATAGACCTGCACTGGATGCCGCACGCCCATGGGGCCTTGGAGATCGCCAAGTTGGTGAAGTCCATACATCCCCATGCCAAGGTCCAGCTGGGCGGTTTCTCGGCGACCTATTTCCACGAGGAGCTGATGCAGCGGCCCGAGGTCGACTTCGTCATGCGCGGTGACTCCACCGAGCTACCGCAGGTGGAGTTCATGGACGCCCTGACCGGCGACGGCGACTTCTCCCAGGTCCCGAACCTGTGCTGGAAGGACAAGGACGGCAAGGTGGTCATCAACCCTCTGAGTTTCATACCCGATTCATTGGACTATGTGGAGTTCGACTACGGCACCATGATCAAGAACACCATGAGGAACATGGACATCAAAGGCGCCCTCCCTTGGCTGGGATGGGACAAGCTGCCCCTTACCTCGGTGTTCACCGTGCGCGGCTGTTGCTACAACTGCTCCCAATGCGGCGGTTCCGCCGCCGCCGGCAAGACATTCCTCTGCCGTCGTCGTCCCGCCTTCCGCAGCCCCGAGAAGCTGGCCGAGGACATCGAGCGCATAGGGGAGTACCTGGCATCACCGGTGTTCATAATCGGGGACGTGCGCCAGGGAGGGAAGGATTACGCTGAACGCCTTTTCAAAGGCATCAAGGAGAGGGGTGTGGACAACCATATAGCCATGGAGATGTTCCACCCCGGCGACCGTGACTTCTACCGCATGGCCGAGGATGCCCTGGGCGAGTACTCGCTGGAGTTCTCCCCCGAGTCCCAGGACCAGTCGGTGCGCAGCAACATCAGCCCCCTGGGCGATTTCGACAACTCGGAAATGACCAAGACGATACGCAAGGCCTTCGATCACGGATGTCAGCGTTACGACCTGTTCTTCATGATAGGCCTCCCCGAACAGACCAGGGAGTCGGCCCTCGGCATCTCCGATTACTCCCGCAGCCTATGGAACAGCCTCGACAACGACCAGCGGCTCTTCGTCTACTCGGCGCCCTTCGCGCCCTTCGTGGACCCGGGCAGCAAGGCCTTCGAGGACCCGGAGAAATACGGCTACCGCTTCTTCGCCCGCACATTGGAGGAGCACCGTCAGCTGCTCGACTCACCGTCATGGAAGTACGTGCTGTCCTATGAGACCGAGTGGTTGACTAGGGACGAGATCGCACGGACATCCTACGACGTGGC
>PWJQ01000049.1 GCA_003560875.1 Methanomassiliicoccaceae archaeon
CCGAGGCCAAGGCCGCGTTGTCGGCCATCCGCAAGGCCATAAACCTCAAGGTCCACAGCAGCAACTGGTCGGAGGCCTCGGGGGAGATGATCAAGCGTTGCGCCTGCGACATCGACATCTGCGAGGATCCCATAAGTCCCCGCAAGGTCATCCACGAGCTCGACTCCATACTCCCCAAGGACGCCATAATCGTCACCGAGGTCGGTCAGTGCCAGATGTGGGCGGCCCACTTCCTGGACATCAAGGACCAGCGGACTTTCATCACCTCCGGCGGCCTGGGCTGCATGGGCTTCGGCCTCCCTGCCGCCATCGGGGCCAAGATCGCCGCCCCCGACCGCAAGGTCATAGACATAGCCGGCGACGGTAGCTTCACCATGGTCTGCCAGGAGCTGGCCACAGCGGCCAAGAACGACATACCCGTCGCCATCGCCCTGTTCAACAACTCCCGCCTGGGTATGATCAAGCAGCACCAGCGCCTGTTCTACGGCGACCGTCTCACCGCCCAGGACCTCAGCGGCGTCGACATGGTCAAGCTGGCGGAGGCCTTCGGCGCCGAAGCGATACGCGTCGAGCAGCACCAGGACCTCAACCCCGCCCTGCAGCAGGCGATCGACAGCGACAAGCCCTGTCTGGTTGACATACAGATTAATAGGGAGGAGGACATTTTCCCGTTGACCCTCAGGACTGCGGCCGGACCCACCGTCCATCGCGGTTCCTGTCCCTATGGAGGAGGTTGCTAAGATGGAAGTCATCTCGATGATAGTCAAGGACGAGTTCGGTGTCATGCAGAGGATCATGGGGGAGTTCACCCGCAAGCGTATCAACGTCGAGACGATAGTCGTCGGCAAATGCGAGGTCCCAGGCAAGGCCCGTGTGGTCCTGTCAGTCATCAGTAAGGAGATGGCGGACATCGCCGTCGAGAGGCTCGGCCGCCTCCATGACGTGGAGGATGTCGAGATAGTCGACGAGCCTCGGCAGTCCGCCTACGCGCTGATATCCACCAGCAAGGGCTGGGTCGGCCTCATCGGAAGCCGCGACGAGGTGGCGGAGATAATCGAGAAGACCGAGCCTGAGCATTACATCAAGACGGTCAACGCGCTATAAGGGGGAAAACAATTGAAGTCAACCGAGAAGATTTGGGTCAACGGCGAGTTTGTTGACTGGAAGGATGCGCGGGTGCACATCCTGTCGCACGCATTGAACTACGGCACGGGGATTTTCGAGGGGCTGAGGGTCTATCCCAACAGCGACGGCAAGGCGATATTCCGCCTCAAGGACCACATGAAACGCTTCCTGGAAGGGGCCAGGGTATTGGCCTTCGACGTACCTTACACCCACGAGGAGCTGTGCGAAGCGGTCAAGGAGACCGTCCGCGTCAACGGCGAGGTCGACTATCTGAAGCCCTGCGCCTTCCTGGGCGGGGAATGGGTCGGGCTCAACCCCATCGGCGTCCCGGTGACAGTCAGCATAACCGCCATCCATATGGGCTCCTACCTCGGGAAGGACATACAGGAGAAGGGCGCCAAGTTGATCACATCCTCCTGGAAGAGGCCCTGGAACATGGCCGCCCCCGCCGGCGCCAAGGTCAACGGCCTCTACGTCACATCCTGCCTGGCCAAGATGGAGGCGGTCAAGAACGGCGCCAACGAGGCGCTGATGCTCAACGCCCAGGGGAACATCGCGGAGTGCAGCGGTGAGAACATATTCATCTACAAGCGCGGCAAACTCTACACCCCCAAGACCACCGACAGCATACTGGAGGGCATAACCCGCAACTCCATCATGCAGCTGGCGGAGGACAGAGGATACGACATGATCGAGACCGAGGTCTCACGTCTAGAAGCCTACACCGCTGACGAGGTCTTCATGACCGGCACCGCCGCGGAGATAACCCCGGTAACGATGATAGACCACCGCCCTATCGGCGAAGGAGTCCCAGGCAAGGTCACCCGTGAGCTCCAGGAGGCCTTCCACGAGGTGGTCACCGGCAAGGACACGAGGTACGCCGATTGGTTGGACCACGTGTAGCTACGCAACCGTTAAAATCGATGGGTTATATGGTTTACAGAGGAATAGATATGGGGAACACCAAAGAGAACCTTCAACACGCATTCGCTGGCGAATCACAGGCAAACAGGATGTATCTCGCCTTCTCCGAGAAGGCCAGGCAGGAGGGCTTCGACCAGGTGGCCAAGTTCTTCCGCGCCGCCGCGGAGTCCGAGACCGTGCACGCCCTGGCGCACTTCCGCACCATGGGATCGGTCAACGACACCGTGGAGAACCTGGAGGAGGCCATCCAGGGCGAGAGGCATGAGTACACCACCATGTACCCGGAGTTCGTGTCCCAGGCCAAGGCCGACGGCGACAAGGCCGCCGAGCGCAGCTTCGTCTACGCCATGATGGTCGAGGAGTACCATGAGGGCGAGTTCATAGCCGCCAAGGAGGCCGTGGCCTCCGGCAAGGACCTCCCCGCCGTCGACCTGCACGTGTGCAAGGTGTGCGGATACGTCGCTCAGGACGCTCCCCCCGCCGCCTGCCCGGTGTGCGGATCGCCCGCCAAGGCATTCAGGGCCGTGGAGTAGGCCTACCGCAAACCCTTTCCCAAATCCGTTACCAGAGCCTAACCAACAATCCTTTTATATGGGGACTTCTTCACTTCATCCTGCTCTTCTGAGCCGATGACTGATGACGATGCTTTTGCATCGGAAGGAGGTAATCAAATGTCTATACACGTGAAGTACGACACCCCCAAGGAGCTCTCTGACAAGACTTACACCCTGGTTGAGACCGCTCGCGACACCGGCAAGATCAAGAAAGGAAGCAACGAGGTCACCAAGGTCGTCGAGCGCGGCGATGCCGCCTTGATCGTAATGGCCGCCGATGTCGATCCCCCGGAGATACTGGCTCACATGCCCATGCTCTGCGAGGAGAGAAAGGTCGCCTACGCCTACGTGCCCAGCAAGGCCGAGCTCGGGAACGCCACCGGGTTGGAGAAGCCCACCG
>PWJQ01000015.1 GCA_003560875.1 Methanomassiliicoccaceae archaeon
GCGACCATGTGGCCATCATCGAACGTGGAAAGATATTGGCCGATGGAGACGTAAAGGACCTTCTGGCGACTAACGGCATGCGCCACATCGAGGTCACAACGTTGAACGACATAACCGATGAGCACCTGGGCACCATATCGTCGTGGGGTGAGGTGGACAACATCACCCGCTTGACAAATCATCAGATGCAGATCAAGCTGAACGGCGGTGACAGTGAACAGGCCAAGCTCATGACAAAGCTCCATTCTATGGATTTCGGCGTGTACAACGTCAGTAACCAGGGCGCGGACCTGGAGAGGCTGTACATGGAACTCGTGAAGGAGACGAGGTGATCAAATGAACCAACTACCTTCTGATTCCGCCCAGGCTATCGTGGCCACAAGATACGAGATGTTGAAATACCTGCGAGGTAAGAAACTCATCCTCGTCTCAGGTCTCATATTACTCGTGCTGACGCTTCTTTCATTAGCGCCGTATCTTCTCGGTGAGTCTCTGCCTTCAGACCCGAATGCGTTCGCCGCATACTATCTGACATTCCTGACCAGTCTGATAATCATAGCGATCACACTGTTCGGTTCTGACTCATTGGCATCTGAATTCGAGCACCGAACAGGTCTGCTGATATTCACCCGCCCCGTCAAAAGGGAATCGCTATTTGCGGCTAAGTTCCTTGCCAGTTTCACGGTAACCCTGCTCGTGGTGTTGGTGTTCTATATCGTGGTCTTCCTACTCTCGTACCTCGTCACAGGTACAGTCGATTCCGATATTTTCACCTCATTGGGATTGGCGGTATTGTATGTTTTAGCAGTCACAGGTCTCGGCTTCATGCTGAGTGCATTCCTCTCCAGGGGAGCGACCGCTGCTATACTCCTCTTTGCATTGATGATGCTGATTCTACCGATTGTAGAAACCGTCATGATGATGGGAGGGATCAATCCATGGTTCAGTATCCATTACGCGGGAGAGGCAGTATACATCAGTATCTCTGGTTCAATGCAGGTACCCACAGGCATGGGTGTTGTCGATTACAACCCCGAACCAGCGAAATCCGCATTGGTGTTGTTTGCCTGGGCGATAATCACCACCAGCCTCGCGCTCTTCCAGTTTAAGAGGCGCCAACTCTGAGGTAAGCTACAAACCACTTCTTTCGTTTAAAACGGGGCCTCGCCCCAATATTTTCTTATCCATCGATAAAGCTATCGCTGGGCGATATCGGTTGTTCTACAGCCGTCCTGTCAGAGCCAGGCGAATCCGGCCATGCCCTTTTCTTCTGCCCGTATTCTTAGATACACATCGACATCAGCCTTGGCCCGGTACGGAACGCCTCAGTTTACTGAACGCGGTCGAAGCCGCAAAGTGGTTCCGGGGTCACTCTGTCCGGGCCTCGCCTTCATCTCCGGGTCCCTACGGGACGGTGAAGCGTGACGGTCAGGGCCGCTGTGCGGCCCTGAACCCCGATGTCAGCATGACATCGCCCGGAAAGGCTCGCGTCTCGTGAGCAACGCCCAGATGACGCAGACGATCTTCCTCACCGTCGCGGTCACCGCCTTGCGATGATCCATCCGCGCACGGAGGCGGTGGAAGAAGGCGGTGACCGCCGATTGCGGGCAGTGACGTACATGGTTCATGACCACGTTGTTCAGCATATAGCGGACAAGCGGGTCGCCGTCCTTGGATATCCGCCCTGGACGCCGTTTGCCCGCCGACTCCCTGCTCACCGGGTCCACGCCCAGGTATGAGACGAGCTTCTGCGCCGAGTCGAACCGTTCGATGCCGTCGACCGCGGCCACCGTGGTGGCCGCGGTCTTGACGCCCATGCCGGGGATGCTCACCAGCAGCCGGACGTCATCATCCTCACCGAACTCCTTGACGATATCCTCCTCAAGACTTTCGATCCTCTGGTTCATCATCTCCACGAATGCCAGCATGTGCGTCAATACCGGGTCGTTGCGGGCGTAAAGCGCCCGCAACGAGCGTTTGCTGTCGATGCTGGCATAATGCGGCGGGAGCCTTACATCATGCAGCGACATGTACTCCCTCGCCCTTCGGACCATGTCAGTCTTCATCCTCACCATATCGGCGCAGAGGCGGCAGAGCGCCCTGCGCCGCATGTTCTCGCGGCTGGTGATGTTGCTGACCGAGAACTGCACTTCCCCGCGGTCGCGGCGCATCAGGTACTGCGCCAGACGGTAGGCGTCGATGCGGTCGTTCTTCACCTTGGACTTGGCGATGGCCGCCAGGTCGACAGCATGGGCGGCGATTATGTCATATCCCGCCTCAGCGAAGAGGTGATAGACGAAATGGGAACGCGTCGAGTTCTCGATGAGTATGCGGCACCCCCGCTGTGCCGCATACTCCATCAGCTCCTGGAATCCCTCGGCGGTCGTGGGAACGCCGTCCCTCTCCAATTCTATCTTACCGGCATCGTTCAGCACACAATAGGTGCTGATTCTTTTATGAACATCTATTCCAATGTACCTCATGGGTCTCTCGCTCCTTTGTTTGTTGTTACCAAAGATATGCGAGAGGCCCCATTTTAAACCGAAGACGTTTATATTTTTTTTTATCTACGTGCACTTTTCTCACAAATAGGTTGGGAAACAACGCCAGCAAAGCAAAGATTCAATCATATGTCAACCTTTAATAGAAATCATTGAGAATTCAACGATTATCTGATGGATTTCGCGTCAATATTTATAAATTTAATTTTTTGCATTATTATAACACTTTTCTTTTCTGAAATTCAATAATACTTGTTTTAAACCCACTCTAAACAACCGTTTTATAATAAAGACTAATGAAGCCAATTAAGGTGTATTAAAATGGGAGATCCCATAATATTGGAGGGTTTGACCAAGGCGTACGGCGACTTCGTTGCCGTAGATTCCGTGGACATGAAGGTGAAGAAGAACAGCTTCACCGGTTTCCTCGGGCCTAACGGTGCCGGCAAGAGCACCAC
>PWJQ01000009.1 GCA_003560875.1 Methanomassiliicoccaceae archaeon
ATCCAAACACTGTCGAAATAACGGAGGCATTGATTTGACAAAATCGGCATTAGTTATCGGTGGAGGGATTGCGGGCATTCAAGCGTCGTTGGACCTTGCGGACCGTGACATCCACGTCTATCTGGTAGAAAAATCAGCTACCATAGGCGGAGTGATGAGCCGGCTCGACAAGACATTCCCAACGAACGATTGTTCAGCTTGTATCCTTTCACCCAAAATGGCTGACTGTTTCGGTCACCCAAACATCGACGTCCTTAGCTATTCAGAAGTTAAGGCCGTTGACGGCGAGCCAGGGGATTTCAAGGTAAAAGTGGTCAAGAAGGCCAGGTACGTTGACGAGAACAAGTGTACCGGCTGTGGCGACTGCCTTCAGAAATGCCCGCAGAAGAAAATTCCCGACCAGTACGAGTTCGGTCTCAAGATGAGGAGAGCTATCTACATACCTCATGCTCAGGCCGTGCCCCGTGTTGCCATCATCGATCCCGAGAACTGTAAGAAGCTCCTCGAGGACAAGTGTGGTGTGTGCAAGAAGGTCTGTACCCGTGGTGCGGTCGACTACGAGATGAAGGACGAGAATCTCGTCCTTGATGTCGGTTCGATCATCTGTGCCAACGGATTCGAGACATGGGATGCCAGCGTGTCCACCGAATACGGATACGGTCGCTACCCCAACGTTGTCACCGCCATGGAGTTCGAGAGGATGATGTGCGCTTCAGGTCCCGACCACGGGCATATAAGGATGCCCTCCAACGGCGAGGACCCCAAGAACATAGCCTTCATACAGTGCTGCGGCTCACGTAGTGAGAAGAAGGGATGGCAGAAATACTGTTCGTCCGTGTGCTGTATGTACGCCACTAAGCAGGCCATCATCACCAAGGAGCACGCCGACGTCGAGGAGGACATATTCTTCATGGACATCCGTTCCTACGGAAAGGAGTTCGAGGACTATATCCACCGCGCCGAGGACGAGTACGGAATCAACATGCACAGATCCTCCCGCGTCGCCGCGGTGGAAGAGGACCCTGAGACCAAGAAGCTCACCATCAAGTTCACCGACGCCGAGGGCAACCCCAAGGCCGTCGAGTACGACATGGTGGTCCTGTCCATCGGTCTGAACCCGCCCGCTGACGCAGTGGAGTTCGCCAAGACCCTGGGTATCGAGCTTAACGAGTATGGATACTGTAAGACACAGATATTCGACCCCCTGTCGACATCCAGGGACGGTGTCTATGTGACCGGCGCCTTTGCCGCACCCAAGGACATCCCCACATCCGTCGCCGAGGCCTGTGGAGCCTCAGCAAAGGCTGGATCCCACATAGTGGACGAGAACTTCAAGCCCTGTGAGCCCAAGGAGTACCCCGCTGAGCGCGATGTCTCTGAAGAAGAGCCCCGTGTCGGTGTCTGGGTGTGCGAGTGTGGAATCAACATCGGTTCCACAGTCAACGTCCCGACCGTTGCCGAGTACGCCGCCGGCCTGCCCGGTGTCGTGCACTCTGGCGAGAGCATGTACGCCTGCGCCCAGGACTGTCTCGAGGACATCACCGCGACCATCAAGGAGAAGAAGCTCAACCGTGTGGTCGTCGCATCCTGCACACCCCGGACCCACGAGCCTTTGTTCCGTAACGCTTGCCGTGAGGGAGGGCTGAACCAGTACCTCTTCAACATGGCCAACATCCGTGACCAGTGCTCATGGATCCACTTGCACGAGCCCGAGAAGGCGACCCTCAAGGCCAAGGACCTGGTCCGCATGGCCGTTGCCAAGTCGCTGCTCCTTGAGCCGCTGCAGGGTTCCAAGATACCCGTGACCAACTCCGCCGCCGTCATCGGCGGTGGCGTCACCGGTATGTCGACCGCTCTGGACATGGCATCCCAAGGGTTCCAGGTCCATATCGTGGAGAAGACCGACAAGCTCGGTGGCAACGCCAACAACTTCTACCACGCTGAGGACGGGAAGGCCGTCAACGACCATGTCGCCGATATGGTCGCCAAGGTCAACGCCAACCCTCTGATCGAGGTCCACCTCAACACAGTGGTTGACGACATACCCGGATACGTGGGCAACTTCAAGCTGAAGATAGGCTCCGACGAGATAAAGGTGGGAGCGGTCATACTCGCCGTGGGCGCCAGCGCCTACAAGCCGACCGAATACGGATACGGCAAGGACGAGAAGGTCGCCACCGCACTCGAAGTGGAGAAGATGGTCAGCGAAGGTTCCTTCAAGGCCAAGAACGTGGCATTCATACAGTGCATCGGTTCCAGGAACGAGGAGGTCAAGTACTGCTCCCGTGTCTGCTGCACCACTGCTCTAAGGAACGCCATCGCCATCAAGGAGGCCGACCCGAGCGCCAACGTCGCCGTCTTCCACAAGGATATCAGGACCTACGGCTACCGTGAGGAACTGTACCGCCGGGCCTCCGAGCTGGGCGTCATGTTCCTGAGGTTCCCTGAGGACAAGATGCCGGAGTACGACGGATCCAACGTCAAGGCCTACGACACCATTCTCAACATGGAGATATCGGTGCCTGTTGACTGCCTTGTGCTGAGCGTCGGCATTTCCGCTGACCGTGCTGAGAAGGAAGAGCTCGCCAAGATGCTCAAGATCCCCATCAGCAAGGACGGCTTCTACTTCGAGGCCCACCAGAAGTTGCGCCCGGTCGATTTCGCCACCGAAGGTGTCTACGTCGCCGGTCTCGCTCACTGGCCCAAGCACATCGACGAGTGCATAGCCCAGGCATCCGGAGCCGCTTCCCGTTCCCTGACGGTCATATCCAAGCCGGAGCTCATCTCCGAGGGTATCATCGCCAGCGTCAACGAGAAGTACTGCGACGGTTGCGGCGTCTGTGAGGGATGCTGCGAGTACAATGCCATTGAGATAGTCGACATCGGTGACGGACAGCTCCGTAGCCAGGTCAACGATGGTCTCTGCAAGGCCTGCGGTTGCTGTGTGGCAGCCTGCCCGTCAGGTGCCATGGAGCAGAAGGGCTTCAGGAACATCCAGATTGAGGCGGAGATCGATGCCGCCTTGGAGGAGTGATATCCATGAGTGAATTCGATCCGAAAATCATAGCCTTCTGTTGCAACTGGTGCTCATATGCCGGTGCCGATGGCGCCGGTGTGGCCAGGCTGCAGATGCCGACAAACTTCCGCATCATCCGCACGATGTGCTCCGCAAGGGTAGACCCCGAGCACATCCTCCGCTCCCTGGCAAAGGGTGCGGATGGCGTGATCGTACTGGGATGTCACCCCGCGGACTGCCACTACATCGGCGGCAACTACCGCGCCAGGAGACGGATGGCCCTCCTCCGCTTTGTGCTGGAGGAGTACGGCTTCGACCCCAAGAGGTTGAAGCTGGAGTGGGTCTCCGCTTCCGAGGGCGAGAAGTTCCAGAAGACGATGACGGAGTTCATAGACGACATCAAGGGTCTGGGACCTAACCCCATACAGGAGGGTGCGTAAATGTCTTTCATTGCCAAGATAAAGGACAAACTGTTCAAGAAAGTGGGTGACAAGATGGAGTCGGCCGCCATAAAGGCGGACGAGCCAGCTGCGGCCCCTGCTGAGGTGGCCCCAGGAGCAGCCCCGGTGATAGTGGACTCCCCTGTACCTCAGTTGGTGTCTCCTAGCGCCGTGTTCCCCGTGGAACTGAAGGCGATACTCCCCGGTGCACCTCCGGGCGGCAAGATAAAGTTCGCCCACTACTGGGGAGCCGGTTGCGGCGGTTGCGACGTCTCGATGCTCGACATCCACGAGAAGATCCTGACCGTCAACGACATGGCCGATGTGGTCTTCTGGCCCATCGCTGTGGACGGTAAGGTGAAGGACCTCGAGGCCCTTGATGACGGAGAGATAACCGTCACTCTGTTCAACGGTGCCGTGCGGAACTCGGAGAACGAGCACATGCTCAAACTCCTCCGCCAGAAGTCCACTCTCCTGGTGGCCTACGGTGCCTGCGCCATGTGGGGTGGAATGCCCGGACTGGCCAACATGCACAACACTGAGGAGATCAAGAAGTACGTGTACACCCAGACGCCGACAATGAGTGCGTTCCAGGATGCCCAGGACTCCCCGGTCATGCCGCAGGAGACCTATCAGGCCCCGGAGGGTGAACTGCACATACCCACGCTCTACGATACCGTGCTGGCAGCGGACGATGTGGTCGACATCGACTACTACGTCCCCGGTTGCCCGCCTCAGCAGACCAGCATCAACGTGTTGCTCGGTGCACTCGTCGGTCATGTCTACCACGGAGCGGCCCTGCCGCCCAAGGGTGCGATAATCGGCGCCTCTGAGAAGAGTCTGTGCGAGGAGTGTCCGCGTAAAAAGGAGAGCCGCAGGATAACCAAGGTCGTCGAGCCTTACGAGATCGACGTCGATCCTGACCAGTGTCTCATGGACCAGGGCATCATATGCATGGGTCCTGCTACCCGTGCCGGATGCGGGTCACCATGTACACAGGCCGGTCAACCCTGTCGTGGCTGTTACGGTCCCACCGGAGCGGTCTCAGAACAGGGTGCCAGTATGCTGACTGCGGTCGCATCCTTGTTCCCAGTGCTCGACAATGACGCATTGATAGACGAGGATGAGATCATAGACATAATGAGCCAGGTCAAGGATCCCCTGGGATACTTCTACCAGTTCACTCTGGCGAAGTCCTTGATCAAGAGGGCCGTTAAAGAAAAGGGGGGTAAGTAGAAATGGCAGCCCCTATGATATGGGATGAACCAACCAAAAGTGAGTCCAACAGGATCACGATCGACCCCATAACCCGTCTCGAGGGTCATGGGCAGATCGAGATCTTCCTGGACGACAACGGCAATGTGGCGAACGCCTACTTCCAGACACCCGAGCTGCGTGGTTTCGAGAGATTCTGCATCGGCCGCCGTGTCACAGAGATGAACCAGTTGACCGCACGTCTGTGCGGTGTCTGCCCCGGCGCGCACCACATGGCTGCGAGCAAGGCCGCTGACGCCTGTTACAACACCACGCCGACCGATACGGCGTTCATGATAAGGGACCTGTTCTATGGTGCCCACTTCGTGCACAGCCATATAGCGCACTTCTATGCGCTGGCATCCGCGGACTTCGTCCTCGGTCCATCGTCGCCCGCGGCCACCAGGAACGTCCTGGGAGTCGTGGGAGCGGTCGGTCTGGAGCTCGGATCCGCTGTGGTGAAGGCAAGGGCTTACGCCCAGAGGATACAGGCTATCATCGGCGGTAAGGCCACCCACCCCGTGATGGGTGTGCCCGGCGGTGTCTCCAAGGCCATCACCAAGGAGGAGCAGGCGGACATACTGTCGATGACCGAGTACATGCGGGATTTCGCTCAGACCTCGATCAAGGTCCTGGAGGACGTCGTCCTCGCCAACAAGGACTATGTCGACATAATCGCCAATCCTGACATCTTCTACTCGGAGACCTACTACATGGGTATGGTGAACGGCGACAACAAGGTCGAGTTCCACGATGGTCCCATCAGGGTCGTCGACCAGAAGGGAGCCGAGTTCGCCAAGTATGATGCCAAGGACTACCTTGACCACATCGCCGAGGCTGTGGAGCCCTGGTCCTACCAGAAGTTCCCCTACTTGAAGAACGTCGGTTACAAGGGAATGGTCGACGGTCCGGACAGCGGAATGTACCGCGCCACCCCGCTCAGCAGGCTGAACGCCGCCGATGGAATGAAGACCCCTCTGGCTCAAGATGAGTACGACAAGTACTTCGGCCTGTTCAAGTCCCTGGGCGTCGAGGGTCCGATCCACCACACCCTGGCCACCCACTGGGCAAGGCTCATCGAGATGCTGTATGCGGCTGAGCTCTGCCACGACCTGGCTCAGAACCCCGACCTGACCACCGGCGACATCAAGAAGCACGACCTCACCCCTGGTGGGGTCGGTATCGGTTGTGTCGAGGCTCCCCGCGGAACCCTGACCCACCACTACGTCAGCGACGAGAACGGAATCGTCACCGACTGCAACCTGGTCGTCGGAACCACCAACAACAACGGTCCGATGAACATGTCCGTCGCCAAGGCCGCGAAGGCCCTGATAAAGGACGGAATGGTGTCCCCCGGTCTGCTCAACATGGTGGAGATGGCTTTCAGAGCCTACGACCCCTGCAACTCCTGTGCCACGCACAGTCTGCCGGGCCAGATGCCTCTGAAGGCGGTCATAAGGGATGCGGACGGCGAAGTCTACAAGACCTTCTCCCGCAACTGAGCGACCCAACGAAACCTTTTCACAAAACCTTTCTTTTTTTGTATTTCTTGCCTGGTACTCTGAGGTCCTTCAACCTCCCCAGGGCGGCACCGTCGAGAAGATATACCAACGCGGCATCGACATCCAAGCAAGGGTTGTTTAGGACTGGCCCGAGGAAACCCTCTCCCTCGATATTGACCGGCGATCCTCCCAGGTTCGGGTTCAGCGCGGGAAGGACTATCAATTCCTTCGGCATGTCCTCGGTTCTGTACGGTATCCTCAACCAGCAAGGCTCGGTGGGGCCCGAGCCCTGCGGCGCCATGAAGGACATGCGCGAATGGTTGTGGGCGCAGACCAGTGTCGAGCAGAGCTCCAGGCGTTTGGATGGGAGGGTATGCCCATGCAAAAGACCCACATCATCAAGCCTCAGGCCGCTGGCAGGGTGGACCGTGACATCCGCAGGCAGGAAATCCTCCAACCCTCCGTCATGGTTGCCCCTCACGACCTCGACCCTCGGATATACGTCGACCATCTTTTGGAAGAAGAGAGGTATCTCACGATGCTCCTGCCTGGTGCTTCCCGGTACACGGTGCTTGACATCACCGAGGATTATGAGTGCATCCTTCCCCTTGGAGGCCTCCACCAGCTCGCGCTCCATCTTCTCGGTCTGGGACGGCACATGGAAGCCCTTCCAGGAAAGATGGGCTTCCAGGCCTATATGTAGGTCGGCGACCACCAGTATCTCCTCGTCTCCGGAGATACGAAGCATGGCCTTGTCCGGCACCGGGGTGATATTCATATGCCCCTACCGAATTCCAAAGCATCCATCATGCTCGGGCCTATGTGATGCAAGATGTCAGAGGCGATCATGCCGTAACCCTGATTCTCGAACGCCCTCTCGCCTGACACCCCGTTGATATAAACGCCCAGTCTGGCGGAGTCGTAGGGAGAGCACCCTTTCGACAATAGTCCGGCAACAATGCCGGCCAGCACATCGCCGGTCCCCCCGACGGTCATGGAGACATTCCCGCTTCGGTTGTATTTGATATGACGGCCGTCGCTCACGATGTCGACCTGGCCCTTTAGCAAAATGGTAGCGCCCAGAGCAGCAGCTGTTGCACGGACGTGTTCCGCTAGCTCATCCTTATCGTCCGGGGTCTCGCTACCTGTCAATTTCTCCAACTCCCTGCGATGAGGGGTGATGACAGCCCCATTTTCAAATTTAAGTTCCTGGAAACGGCGGCCTAATGCAGCAATCGCATCCGCATCCACGACCAAAGGGCGATCGCACTCGTCGAGGATTGTATTTATTGCGCGCAACGTTTCCTCATCATTTCCCAATCCGGGACCTATCAATACGGCGTCCACTCTCTCACAGAGTTGCAAAACCTCTTCGATATGGTTCCTTTGCAGAAAGGTGCCATCCAATCCGTGGCAAATGAGGTCGGGGGAGTAGGAGGACACGATATCATGAATCGTACGGGGCACCATAACGCGGACCAGGTCACCTCCGGCCCTATATGCGGCAATCCCCGCTAATGCCGGAGCTCCGGTATACGGTCCGCCTCCCACCACCAACACCCTACCGTTTTCGCCTTTGTGGGAACTCGGGCGGGGGAAAGGATATCTCTGCGCCTCCCCCGGCCCTGTGAATTCGACAGCCTCTGCAGGGATGCCGATGTCGGTTATGACTATCTCGCCGCATTCCGTCTCGTCCATGCCTTCTTTGATGTCATGGAATGTGACAGTGACATCCGGTACGACCGTCTTATTGCCTCCCAATCCCGAAGGGCAATCAACCGATACCAAGGGCCCCCTGAAGCCTGCCAAGGCCTCGATGACCGTTGCGAAGGGCTCCCTTATCTCCCCTACCACACCCAGTCCTAGGGCGGCATCGATCACTAAGGAGTATTCCTTAAGGTCAGCCCCCTGGAATGGCATGGACCGATCCTCGACAAGTTGGAAATTCCTCTGTGCTGCGTCGCTACGTATGGTCGATGACGGCTTAACCAGTAAAACATCCACATCGCGATAGGGGATAAGATGCCGAGCGGCAACGAAACCATCTCCGCCGTTGTTACCGCTCCCGCACACCACCGCTATCTTGCCCTCTCCCGGATACCGGTCCATGACCAGATCGGCGACTGCACATCCTGCCTGTTCCATCAGAGCATCCACTGAAACACCCCAGTGCGTCGCGTTGACGTCGATGACCCTGAACTCAGAGGATGGGAGCATGTAACTTCTATGTCCTGCGGATGACATAAGCCTTTTCTCGATTCTGGACAATTCTAAATACAACAAATCACATTCGAAGAGCTGAGGAATCTTATTGAGTGAGATACGAAGACTCGTACTTGACGTCCTGAAGCCCCATCACCCTTCGATAATCGATTTGGCCGAGAAGATGGCCATAGCCAAAGGCGTGATGGGAGTGAATTGCACGGTCTCCGAGGTGGATCAGGAGACGCAGAAGATCAAAATTACCATCGAGGGAACGGCCATCGATTACGACATAGTGGCCGAAGTCATTGCAGAGAACGGAGCGGTGATACACTCCATCGATTCGGTAATATCGGGGAAGATGTTGGTAGAAGAGGTCGAGACCCCTCAGGACCGCTGAGCCCGGAGTCTCCTAGCGACCTTTTCGAGAAGTTCTGTTTTCGGTAAAACCCTTTCGATCCTTATTCTTCCCTCAGAGGAATGCCAATTACCAGGGTATAGCTTACCGGTCTCGACCTTGTATTCCAATCCGATGTCCTTTACGGCATCCTCAAGCGATTGAAGGTCGGGTTCATGAATGGCCAGACGACGGTTGACCTTCCGGCCTTGTGCACGGGACCTCGACTTATCGAAGTATTCCGGCCACAAAACCCAGGCGTTGTCGTCATCGTAGGTCATGAACGATTAGGAAAAAATTATGTTTGATTGTGCTTCACTCAACCAGCACAGCGTCAACAGTCCCGCTCTGACCAGGCCTCGATGTTACAACGGCATCGCCGGCATCGGTCTCGATGGTGGTCCCCTTGTTGATGATGTTACGCTGAACGAAGTTGGGGTTGGCGGGGTTGCTCTTGACATTGATGATTTTTACCTTGGTGACGGTATTGGTCTTGCGATCCATCACATTGGCATAATCCGCGGAGAGCATCCTCATCTTGATGTTGGCGCCCTTGGTGCGGTATTTCTTGAGACTCACGGGCCCGACTTTAGTGAACTGTTTCTCTCTACCAATCTCGAACTTACGCTTGCCACGACTTAGTTTCAAACGTCCGCCGGACGGCTTCCTATCAGACTTACCCTGCCAAAGTGCCATGTCTACTCCTGTGGTGCTAATTATAGAGGGGTATAAAACGTTTTTCCTTCCGGCTTAGTTAAAATCACCAAGTCCAGTGTTCTCCGCCGCTTTTACAGTGGTGCGATTCAACTGATAAGTGTTCAGTCCTGCGGACCCAACATCTTGATCGAGATGTCATCCTCGTCGATGTCCAAGATGGCGGCGTATCCGTCCCTTGCCGGGCCCGGATTCATGAACATTATTCCATCCTCCTCAATTACTCCAACGGCCTCGTGGACATGTCCTGCGAGCACGAGCAAAGGACGATGCTTATCGACTATCTCCCGGATCGAATGGCTACCTACATTTATACCCGAGGGTATCTCATCATTCCTGCCGTATGGAGGTGTATGCAGCATAAGGACCATGGCATCCTCGGCCACGGGGTCCAGTTTGTTCCTTATTTCCTCCTCATCCATCTCGAAAGGAGTCTCGAATATCGTGGGGTTGGACCCTCCCAGGCCAGCGAATGGGATGCCTCCTATGTCCTTTGACACGCCATGCATCAGAGTCCCGTTGGCGGTTATGACCTCCAGTATCTCCTGCGGGTCACAGTTCCCCGGGATGGCGTAGACATCCACGCCCAAAGATGATATGAAATCAGCTGCCCAATCCACTGGGCCGAAATGGGTGATGTCGCCAAGGATCAATACCGCTTCAGCATCGTACCGCCCGATCCGTTCCTTGGTCGTTTCTATCGCAGCCTTCTTAGCATGTATGTCAGAGATGACTAGGAATCTCATGTTGCCCCGGCATATCAGTTGGTCATACATTAACCTTTCAATGCGCGTCATAACAGGAACAGCAATGGATAGGATATTGCCAATGCCAGAATCGCGCCGCCATTGATCCAGGGGAGGCCCGGTGCAGGTTTTTCATCCAGCCTCATCAGTAGAAGCATAAGCCCTGCGGCCCCTCCCAACACTATCGTCAAAGCCAATATCACATTGGAACCTGGCAAGGTTCCATTCACCGGGGATATGTGGTACATAGCAGATGCGGCAAGAATCCCTGGCAAAACCACATCTCCAAGGCCTATCGATGTCTCACCTCCTTCATCGTCCACATGTCGGAACAACAACGGCAGTTCCGCCTCGGCCATCCCATCGGCTATGGTCTGCATATGCCCGGTCCTTCTCACCGCCCAGTAATCGTAAAGGGACAGAGCCGCTAGAAGTAACAATACGGGCACTGGCCCCAGGCTCGCCCCCAATATAACGATAGCCCCGACAGAAAGCACTCCCGCAGTGATGGCCATCAAGCGGCGGTCCTTTGTGAACATCGTCGCCACTACGAGCGTGACCGACATGCAGAGTGACGACAACAAGACCAACCACGCGGGCGTGATAATAATATGTATAAGCAGAGCGAAGGTCATTGAGGCACCTGCCACCATGGCGCTGACCATTATCAAACGCAGCACAAACATCATCCTGAGGGCGATAACAGCCAATATTGAAGCCGAGACAAATATGAACAAGGACACATAGAGAACAGAGTTACCGGGATCCCCCGGGTCTTCAAAGGCCTGGGCCTGCTGCGGGAAAAAGGGCAACAGCGAAAGTGCAGACAACTGGATTATTATGAACGCTGATACGATGACAACATCCGCATACCTTGGCGCCACGATTGACAGTGGGTTTGGGGATTAATACAGATAACGTTAAGAAATGATGGCGCGGAGAGGGGGATTCGAACCCCCGAGTCCTTGCGGACAATAGATTAGCAGTCTATCGCCTTACCAGGCTGGGCCATCTCCGCAGCATTGATGGAAAAGGGATACTGTA
>PWJQ01000053.1 GCA_003560875.1 Methanomassiliicoccaceae archaeon
GAGGTGAAGGCGGCGGCATGTAGCACCCTTTGTGATGACTCCAATGCCCCGTACATGACCCAATCGGCACCGGTCATCATCGCCACCGTGACTGCTGCCGTATCAACGTAAGGGAACAGATTCTTACCATCGTCATCCGTCTCTATGAACGGCGGCCATGTCTCGACAGTGTTGTGTAAGGCCATTCCCGCCGGTAGGCCCCATTTCGCTTTGGCGACAGTTAGAGCCCTGAGGGCGGAACCGGCGGATTGGTCGAACGTTGTGGCTGCCAGATCTATGATCGGACGTTTTATGCCGTGTTCCTTCGATATGTCGATAAGCCCTTTACGCAGTAATGTGCCACCGTTGTCCAGGAGATAGATGCGCCCCTTCACAGTCAGATCCCCAGGGTCTAAAGCATTGATAACCGCCGAGTCCACGCCATGCTCCTGCAGAGCGCTCCATTCCTCAGGAGGGGAGCCGCCATGAAGGCTGTTGTATATCACACGCGAGGATATCCCCATCGATTCGGCCTCTTTCAAAGCCTGTAACTTCACACTGATGTCTGGAGAATCTATAAGGATTGGTCCTGCCGATATATCGGACAACGACGAGAGCAGCCCGTGGACCGCTTTCTCATGATCGAGGTGGGCCATGAATCCATGGCCCTGTTCCAGTTCCCGAGCGGTGTTTTCCGCCCTTGACACCATCTCCTGCAGTTTCTCCATGTCGACCTTGCCCGCCTTCCTATCGACGACGACACTATGGCCCGGATAGAAGACGGAACCTATCATCACCGACGATCGCCTTCCGGGATGGCCTCCGAACATGGTACCGGACACCTCGAAACTTGATTGATCCTTCTGGAATCTGAACATCAATACCCTCCTGTAAGATAATCGCGCAATTTCATCGCCAGAGTCATGGAGTCGACCCAACCATCCACGGGATTCAACATGACTCCTTGATCCATATCTATCGTAATGAACGGAGAGCTCGTGGAAAAACTCTCTGCAGCCATCGCCATCATACCGGAAACGATACGGTCCGACAGAACATGCATCCCTTTCCCCAATCCCTCACCGTCCTTTCCGATCTCAGAGGAATGGTCGGGTATGGGTGTTGAATCGAAAGGTGCGTCATGACGTTCGTCCAACTTATTGCGCAATTCGACGAGACGGCCCTGTTCCTGCTGTGTGAATCCATACATCTGACCGTACTCGATTATCTCGTCAGCCTCCTTTGAGGCTATTGCTACGCTGGAAGCGCCATCATGCAGCTCATAGTCACCGATGATAGTGATCACGGCATCTTCGGTCATCTTCACACGACCGATTCACAGTAATCGAGTATTATCCGATGGTCTATGGAACGCTCCTTCATGGTCCTCGATATAGCATCCAGGGATATCCTCCGGACTTCAGGGTCCCATATGCCATGGACGATCACATGGAGCAGGAGTCTGCCCCCTTTGAACCCCTTGTCCTGCAGGAGGTCCTCGACCTCCACACCCGTACGCATCGATACCAGGTTGGCCCGGAGCAGACGGTCATCGGGCGTGAGGAGACAACCTTTCACATGGCCTATGAAATCAGCCCCTCCCTCCAGACAGTCCTCTGTGACCCGGGTCATGACCGTCCGCAGCAGTTCATCCGCCCCTTTTGAATCGAGGTCTACATTCGTCATCTCCAGATTGACGGCGAACTTCCCCAGCTCGTCCATCGATCTGTGCCTGTCCAATTGTGGCTCATTCATTCTTACCACCGTACTGCTCTTTGAATATGCCTCCGTCCACTGCATCATAGTAACGGACGGAGTCCTCACTGACGATGAGGTCGGCGAGGTCGGCCACCCCCTGCCCGGTCCTCCCTGAACCGGACAGTATCCTGACATCGGGGTTCAACTCCCCAATCCTCTCGTGGCACCAGTCAATCGATTCCTCATCGCATATGTCCACCTTGTTGATGAAGACCAGGTCGGCCTCCTGTATCTGCGTCTCTATCAGACGGCCTACGAACTGCAGTTGATCGGAGAGAAGGCTGCAGTCGACGAATGTGCAGATGGGGGCGTGCTTTATGTCGATGCCGCTTTTCCTTGTCGCCTCCTCCACGGCCTTCTTCAGACCCCATGGTATGGCAACGCCTGTCGGTTCAACCAGTATTATGTCCGGCTTGAAGGACAGATAGAGGTTCATGACCGTGGTGCTGAAGGTGCCCTGCACCTCGCAGCAGATACATCCTCCGGCGACCTCCTTGACATCCATCCCCTTGGAACGCATGACCTCCTGATCGACATTTATGTGGCCGACATCGTTCACTATCAACGCCACCTTATTCCCTCTTGATCTGAGTTCAGATGCCATGGCGGTCAGGAAAGTCGTCTTCCCCGAACCTAAAAAACCTGTTACCTGTGCAATCCGCAAACGGCCTCACCTGGCCTCATACCGTACTGGATTATAGATAAGTTTAATCATCTCAGTCGTTGAATACCAGAAGCATATCGTTCCACGACCTGTACATTCTCCTGCCGTGGTATCTCTTTTCCTCCTTCCCCTGCAACGACCGTACGAGCGATGCATCGCTGAACAATGCCATCATCTCTTCCGGGTCTTGATAATGGTACATGATTCCGTTGCCCCTCAGAAAACTGTGCGGCTCCACCTCCCTGCCCTGGCCGTAGCGCATATCACAACGGTCGAAACCCCTCTGGAATAGCCATCCGCCAGGGCTGATGCATCTCCTGATCTCTTTGGCAGCCATATCACGGTCGTGTCCGATGAGATGATTCAGCACGTGGACGGCGAGTATACCGTCGAAGAAGGAATCGGGGAAAGGGAGGTCCCGGACATCGGCCACCATGATGTCGTCATCATCACCGAATCGTTTCATGCAAATCTCCACTGCTGATGGTGAGAAATCTATCGCATGGACCTCCGCGCCGGATGCTACAAGCTGTTCCAGTGTCTTGCCGTTGCCGCAACCTAGCTCCAGAATCCTTTGACCCTCGCAGGGCGGGAGGTCGATATCGGAGACACCGCGCCAACCCATCGGTTGATTCCGGTAGTGGTCCTCCCACTCAATGGCGGATGGGCGGTGCTGAGGAGTTTCCTCCATAAGGGGGTGAGTACCGTGAAATCTTATTTATCCTCCTGTACACCATGTTGATACATGGATGAGAAGGGACAAGTCGTCCAACAACTCTGCCGCATTCCCGGAGTGAGTGAGAAGGCCGCCGAGGGGATGTATCTGCTCGGAATACGATCCATGGATGATCTCAAGGGTAGGGACGGTGACGATATGTACGCCGCTCTCCGCGAAAGAAAGGATTTCTTCGCGGAACCTTGTATGCAGAAGATGTTGAAGATAGCGGTCGGGATGGCTGACAAGGGCTACGCGGAAAAGTTCAAATGAGCCCGGGGCCGCACAGTTTCGTCGCCCGTATGCCCAACGAGCCTGGCGCCCTGCACAAAGCGGCGGCGGTATTGAAGAAGCACAACGGAAACATCGAACGCATCCAGTACGACACACGTATCGACCCCAACACCGTATTCTTCGAACTCAGTGCCGAGGAGGACGACCTCCAGGCAGCGTTGGATGAGTTGGATGCCATGGGATATCTCAGACGTACCCTTCCTGTACCGGCCTATCTTAAGTTCGACATCACTCTCCCTCATGTACCCGGCGCACTGTTTGATTTCCTGGAGATGATAACCGGTACCGGGACTAACATCGCCTACCTCGACTATGACGAGACCGTGCCCCGGTGCGGTCCGCTTAGAGTCGCGGTGGTCATCGACGACGGCAGCCGGGCAAGCAAACTCCTGGATGGCCTCAAATCGAGTTATCCGTTGGAGATAATCGAACACAGCAGTGTGAACGAGGACCTCGAAAGCACCGTTTTTTACGTTCGCTTCGCGCAAGAGGTCCGTGCGCTAATCCCCGGCGTGGACGAGGATTTCCTATTGAGTTTCCTGAATGAATCCAATCACATAGCACAAGAGTTGACGCGACGGGGTGAGGATCCAAGGAAGGTCCTGAGCAGCATATTGGACTCCGGACGGATGCTGAATGACAGTATCAGACCGGGATGTGCAGATATCAGATCCCTGGATGTCCGTGGGGGAAAGCTGCATTGCATCCAGTTCCCCTGCGGAGGTAACTCCTATCTGCTCGACATCGGTGCCCGGATAGTGATCGATACCGGTTTCGGGGCATATCGTGAACACCTAACGGCGTGCATGAGGGACATCGGCTGGGACCGGGACGCGGTGGATGCCGTACTTATAACCCATGCGGACACCGACCACTGTGGTTCAGCATGGTCCCTGGGAGCCAAGGTGCACATGTCCCCGCAGGCCTATGACATCGCCTCCCGGTGCGACCGCTCCCATGGCTCGGAGGCGGAGGGAGGTCTGTTGGAGACCTTCTACACCCGCATGATCGGACTCTTCTCGAATGCGGATGACACCGGACCGGTAGAACTACTCGATGGCGGTATCGGCTCCATCAACGGATTCGATGTCCAGGCCGAACTGGACATCTGCGGCGTCAATGTAATCGTCATCAGGGGCCGAGGCGGTCATCAGGAGGGGCAGTTGTTCTTCCTGTTCCCGGAATCACATATGATCTTCACCGGCGACAGCCTGATCAACTTCTCATCCCTGACCGAGGAGAGAAAGGAGTACATGACCCTGGCAAAAGTCCTCATGACCTCGGTTAACGTGGACAGCTCCAAGGCGAAGGAGGAACGTGACCTCTTGTTGGATCTGATAAGTAAGTGGCAGGATGATAGCGGCGATCCTCTAATCGTATGCCCTGGTCATGGAGGGGTCTCGGTACTGAAGGACGACGACTTGATGCCTTGGCCTTAGGCCATTAGACTGCATCCGTGAAGAAGTAGGAAATGTCCGACGGCCATCAAGGCCCTGGCATGATGGTCATCGACCGCACGGTTCACCACCAGCTCCGTCCTCGGTTCGGACCATGTGGATATGTCCGTCACCTCCATGACGTTGTTCGCATCACCGTTGAAGAAGGCGAGCGATGTGTTGGAGCTGTTAAGATATTTTATCACGTAGACGGTACCGTCATCGAACACCAGTTGGGGTTCGAAGGCGTTCAGCTCGCGGATGGTCGCGAAGGATGCGTCATCGGATGAGATCTCTATCCTCGGCTTGATTAGTCCCTTTCTCCTTATGTTCAACCCCTTGCCGCCGAACACGCACTCAACTCTCACAGGGTCAAGATTCATCCGGCATAGTTCATTGGTACCCTCGCGGAGTATGAATTCCTCCCCGGCGAGAGTCCAGTGCAGCCGCTTACGCACCAGGCCCGAACAGAACGCCATAGGTATTGGTTGGGGATACTTATTTAAAAAGGTTATTGGGCGGGCCTAGAGCCCGCCCTTTCTCCGCCCGTACAGGAAGAACGCCAATAGCACAACGGTGGAGACCGGGAGACCGATCACCAAGGGGTCTATGACGGAATATGGGACCCCGGGCCAGGTGGCTGCAGGGAACAGGGCGTCCCTCAGGCCGATCTGGTTAGCGTTGTTGGCCTGTATGAACAGCCCCCAGAACAACCATGTCACGGTCCCGGCCACTATGCTCCATTTCGCCGCCCGGGTGTCCGGTTCCTTGGCGAATAGGACGTGGGTGTAGGCGGGCAACAGGGCAGCGGCCGTCAGTCCCATGAAGACCGCTGTCGACCGGGCTATGATGTTCGCCGGCATGTAGTAAGTCACTATGACGGTGACCACGATCATGACCATCGTCCCTATACGCGCTGCTCGCATGGACCGGACCAGGTCCTTGTCGTGACCGTGGAGGACCTCCTCAGCGGTGTGGCTGCCGGAACGGTTGGCGCGGACGTGCCTCCAGATGTCATATCCTGCCGATGCGCCCATGGTGTGCAACAGTGAGCTCAACGTGCTCATGGCCGCGCATAGCAGCGTGAGAAGGAAGAGGACTATGAACAACTCACCGAACAGGCTACCGCCGAAAATCTCATTGACGAACACCGGTATTATCATATCAGCGTTCTGACCGACATACTGCATTGACGTCTCACCATAGGTGTTGAAGAAGTAGACGTTGCTGAGCGGTCCGACGGTGTAGGCCGTACCGACCACGACCAGTATGAATATGCCACCCACCATGAGAGCACGGTTGAGGGAACGTCCGCTCTCGGCCGTCATGTACCTGACGGCGAGCTGCGGCTGGGCGAGTGCGCCTATGCCCACGCCCAATAGGAAGGTGGTTACGAAAGTGTACCATAATGGCGAACCGAAAGCCGGGAATGCCGTCCATCCCCTCATTCCGGCATCAGACAATGGCTGAGGGACCTGTGGCGACAGGTTCGTAAGGGCCTGATGGGCTTCGACGACACCGCCCAATTCGATGTAAGTGACTGCCAATAGTATCAACATGCCCAGGAACATGATCCCGCCCTGTAGGGCATCGTTGTACATCACAGCGATGATCCCGCCGTAGGTGACGTAGAGTGTGACGATGATGGCGAGACCGAACAGAGCGACGTTGCGGTCAATGTCCAAGGAGGCCACCACGAAGTTGACGCCCCCGAGGAGGACGGCGGCAGAATAGATCGGCATGCCCATAAGGATTATCGCCGCGGAGAAGACCTGTATGAAAGGAGAATTGAAAGCCCTGCCGAGGAAGTCAGGGAAGGTCAGGGCGTTGAGGCGTTTACCTATCCGCCTCGTCCTTTTTCCGAAGACTATGAAGGCGATGATCAGTCCGACGAGGATGTTGAGGGCGACTAACCATATCGTCCCCATCCCCAGCTGGCCCGACACCCCGCCGAAACCTATGATGGCGGCGGTGCTCAAGAATGTGGCTCCGTATGACAACGCCAGTATCACGGGGTTGATCTTCCGGCCCCCCACCATGAAATCCTCGTTGCGCAGCGTCTTACGGTAACCGTAGATACCCAGAGCAATCGTCAACGCGAGGTAACCTACGGCCACCACCGCGAAGAGGGCCATGTTGACACCGGCGTCAACCATTGATATCGTCCTCCCCGTCGTCGTTGAATTTCAACCATCCATAAATCAAGCAGAACAGGGTCAGACCAATGGCGAAAAGATGGCCTGTCCATATCCAAGGATCGTCTATACCGAGCATCCCCCTTCCTCCCTGTGTCAAATCTTACCATGATATATGCTATCACGGTTCACAGAGGATTGCTTTCTTAGTATTTATCGTTTAACGGGAATCGTTATCAGACGAGGTCCTTCTTGTCTAATGGTTGGAAACCATCCCCCTTCAGAAGACTGATGGAACGGAGGGCGTCATCGGCCTTGAGCACGAGTACGGCTCCGTCACCTTTGCGGAAGGCGTAGGCGTAAGCGATATTGACACCGAGTTGGGCGCAGCGTGCAGCCACGCGGTGCAGGCCTCCCGGGTTGTCCTCGATCGGTAAGGCGATCACGTCGCTGCATGACACGGTGTGCCCGTTGGCCTTGAGGGCGGCATAGGCCTCATCGGTACGGTCGAGTATGAAACGGACTATGCCGAAGTTCTCACCCTCGGCTATGCTGAAACCCAGGATGTTTGCTCCCGCCTCACCTATCGTACCGGTGACCTCGGCGAGTCTCCCCACCCGGTTCTCCACCATGACCGAGAGCTGCTTGACCAGGGTCACATCATCACCCTCTTGTCTATGACCCTCTTGGCCTTGCCTTCGAAACGGGGGAGGGAACCGGGCTCCATCAATTGAACGTCGACCTTCACATTGAGCACCTCCTGTAGTGCCTTGGCGACCTTGGACGAGATGCCTCTCAGAGCGAGGATGTCATCGGTGAAGGCCTTGGGGTCTAACTCCACCTGCACCGACATGTTGTCCATCACTCCGCGGGACTCGATGATCATCATGTATTGCTGGGTGACTTCATCTATCTCACCCAAAACATGCTCCACCTGGGACGGGAAGACGTTGATGCCGCGTATGATTATCATGTCGTCCACCCTGCCGGTGAGACGCTGCAGCCTCGGATGGGTCCGACCGCAGTTGCATTTCTCCCATGTGATCTCACTCAGATCACCTATGCGATATCTTATGATCGGCAGTGCCTCCCGGCGGAGCATGGTGAATACCAACTCTCCCCGCTCACCGTCACCGACGTGCTCTCCGGTCTCAGGGTCGATTACCTCCACCAGGCAGAGGTCCCCCCATATGTGTATGCCGTCCTGCTCGTGGCATTCGGTGAAAAGAGGGCCCGAGAGCTCGCTGGCCCCATAGCAGTTCTGGGCCTTTATCCCCATTTTACCCTCTATGTGCCGGCGCATGTTCTCGGACCATGGCTCGGCACCCAGTATGGCGGCCCTCATACGGGTGTCATTGCGGAAATCCAGACCCATGCCCTCGGCGACTTCGGCCATGTGCACCAGATAAGAAGGGGTGCAGGCGATGGCAGTGACCTTGAGGTCACGTATCAGATCTATCTGCTTCTTGGTCCCGCCTGTACTGGCGGGAACGGCGGCGGCACCGAGCTTCTCCACACCGTAGTGCATGCCCAGGCCACCGGAGAAAAGACCGTACCCGTTGCTCACCTGTATCACATCCCTCTTCCCCAGACCGAATGAGGCGAAGCTCCGAGCCAGTGATTCGGACCAGTTCTCAATGTCGTTGCGGGTGTAACCGACCACGGTGGGCTTGCCGGTGGTCCCAGAGGATACATGGTACCTGATGACGTCCTCCGGCGGAGCGGTGAACAGTTTGTCAGGGTAGTTGTCCCTGAGGTCTGTCTTGTTCATGGTGGGCAATCTGACGATGTCCTCCAACGAAAGTATGTCCCCTGGTAGCACTCCTGCCTCACGCATTCGGGAATGGTAGTGTGGTGAGGAATCGTAGAGCCTTGACACGAGCTCCTTGAGTGAGCTCAACTGCATACGCTCGATATCCTCCCTGCCCATGGTCTCGATGTTTTGGTTCCAGCATTCCATATGCATTCCTCAAAGAGTGCCGTGATAGGACATGACACGATTTTTGATTGTGTAAGGGATGTCCCTATTTGATGATATCTCCGCCCTTATCCAGGTAGGGTCAGGCTGCCAGCGACCCTGAGTTTGCCGCCTTCGAGATGCATGATCGTCGCCTTGTCGCCGGGTAGGTGGATTATCGAGTCGTCGGCCTTCAAGGAAAGCTTCGGAGAACCTTCGCCTGACACCGAGGTGATGCGGCAAGGGACCATCTGCATCCAATGGCCGAGATGAATGACCATACCTTCACGCAGGGGAGCCCGCCAGAATCTGCTGACCTCGGCAACGGCCTCGAACTCCTCGACGGACGTGATGCGGGGATCGTCACTGAGCACATAGCCTCTGTCCAAACGGTCGGAGTCCACACCACGCAGCGCCAGACCCACACGGTCCCCCACGGATGCGGTGTTGAAATCATCATCGTGTTTCTGTATGGACCTGACGTTTACGGTAAGGTCCAAGGGATGGGCGGTCAGTTTGGCATGTTTCCTTATGGTGCCGTCGCTGACCTTGCCCAGGACTACAGTTCCCACTCCTTTCACATTGAAGTGATGGTCCACAGGGACGGAACCGTGCGGCTCCTCCTTCTCCTCGATAGTCAAGGAGGCCTCCAGGAGTGATTCCCGCAGGGCGATGGGGTCGTCCTCAATGAAGTCGTACCCCTCTGCCACAGTGCCCTGCAGCAAAGGTGAGACCTGATCTTCCTGTATGTATCCCTTCAAAAGGATGGCGCCTTTGGATACCCCTAAGGTGTCCAGCATCACTATGGCCTCCCCGAAATGATGGTCGACCTTCTCCACCACTATCACAGCCATGTCCGCCAGTGAGCAGGCGTAGAACAGGGGTGCGAGTTTCTCCGGATACCGGACGGGCTCCGCTATGGTGACCTGGGCCTTACCTTTCTTGAGGTCGTAGAAGGCCATGTCGGAGACGCTGCCCTTCTTGGCCAGAGAGGATGAGAAACCTGGCTGGCCTAAAACTGCCACATTGAGATTCGGCATCTGCAGTCCGCCTACAGGTCCCCTTCCTGCATCAGCTTAACGCCGCGGTCGGTCAGGGCCTTTATGGCCGACTCGGTGTCATCGACACGTATGAAGAATGTCGCTCCGCCCTTTCCGGAGTAGGCGTATCCATACTCTATGTTGATACCCTCCTCACCGAGCACAGCCGCCGCCTCGAAGAGCCCTCCGGGGCGGTCCTGCATCGGTATGGCGATGACCTCGGTCTCCTTCACGATGACGCCGCGTTCCTTGAGCCGGGAATAGGCCCTGTCGGGCTCCCGCACGATGGCTCGGAACACACCGAAGCCGCTGGCCTCGGCGATGTTGAAGGCACATATGTCTATGCCCTCCTCACTGAGCATCTTGGCGATCTTGGCGAGCCTTCCAGGTTCGTTGTTCACGAACACGGATATCTGCTTTATGATGTGTCTTCGGGGCATTAGAAAACCCTCTTGTCGATGACCCTCTTGGCCTTCCCTTCGAACCGGGGTAGCGAGCCGGGGTCCATCAGCTCTACGTTCACGGAGATGTTGAGGTATTTCTTCATATCAGAGTCGATCTTCTTCTTGATTGCCATCATATCGGACATCTTGTCGCTGAAGTGATCGGGGCACAGTTCGGTCTGAACGGTCATGACGTCCAAGGCTCCTTTCCGATCCAGGATTATCATGAACTGCTCGCCGACCTCGGGGATGTTCATCAAGGTGTGCTCGACCTGTGACGGGAAGATGTTGATGCCTCGTATGATCAGCATGTCATCGGTCCTGCCGCTTATCCTTCCTATACGTGCGGAGGTCCTGCCGCATTCGCACTTCTCCTCCAGGGCGTAGGTCAGATCGCGTATGCGGTAGCGGATCATCGGCATGGCCTCCTTCTTGAGAACCGTTATGACCAACTCACCCTCCTCCCCCTCGGGAACAGGTTCCTCGGTCTCAGGGTCCAGGATCTCCACGATGGCAACATCTCCCCAAACATGGATGCCGTTGCGTTCCTCGCACTCCGTGAACATCGGGCCGGAGAGTTCTGAGGTTCCATAGATATCGTAAGCCTGTATGCCCAGAGTCTCCTGTATATGCTGGCGCATGCCTTCCGACCATGGCTCAGCGCCGAGGACGGCCTTCCTCAATTTGGTGTCGCGCTGGAAATCGATGCCCAGCTTCTTAGCCACCTCGCCCATGTGTATCATGTATGATGGCGTGCAGGCGATGGCAGTGACCTCGAGGTCTATCATCAGCTCCAACTGTCTCTCGGTGTTGCCGACGCTGGCAGGCAAAACCGTCGCCCCTACACGTTCTGCCCCGTAGTGCAGCCCCAGACCTCCGGTGAACAGGCCGTAACCATAGGATACCTGGACGACGTCCCCGGTCCCTATGCCTATGGACGTCAGGGCACGGGCTAGGCTATCCGTCCAGAACTCTATGTCCTGGGCGGTGTAGCCCACAAGCGTTGGTTTGCCGGTGGTGCCCGATGAGACGTGATAACGAACGACCTCGTCGCGGGTTGATGTGAATAACTTGGTAGGGTAATGGTCCCGAAGGTCCTGCTTGTGCATGAAAGGTAGCTTGCGGATATCCTCGAGGGACTGGATGTCGTCAGGGTGGACACCCTGCTCCTTCATACGGTCGCGATAGAAGTTGTTGAAACTATAGAGCCGATAAACCAGGGTCTTCAACTCCCTGAACTGATGTCTTTTCAGTTCTTCCTTCGGCATACATTCCATGCGGGCATTCCAATACATCAGGTTCTCCTCCGACAGGGATTGCATATCAATGATATTAAATTAACAGCGGGCAGGGAACACAAACCAGTTATACGGACTAGTAGATTGGACGGTGATGTTCGACCTTGTGGAGAGGGCCGATATGCTGATGGAGGATTCTAGACTTTACTCCGCAATCCTGGCCGAGGAATCGGGGAGTAAGGACCCTGCTGCCATGGCGTTCTCCATGATACATAACAAATCCATGATAACCAAGGAGATACTGCAGTTCTATTACCGGCTCTGGTCAGGAGGCGTGCGTAATTACGACATCGATGAGGAGGATCTGAGCGCCGAGATCGCCGAGAGATCCGTGTATCTCGGGAAGATGCTCTTCGTCGATGTTCTGAGTACCATAGAGCACTCCGCCAAGAAGATCTCCAAACAAGATGGCGTGACTGATGCCCAGATCTCCCTGAGGTCGATAATGGACAAGTCCCTCATCGATGGACGCATGACCTCTGACCGGCACCGGGAGTGGAACGATATCATAACGATGCGGAACCTCGCGGTCCATGACAATTCCATCTCTGACCGTTCCAAGAAATGCATCATTGGCTCCTTGACGATATCGATGCGCCCCAACAGGATGATGAAGGGACCTCTGAATACCTTCGTGGAATTGGCGAGGATATCCAACCAATATTATTACGAATGGCTTCGGTCGCTGCGCGCATCGCGTGACGCTGACACACCCTGAGATAAGGAAACGACTAAATATCCCTGGGCCTTAGCACCGGATGCTAGGCTTGACCGGGATGTTCGGCGTATCCTTGTATACCGAAACCGTCGATATGCGGAGGTGACAACGGAGGACGACGTGGCTCGGACCCGGAGGCCCAGTATTGCGACTATGAGGTCCTGTCCAACGGGGCCGGTGGCAGTGGCTAGGTTCGACCGGAGGGTCGTTACCGCCACTCTAATCGCGGAAACCGGGCGAGGCCCTGACGGGAGCAGCCTTACCGTGAACTACCGACGCTCGAGGGGTAGCGGGGCTGAGAAGCGATACGGTCAACCTCCAGGCGAGAGCGCGGCTACCTCCGTGGCCTAGCACTCATCCCTTTCTTATGCAACCGGTTATCTTGTCCTTACCGAAATCGAAGAGGACCCGCTCCTCATCGCCGTCACGGATGCTGTAGATCCTTCCGTTCTCCACCTTACCGACGACAGCACCATCGAGGCCGACTTCGGAGAACAGTTCCATGATCCTTGCCGACGAGGAAGGAGAACAGGTGATGGCGAAACCGCAACCCTGGTAGGAAATCAACCATTGGGTGAAATCTATGTCCGCCGGTCGTGGTATCTTAGCGAGGTCCACATGCGCACCTTTGCCACTGGTCTCCAGCAACATACCGAGCGTGCCTAAGGCACCGGGATTGCTCATGTCCTTGGCCGCGGAGGCGAGCTTCTCCTTGCCTATCTGTCTCATAGTGATTATCTGCCTTCGCACCAGTTCATCATCCTTTGCCGTGGTCGTATCCCAGGCCAAGGGCAGTTCGGGCGGATAGAAACCGTCGAGGTCCATGACAAAAACGATATCGTCTCCGACCTTGGCTGTGTGGCTGTATATGACCTCGTCGCAGGGGGCGGTCCCTATTATGGACACATCAATGGCGTTGTAGGCACAGTCGGGATGGGTGTGGCCACCAACGACCGGGACCATGAACTTCCTCACCGCCCTCTCCATGCCTTTGAGGACCTGGGTGCATATGCGGTTATCCTTGATCGAAACGATGTCCACCATCGCCAAGGGCATACCGCCCATGGCGGCTATGTCGTTAACATTCACCAGGACGGCGAAGTAACCCGCATAATAGGGGTTGGTCTTCATCAGGGATTCCATTATACCATCGGCAGCGAAAAGGATGCATTCATCCCCATGCTTGATGACTGCGGCGTCCTCTCCCGCCGAGGCTAGGACATCGGAGAAATCCGCGGTAGGGAGATATCCTACCACTTCCTGGATGGGATGCTTTCGGGTTATGCCCGGGAAGTTCCTCACTGTGCTCACGATTCCATCGATGTCCATGTCCACTTGTAAACAATCCTGTAATAAATATATTGTCGACTCAAAGCAGTTTGCTCTGACGGGTGTCGAGCACCAAATGCCTGGATTGTGTGAGTGATGTGGACATTGCCTCCAAGGCACGTGCGTATTCTTCGACCGGCATATCCTCGTCCGGCTCATAGGCAACGTCAGCTGCTGGGAACTTCGTCCTCAATCTCTTCGGCATACTGGATCGCAATTCGGCAAGGGTGTTATGCTCGACCCTACTGCCTTTGATGATATCCACTCCGGCGAGACGCAACTCCGATTCGAAGACTGGACGCCTGAGCAGTGAATGCAACACTTGCAGTGTTCGTTTATCAGGGTCGTCGCAGGTCTCCTTGGAGGCCATGTATGCGCGGCTGTAGACGTTGTCATCGTGACTGCTGATCGGAGTGTAGACCTTGGATGGCGGTATGTCCTTCTCCTTGACGATCTGCATGTCCGAGAGGGCTCTGAGATAACCGGTGATGATGAGACGGTGTATCTTATAACCTGATTTTTCGAGCTCTTTGGCCAAGGCGCTGATGGACTTGCCGTCCTTGCCAAGTGCCTCCAGGATGGTCCTTTTGAAGTCCTCCTGCAATAGAAGCTTACTCATTGTATCGAATCTGATAACAGATATGATAATAAAGATGTTGCCTTCGACCCATGGTAAACGAACCGCGGTTCAGATAACTGTATGGCCCTATTGACAGGAGCGATGAATGAGATTCGAATATTTATCAGCTGGAACCTGTCGTTTTTTTCCATATTGAATATAACGAGTATCAAATATTAACCGTCAGTGATGGGCGATATCGTTTCTAGATAAATGATATGATCTACGACTATGAGAGTAACGACAGGATCTTAGCAAAAAAGTCTCAGAGATGGCTTGCAGGAAGCAAGGTTATTTCCGAAGCTGTATCGGAGGTCATCACTCTCGAAGCATATCAACGGCTGCTATTCCGATGTCCCGATATAAACGGAGAAGGTGTCCATGTGTAATTTTACGGCCCCGGCCTACAGAAGAGGACATGTGAATGTGATCACAGGTGACACTTCACCCAAACATTGGATACGGAAGTCCTTCAGAATCACATCTCAGAATCCCTTCAACGGATATCCCTTTGAATCTGATGGAAATCAGAAAGAGTTAAGAGATGACCATATGACTTATCATCATTGATATCGGCAGTGGGCTTACCGTTCGGAGATTGATGATGGAAAATGATGGAGAGGAACAGAGGCATGATCGCGTCAAGGGAGTCAATGTACCCTATAGGAGATTGAACCGTCTGCTTTTGCAGGTGTCGAGCAAAAATCTCACGATCCAGCAGAAGATCATTGCCGTGACCATCGTAACATCCATCATCATAGCATCATCAATCGTCGGTCTGTCAAGCGGGATGAATGTGATATTCCCTCATTTCTTCTATCTGCCGATAATAATGACCGTGTATTGGTTTCCCAATCGCGGTGTCGCCTTCTCTATCGGGTTAGCAATCCTGTATGTATCGGAATTCTTATTTTTCGGACTGGTTCTGGAGACGATACCGATGTCCGAATGGATAAACGTCGTGTCACGATCCATAGTGTTCATAACCATCGGGACGGTTCTAACGATGCTCAGATGGGAAGCGTTCACCCTCAATAGGATAATCGGCGATAAGGACAAGTTCGTCTTCATGTTCGATAAGGACCTTGGTTATTTCTACTTCTCACCTTCGGCCTATGAGATGGTTAGAGCAGCAAACAACGAAGACCATGTCGCGTATGGCATCAGGTCTATCGTCTCCTATGAAGACCGGCAAAGATTCGATGAGGATGAGAGAAGGGCGCTTAGAGGAGAAAAGTTCGTAGATAAACTTCGGATTACTGACGTCGACTCCCGTCAGAGGACCTACAATTTCTGTTTCATACCTCTGTTGAATGGAGAGAAGGCCTATGGCTATGAGGCCATCGCAGAGGATGTGACCGACATCGAGGATTACGAGGTCAGCCTTGAGAAGGCCGTTATGGAGAAGACGACCCTACTGGCTGAGGTGCATCACCGTGTAAGGAACAATCTGGCATCAATAATCGGCCTTATTAACATGCAGATAAGGGAGACCGACCACCCGGAGGCCCGTAAGAGCCTCTTGGAATTTGAGTCGAGGTTATTGGCCATATCATCGGTGCATAGTCAGATCTATGAGGGGGACGATATTATCAATATCGATTTTGAAGATCATATGTGTCGTCTCATGGATGATATCCTGGAATCCTCGCCGCAGAAAGACCGTCTCGAAGTTCAAATAGAAGGTAACGGGGTGAGGATCAACCACTGGGCCATCATGGACATCAGCACGGTCGTCGCCGAATTGGTCACCAACTCCGTGAAGCACGCTTTCCCCGAAGGAGGGGGAGAGATAGAGGTCAGGCTCGAAAGCCAAGAGGACAGTTGTATTCTCAGCATATCAGATAATGGCATAGGTCTAGCTCAGGAGTTCGATATCGAGTCACAAGGGCGGCTGGGGCTCAAGATCGTCAGGAGGATCGTTGAAGATAAGTTCAAGGGGAAGTTGTCATGGAGATTGGAAGGCGGTACTAAGTGGACCATCCGTTTCCCATGCACCGATGATGATTTCAGAATTTGCACACGCCGGAAATCATAGTATTTGTGGCATGGATGCAGTGAAATACGATAAGGACGGTATTGTATTTTTAGGAACGATACGATTGTGAAATGGCGTCTGGACACGGTACTTGATAACAGAACTGATAACATATTGGATAACAATATCCAGAATTAACAGTCATAATGATTATCACACTGAGTTCAAAAATCCATTTATACCTAGGATGTTAAATGGATTAGTCCCTATGGGAGAGAAAGACTATCACGTTTGATTGATTCGTGAGGTGGGAATATGATGAGTGTCAAAGAATCCATAAAAAAGGGCTCGCAAGGAAAGGGAAGCGAGTCGACAGACCTCACCCTCTTCGTCAGAACCTCGGATGAGGAGTTGAAGAAGTGGGACAAACAGAGGATATACGACGCGCTGATGCGCGAGACGGACATAAGCGAGGATGCGGCCGCGATAGTGGCCACTGAGGTTGACAAGATGGTCTCCAAGATGGAGATCGAGTACATAACCGCCCCGCTGATCAGGGAGATGACGAACGCCAAGCTGATCGAGTACGGCTTGGAGGCGATACGTAAGCAGCATACAAGGCTCGGAGTTCCACTCTACGACGCTCGCCAGATCATCATGAACCCTAACAAGGAGAATGCCAACGTACCCCATGGGCCGGAGGCCACGAATCTGACCTTGTCAGAGAACATAAAGAAAGAGTTCGCCCTTCTCGAGGTCTTCACCCCGGACATTGCCGATGTTCACATGAGCGGAACCGTCCACCTCCACGATCTGGGGATGATCGACAGACCGTACTGCAGCGGCCAGTCTATAGAGTACGTCAAGAAATTCGGACTCAACCTGCCCAACGCACTCTCGATAGCTACTCCGGCAAAACATCCCGAAGTGCTCATAGAGCAGATCATAAAATTCTCCGCCGCCCTACAAGGTCATTACGCAGGAGCGATCGGATGGGATGCGTTCAACACCTTCCTAGCCCCCTATCTGGTGGATGTCGATGACAAGAGGATGAAGCAGCTTGCTCAGATTCTGATATACGAGTTCGCGCAACAGGCCGTCGCCCGCGGCGGTCAATCCATATTCAGCGACATCAACCTTTATTGGGAGACCCCGAAACACTTCGTGGGTGTTCCCGCCATCGGGCCGGGAGGAAAGTTCACAGGAAAGAACTACGAGGATTACGAGACGGAAAGCAGACGCTTCCTGAACGCGCTCTTCGACGTCTATATAGAGGGCGATGCCCTGGGCAGACCCTTCTTCTTCCCTAAGCCACAGGTCCATATCACAGATCGGTTCTTCCAGACCGAAGGTCACGAGGAGTTCCTTATCAAGATATCGGATGTGGCCACCGAGAAGGGGAACACGTACTTCGTCTTCGACCGTGGTGACACCGCCAAGATATCGGAGTGCTGCCGCCTCTCCTTCAAGCTGAACGATGAGGACCTGATGGAGGCGAAGACACCGTGGAAGATGCGGTTCTCCGCCATGCAGAACTGCACCCTAAACCTCCCACGCATGGCCTACATGGCCAACAGGGACGATGACAAGCTCTTTGAGATCCTCACTCATCACATCGAACTGGCAGCCAAAGCCCATTTGCAGAAGAGGGAGTTCATAGCCCACCTGATGAGTCTCAAGAACTACGGACCTCTAGCCCTTCTCGCCATGGACCTCGACGGCGAATCATACTACCGCATAGACAAGTCCAGTTTCCTGGTCGGAATGGTCGGCCTGAATGAGTTGGTCCAGTACCACATCGGACAGGAGATGCATAAATCCAAGGAGGCGTTGAAGTTCGGTTTGAAAGTCATAGCTTACATGAAGAAGGAGGTGGAGAGGATAGGAGAGGAGAATGACATCAAGATGCCCCTCGAGCAGACGCCTGCCGAGAGCACCGCCTACCGCTTCGCAAAATTGGACATGAAGGAGTTCCCCCTACAGGCAAGTTCAGTCGTCAAGGGCAGCAAGGCCAATGGCGAGTTGTATTACACGAACTCCACCTATCTGAACGTGTCTGCGGATGTTAGCCCCATCGAGCGGACCAGGAAAGAGGGGATGTTCCATCCTCTGATCGAGGCCGGAGCGTTGACGCATGTGTGGTTGGGAGAGTCCAAACCGCCGGCGGAGAACATAGCCGCCTTCGTGAGGAAGACCTTCTTCAACACCAACAACGCCCAGATAGCCTTCAGTCCGGAGTTCACCTCCTGTCTGGAATGCGGCAAGACTGCCAGAGGTATAAGGGACAACTGCGGCTATTGCCAGTCCCCGAACGTCGAGGGCATCACCCGCGTCACCGGCTTCTACTCCAAGATAAGCAGCTGGAATAAGGGCAAGATCGGGGAGCTTCACGACCGGGTCAAAGGTCAGAGCGTCGAGCTCTGACTACAAACAACTTCCAAATCTCTTATTTTTTTATAGTCTGGGACCTACGAACTGCCATATTATCATTAACAGTATCAGAAGTGCCATCCATGATGTGATGCTCTGCACCGTCCTGCGACGCTCTTCTTCATCGGCCTTCCTGTTGACCTTTTTCACAACACTGTCTAAGGAGTCCATGAACAGGAAACCTCCGTCGAGGGGGACTGCGGGCAGAGCGTTTGTAAGCCCTATCATCAGGTTCATCCAGAATATCCAATAGACCAGGTTTACCATGATCCAAAACGAATCCCCTTGCAGGATCCCGTTGCTTTCGAACAACCATGTGAGTTCCGATGGCATCGGCGAGAGGCCCAGGAATGGAAGTGCGAGGAAGCGCAGGGAATCCATCACGTAATCCCCGGGAGTCTCCGAATTCCTGTATGGCTCCTTGAGGAAACCGAGTACGTTGTCGGGGGTGTTCACGCCCATCCCTGACATGCTGGTCGTCACACCGAGATAACCTTTGGGTAATGGCCCTTCACCGAGGGTGATGTTGAACGTGCGTGGGTCCCAATTACCGGTCTCTGGATTGTGAGATAGCATCCCCACCGTTATCTCCTGTCCGGGATCAGTCTCGTCCATCACGGCATTGAAGTCCGCCAGAGAACGTATTGTCACGTTCTCTACAGATTCCACCAACATCCCGGCCCGTACGCCGGATTCATGTGCGGGTTGACCGGAGAATGCGGATTCTATGAGAACTCCCGATACCATCGACATGTTTCTTTCAACGTCTCTTTGCACGATGGTGATATTGATTATATCACCGGGATCCGAGCCGTTGAATGCGAAGAAGTCGTTTATGGTCTCGACAGGAGTACCGTCCATACCGATGATGACCATACCCATGCCCATGCCCGCCATGTCCGCAGGTGATCCTCCGCTGACCGTGACGATGACGGGATTGTCGGCATAGGACGCTTGGACTCCGCCTAGAAGCGAGAATGTTAGGATGACGGCCAGGAGCATGGCGAGTATGAAGTTCGTGGCCGCCCCCACCGCATAGACGTCGCCCCTCTCCCGCTTTCCGGCCTTGCTCAGCTGCTCCTCGTCCGGTTCGACGAAGGCGCCTATAGGGAATACAAGGAAAAGTAAGCCAGTGGTCTTGATGTTCATGTTGTGGACGCGGGTGAGAACCCCGTGCGCCGCCTCATGGATGAATATGCAGACTATGAGGGCGATTATCCCATAACCGATCGGTATGATCGGATTCAATCCGGGTATGCCGAGAATGTATTGTGGACCCAGTGCACTCTCGCGGGGGATGTTGGAGATGAAGGTCATCTGCCATAACAAGAGGCCGGTGATGAATATCATCAGACCGAAAACGATGACCTTGGAGAGTGCGGCATACGCCCTCCAGAACCTTCTCGGAGCTGCCAGTTTATCCACTAGGACCTTACCCACCTGGGTCTTCACCATTATGGTAGGTCCATAGGGGACTATGCCCCTCCTCTCAGCCGCAGGGTTCCTTCTTATGAAAACCCAGGCTCCGATATAGAGGGTGACTAGTGACAGAAGTAGCAGCGTTACGATATCCATCTAGAACCTTGAACCGGAAGAGACAATTAATGGTTTCCATCGTCCGAGTCTTCAGAGTGCCTGTTCCAGACGTCGTCGCCCATGTCACCGTAAACCTGCTCGTACTCATCGGTGACCTTCTCGCTCTTACCTTCCTGATGTGCAAGGCGGTCGATGTGTTCCCCTTTCAGAACCCAATAATGGATCCTCCACAGTTTGCCCTTCTTCAGATTAACCTGTTCCTGGGTGGTGCTGAGTATGCCCTCCTCCTCTAACATGTAGAATACATCCCTATCCTCAGAGCTGAGAATGTTGTCAATGACCTCGGACTCATAGCCGAAGTAGCTCATGATGTATTCCGCAAGGTCGGTGATCTCCTTATCTTGCATACCTTTGCGCCCTAATGTGTTCTTAAGGGCGGCGACAATGTTCTCCATTGTTACGAACGTCAATATACGGGCCTCGTAAAGTTGAATGTGCTGCATTCTAATATAATATCGCCCTGATTAATCTGATATCAACGAAATGTAAGAGAAACATGGGCAGGGTTCATCGTGATTATGATGCGCTCGGCCCAACTGAGCTTTTTGACCTTGGTGTCGATGTCCTCACCCTCCTTTATCACGGGGTTACGGAAATCAAAGCCTATGAGATGTATATCCTTGGCCCCCAGATGACGGGCCATGCATACCGCGCGGTCCCCATCGGTGAAACCTCCGAAGTTGACAACAGCCAGATCGGGACGGGATTGGGTGGTGATTATCATACGGCAATCGAACCCATCGATGTGAGCCTGTATGAGGTCGTTGTTGTCGCCATGGGCGTGTATGACGGCCACCGCTCCTTGGCGGCAACATTCCTTTTGATCCCTTATCACCCCGTCAAGGTCGGTCACCAGTATATCAGGGGTTCTTTGTGCTTCCATGAAGGCGGTGGCGGCCGAGCCTGCGCATATCGATGTGCCTTCGATCTCTTCGAGGTCATCGGGCCTTGCGGCGGCCCCGATGACATTGACCCTGCACCTCATAAGAGGCCTGAGCACATCTGGGTCGATGAGGACCTTATTGAGTGTCAAAGACCGTAACAATCTAGCTGAAGCCTCATCATCAATCACCGAATAACCCATTTCTTGGATGATTTGGCTGTAAACCGGTTCCCACTCCGCGAAATCCATGATCCGCCCTCAGATTTCCTGTACATCCGTGTTCTCCTCGATTATGAGGTTGAATGTCGACTGCATTATGCCTGCCAGAACTGCGAAGGTGAATCCGAGCATCAACTCGATGACGATCACCAACTCATTGGTCGGTGTGAAACCAAGGGCCAGAGCGAAAATGTCCAGTAGTCCCTGTGTGATGAATCCCATGGCGAAAAGGGTCAAGGTGGCTATCAAGAAACTGTGTCTTATCTGCTGGGTCTCGAGGTACAGGTCCAGGAATTTTCCGACCTCGTATGAAATCAATGCGAATATCCACATCCATAGAACGCCAGTGGCGAACAGTATCATCCTGTACAATCCGCTGGCCTCAGGGACGTCGAGGGCCGAACGGACTCCGAGGATCAATCCAGCGATGAACAGGACTATCGCGACGGCGGTGAACGGTATCTTCTGATTGCCGCGTCTGACGGCATCACGGAAAGCCTTGTACCAATCCTTCATGCGCGGGAGAATCTTATAAGCATAACTCAAGGAGTATATCCCCAGCACAAGGAACAGCGCCCCCATCAACATCCCGGAGACATAACCTATGGAACCAGTACTCAGTAGGTTATAGAGGTCGGGTATGATGGAGAACATCCCGATCACCATCAGTATTATACCTAGAGGTATGATGAATCGCTTTCTCTTATCATCATCCTGCAGCATCTTCATAATGATGTACAGTGCGCCCTCGACACCAGGGGCCTGTTTGACAAAAACCCGGCGAACGGAATCTATCTTGGCCCGAGATGATATTATGGGGTAGATGTACTCGTCCTCGGCTCCATCACTAACGAGTATCACACGGTCTGGCTTTACAGTATCCAGCACGTATTCGAGTTCCTGGGAGATCTTGCTGTCGGAACGATAACCGACCTTGGGGTCTCCACAGATGAGGGCGATCTCGACATCGTAACCGTCCCTCTTCATCTCGTCATACATGCTCAAGGCAGCCAGTATGGTGTTGACATCAGAATCCTCAGGATCCACCAAGGCCAGGGACATGGCGGCTTTCTCGTTAGCATCCCTGCCCACAGCTGGACTCTGTATATCGGCCTTTTTACCGAAATCGTCATCACGGTCCACTGCCAGAATCAATGTCCTTCTCATTCTGTTTCACCAAGTGGTTATGTTCATATTAATGTATTTTGGCCAGTATCGGTTGTTGACTGGCGGAAGGACAAAGGGTTAATTCACCTTCAGCCTAACCAATCCTCTCTAGCTTAGTCGGAAGTGATTTACTGAAGATTAAATGGCATGGTCATTCCTGTTTCGAGATAAAGGACGAGGTCACCATACTGACCGACCCGCATGACGGGAAATCCATAGGCATAAGACCGCCGAGGACCCGGGCGGACATAATCATGATAAGTCACAACCATTACGACCACAATGCATCGCGTGTGGTCAAAGGTGAACATGTCGAGGTTAATTGTTCCGAGGGGTATCAGGAGGTCAAAGACGTCGAGATCGAGGGTTTCGAGACCTTCCATGATGAGTTCCAAGGAAGCAAGAGAGGTGAAAACTTCATCTACCGCTTCTCCATGAATGGCATCAGATATTGTCACCTAGGTGATTTGGGCCATATCCTCGATGATGACATTATCGCCGGTATCGGAGAAGTGGATATACTCTTCATACCCGTCGGAGGTGTGACGACCATCAACTCCGAACAGGCCAAGGAGGTAATTTCCAAGATCGGCCCCCGCATCGTGATACCGATGCATTACAGGATCAGCGGCCTAGGCCTCGTACTAGATAATCTGGAGAACTTCCTCAAGGACATACCTGCAGAACTGATCTACATGGTCGGGAACGAGATAGACTTCATACCCGAGGACATGGTCGAAGAAATGGAATACTGGGTATTCTCTATGTGATGGTCAGGGTCAATAAAGATAGAGGGAATCCTCTAACTTACCCAATTCTATAGGCGTACTGATGTTACCCACCACCGCTCCCTTGGAGTTGGCGATGACGCATGAACCGACCATCGCGGAGCCGTAGTTGAGAGTTATAGGTGTGAAATCCACTTTCAATGCCTGACTGAGCTCCGCCATCTCCACGGCGGTGGCCTTAGGATGGCATATGCCGCCCTTGTTGGTCACTTTGCAAGCGGAACCAACGGTGTCCATCCCCGCGACACGTAACCGAAGGCATTCAAGTCCGAAGAAATCCTCCAGGTCCTCGATGGTCTTCGGTTTCATGTTACGGTTCACAACCAAGCCATGGTCGTTGACCAGGATGTTGTTCCCGGCGGCGTTCAAACGGTCGTTGATTTTAAAAACGGGGAGGTACTCCTCCAATCGACGTATCTCCGCCGACTCCGCCTGGTTGGTGACCACTATACCATGTGAGTTCATGGCCACCAAGGATCCGATGACATGTGATGATGACATCGTGAGCCTCACGGGCTCCACGTCCATGGCCCCCTCTACCGCCTTCGCTAGCTCAGCGCCGGAATCGGAGGGAAGGAGTGCTATGCTCTCATTGGCGGTTGAATAAACGCCTATGTAGGGATTACCCTCGTAGTTCGAGAGCTTTAGCATACGTTTACGACCTCACTCCCCGGCCAGGGAGACTTCTACCAGACCATCCTCGAAGCGGACGGCCTTGACGGTTATCTTAGCGGGGGGTTTCTGAATTCCACGGGACCAGATCCTCTCGTTCAGGGCGGTGTCTATCCATATGAGCTCTTGATCGTCGACCTTCATATGACGTGCGATGTACTCCCTGATCTCCTTGATGGCCCGGTTGGCCCTCTTACTGCGGGGCACGGCCTTCGTATCCCTCAAGGGGATGTTCATAATCCTCTCGTTATCATCCATCCGAATCACTCCTTGAGGTTGCTGGTGCGCCAGCTTCTGCGCTTGGGGTGGCGCAGGAAATTCCTGTTGGTCCGAATCATGACCCAGGCAGGCACTCTACGGTTCTGTTTTCCAGCCTTCTTTAGCCTGGCCTTCATCGCGGGCGGCTTGTTCCTTGTCATCTTACTTCCTCTCGATCTTGATTTCCCTCTGCTGGGGCGTCATCTGCCTGAGTATGTCACGGAGCATTGAATCGTTGATTAAATCCTTCAATCGGCCCGACTGGGCTAATTGAATGAGCTGATACTCCACTGACTCAGCCAATTCTGGATGGGCCACACGTACATTCGCCAGCCTATCGCGGGCTTCGACTGTGAGCAGCTGTCTGAGTATGTTCTGCTTCTGCAGCTCACGCTGCTTGGCTTGATCCTCGGCCTGAGCGCTCTGTTGCTGCTGACGCTGCAACTCGGCGGTCCTTCTTTGCCTTATACTTTCAATCTCAGACTCATCCATACTAAACCACCTAGGCGTTCATCTCGTCAAATACTTCTTTAGCGGCATTGTCCAGCACGGACATCCCTTTGGAGCTGATGCCACGGCCCTCTTTGTCGGAGGGGGTGAGAAGGCCAGCGGCCTCCAGCTGCATCAAGCACTTTCTGGCGATGTTACGGCTGCCCTTTACCGCCTTGTTAGGCTTTGCGCCGCGGTCGGCGAATCCGCCGTATTCCTCGGCGAGGCGGGACGAGCCCATGGGGCCTTTGACGTAAATCTTCCGCAGAACGGAGGCGGCCCGGGTGTACCACCAGTCTTCCTGGGTAGGGGCCTTCTCGGTATGCCTTCCTGTTTTGGTGAACTCGGCCCACTCGGGCGGCTCGATGCTCTCTATCTGCTTGAGCTTCTCGGCGGTTTTGAGTATCAATTTCTCAGGAGGGACATCATAGACGGTGACCATATTATTCGACCTCTATTAACAGTACCCAAACTAAGGCGTTAGGGAGTATTGCTATCTGTGTGAATATTGCACCTATATAAAAGCGTTATGGAGATTTCGCCCAGTATGGGTGCGGACCAGAAACTTAATCTATGCAATTGACGAGTTAACCTACGTGAGATTCGTTGTCTGCATAAGCGGCGCATCCGGTAGCGCCTACGGCCTCCGGCTACTTAAAGAACTGCCCGGCGAGAAGACACTGGTCATGTCACCTACTGCAAAAGGGATCATGGAACATGAATGTGGGATCACCTACGATGAGATCAAGGGATTGGCCGACCATTGTTTCGAGGATGATGACCTCAACGCACCAGTGGCCTCGGGAAGCAATCCCGTAGATGCGGTCTTCATCATGCCCTGTAGCATGTCCACGGTCTCCAAGATCGCCAATGGCATAGCAGACAATCTCATCACCCGGGTGGCGTCAGTGGCGCTGAAGGAGCGTCGCAAACTTATCGTCGTCCCGCGGGAGACGCCGAAGAGCGAGTTCATGCTGGAGAACGAACTCCGTCTGGCCCGGGCAGGGGTGGTGATGCTGGATGCCAGCCCCGCCTTCTACCACAAACCGGAGAGCCTGGATGACATCATAACATTCATGGTGGGACGCGCTCTGGACCAGGTCGGTGTCCAACACAAACTCTACCGCCGTTGGCGGGAGTGAGTTCACTCCAAGTATATGGCCGGTCTCAACGGAGCGGCCGCCTTGGCCTTTGATTGCGGATCGTGTATCGATTCGGAATCGGCGTTGTGAACGGCCACCGTACATCCCAGCTCTGTCTCCAGGAACGACCTCGCCTCTTGTAGTAGAGAAGTCTCGTCCATAGGAGCGGACAACCTCTCCAACTCTGCGGTCGATCGCCTCATGGTGTCCTGAGCCGTCTTTTTCGCGAATTCCGAGGCCGCCTTGCCATGGACGCGGATCCTCTCGTCCTGCATGGCGGACTTGGTCAGTGCGGGGACGCTGAGTGCACCTTCATGAGCCAGTTCGGCAGCCATCTCCGCAATCTTCAACTTCCATTCCGGAGCGGTGTAGAGATGGAGCTTGGCCGGTGCCATGCCTGTCACCCTCACGATCTCGTTTATATCCTCGAGGACGTCGCGCAGATAGCTTTCAGCCAATTCGCTGGATGCGTCCGTGCCCGTGGACACAGGATAATCGGCGTTGGATATCAGACCCTCGCCGCCGAAGGACTCCCATGCCTCCTCGGCGGAATGGGGGGTGATGGGGCAAATCATCCTCAGCCAGGCGTCGATGACAGTGCAAGCGGTGGACCGGCAACGACCACCACGGCGGAGGTACCACCTGATGTCGTTGGGTATGTCGAAATATACGACGTTGGCCAACTGACGTATGTCGAACGAATCCATATGGGACCTTGTGGCCTGTATATGCCGGGAAAGCCGGGAGAGTATCCAACGGTCGGCTACTCCCTCATCCTCCCCGTCCAAAGTGCACAGCTCATCCACCATCCTGAGGACCTTTTCGACCCTTAGACGATAGGATACCACTATGTCCTCATCCCACTCCACATCCGCGAACGGGGATGCCACGTGGGAGTAATAGAGGCGCAGGGCATCGACGCCGAACTTCTCGGCGGCACCGGGGATGGGTTGCGCCCCGCCCTTTGATTTTGATATCTTGCCCTTCTTTCCGGTTATGTACCAATTAACGAATATCCCTTGGGGCAGACCGTGATCGGGCATGATTGCCTGGTGGTTGAACAGGAACGCCGGGAAGTGGACCGTCATATGTTCCTTGCCGCCGAGGTTCAGATCGAGAGGGTACCAGTAAGACACATCGTCTTTGATCCTTCTCAGCACATCCTCGGGGACCCCGGTCTCCTTGGACACCTTAGCGTAATCCCCTTTGTCGAGTATGACGAGGTCGAAGAAGGACTCGGTCATCTGCTCCGGGACGATCGTTCCATCATTGGCATAGGGGGAGATGATATAATAGACTGGATAGAGTGTGGAGTCGGATATGGCCTCGATAATCCAGTTCTCATCGAACGGGAACCTCGTGCCCAACCAGTTCCCCTGTCGGACACATGCGCGCTCGCGGAACCAATCGAGCACTCCTTGGACGTTGTTGTAATATTCCGAAGGGAAGATGTCCATGCTGCGGCAGTGCTCCTTGGTGCGGGCGGTGAGGTCGGCGTCACCGTAATCAATGAACCACTGGTCATCGACACGGCGTATCATGACCTGCTTACCACAACGGCAGACGACCTCTTCCGACAGGTCGTAGAACATACGTGCCTCTCCTGAGTGGAGCATGTCATCACGCATGCGCAGCTTCGCCTCTTCCACCTTCAGACCCTCGTAGGATCCACAGTTGGAGTTCATCCTACCCTGGTGGTGACCGTCCTTGTAGACCTGCTTCTTTGCTTCCTGGATCCTCGGGTCCTTACCGTCCTCTATGACGAGGCGGTCGACGATGTCGACAGCGGCACAGGGGCCGTATCCCTCGATGTCGATGATGGGGATGACCTCGATATCCGCTACGGAGGGATCCATCCCCAGCGACCTCATCCACTCGGGGTCGCGTTGCAGTTGACGGAGTGCGATAAGGTCGTCGGGTGCGTCTGAGGGCACCGAGGTCACAAGTCCCGTACCCACATTGGGATCGCAGAACAGGGCCGGAAGCACCGGTATCTCACGTCGGATCATGGGCGCTTCACACATCTTCCCCAGAAGGTCCCGGCCCGGAATACTCTCCAGTACCTCCACACCGTCTATCTGGTGCACAAGCTTTCGGGACGCTGGTTCGGAAAGCACCCAAGTCTCGCCGTCCACCTTGACACGGACATATTCAACCTCGGGGTTCACCCAGAAATTCGTCTGACCGTATACGGTCTCAGGCCTCAACGTGGCAGCGACGAGGAACTCATCCCCGCATCTGAACTTGAGAAGCGTATACTCGTTTATCTCCGCATTGCCGCCTCTCGACAGGTCAGTCTCAGAGGGGTCCACCGCCACTGGACCGCATTCCACGCAGGCCGGGGCGTAATAGGGTTTCTGTATCAACAATCCCTCATCCTTGAGCTTTCTGAACTGCCATTGGATGAAGCGGTTGTAATCGGGACGTATGGATGAAGTGAACCTCCTCCAATCGCAGAGGAACCCGAAGCGTTTCCAGTAGTCGTTAACATAGACGTCGTTGAAGAAATCCACGACTCCCTCCGGAGTCTCCAACAAAGCCAGAGATTCCTCGGGGCATCCGTTCCGGAGGAGATAATCGACAGTGTCCGGGTCCCGGGAAGCGACACGGGAAGCCAGACTTATCGCCCCGTTGCCAGTTGCATGTGTGCCCACCGGGAATAGAACGTTGTGGCCGTCCATACGCTTGAAGCGGGAGATGGCGTCAACATACGTGTAACCTCTCATGTGACCGACGTGCAGATATCCGGTCACACCAGGATAGGCGAAGATGATCATGAACTTGGGCCGCTCGTCCACCTCTGATATGTGAAGACCCTCGGCCTGCCATCTACTCTGCCACTTCTCCTCTATTCCCTTGTAACCGGATGCCATTTTCAAATCCTCTGGAGGTTTGTTATTCTGCAAGGGGAATTCTTTATTAGATATTTGTGTAAACCAGGAGCGTTGGTCATTCCCTCCCGAGAAGTATGACGGGCCAACCTTTTTATCTTCGTAAAGGAGTGTAAAAATAATATTTTTCTTGCTGGTTGTTTGTCATACTTTGGCAGACATTGTATGACAATTCTTAAATAGACTGTATTGAAATATCATATTAGGAGCCGCAGAAGGGGGCTCCTTTCCGTCAAGGATGTGATGTGGATGGATGTTGAGAGGATAACGCTCAGGATGGAACCGGAGGACATCTTCGAAATGGATGTGTTCCTGGATGAGAATCCGGAGTTCGCAAACCGCTCACAGCTAATTCGCATCGCGCTCCGGAACTACATGCGAAGGGATGCACAGGAAGAGGAGTCCAGAGGTGTGGCGATCCAACTCGGAGACCGTTACATGAGAGCTCTAGCAGCTCTCAAGGAGAACGGTTATGCCGATACTGAGGCCGGCGTCGTGGAACGCATTGTCGAAAGGACATTGGTTCCCCGCGAGGCCTTGGAGGACGCCGCCAAGAAGGCCTTCTCCGCCTATGACATGTACCCGGAGCTCATAGAGAAATAAAGGAGACGGACATATATGGGCTGGCGAGGGAAAGGGATGCAGGGGCCTCGGCCCCACCCTTACCGGCCTAGGAGCGGGAAAAATGGACAAAGAACTCCTGGAAAGGCATCAGAAAGCCCTTGAGGCGTTGAGGAGCTGTGCCGAGATGTATGACGATCCGGTAATAGACCAACGCATCACGGAGCTGACTTTGGCCTCCAAGAAACTAATCGAGTCCGGAATGGATCAGTCCGAAGAATGATCGCCGACGAAGGCGGAAGGGGGCTAGGGATGCACCAGGGTTTCGGCCCTGAGCCCCCGTACGACACAAAGAGGGGATGCAATGGAAGACACAATGGAGAGCAGTATACAGAACTGGACGCTGAACATCGAGCCCAGGGTGGCAGTTGTCGGCGTGGGAGGAGCTGGATGCTCGATCATAGATCATATTTACTATTCAGGGGCGAACGTTGAGACGATTGCCATAAACACCGACCGTCGCTCCCTCAAGAACGTATCTGCCAACCGTAAGGTTCTGCTCTGCGACCGGGTCACCAAGGGAGAAGGGGCCAAGGGAGACCACGAACTCGGCAGGTCATGCGCGATAACCCATTCCGAGGAGATATCGGATGCCCTGCAGGGCCATGACATGGTTTTCATAATCGCCGGCATGGGCGGCGGGACCGGTACCGGGGCGGCACCGGTGATCGCCGAGATATCCCAGCGTCTGGAGATGATCACTTTCGCCATCGCCATAAACCCATTCAGTTTCGAGAAGTGCAGATGCAGGACCGCCCGCGATGGATTGAGACGTCTGAGGACCATGGCACCGATGACCATGGTCATGGAGAACGACCTGTTGCTCGAACAGGCCCCTGACGCCACCATGGATGAGGCCTTCACCATGGCTAGTGCCGGTATAAACGAATACATATCAAAGAGTACAAAGAAGGTGACGAACGCCTTCCTGGAACAACTCGCCCTACTGGAGACGGATATGGGCGAACCTTATGGGGAATGGCCCGCAATGGATACGGATACCATCCGCATTCTCTTCCCATGACCTCCGTAGTTTAGATATGGGGCCGTTCCGGGGGGCCTCCACCCCCCTCTTTTTTCACACAGTATTTTTAATTCCACCCGATGATTGACGGAGTATGAAGATAGGTGTCATCGTCAATCCCATCGCCGGGATGGGAGGTTCGGTCGGATTGAAAGGCACGGACGGTGACGCTCTTGCCAAAGCGCTTGATATGGGAGCCCTACCGGGTTCGGCCGATAAGGCCAGTAGGGCTTTGGCACGGGCCGACCTCAGTGATGTGGACGTGGTATCCCCTCCAGGCGCAATGGGTTCCGACATCCTGAAACGATTGGACATCCCACATGGTATTCTTCCCATGAAACTTTCCGGTTCAAGAATTGACACCGTTGACGCTGCATCATCCATGGGAGATGTCGATCTTCTCCTGTTCTGCGGCGGTGACGGTACCGCCCGTGACATACTCGACGGCAGGTCGGACCTGACTGTATTGGGCGTACCAGCCGGAGTGAAGATGCATTCTGGCGTGTTCGCCTCAACGCCTGAGGCTGCGGGCGACATGCTCCAGGCGTTCCTGGAAGGAAGAACGGAGTCGGACGCGGTGGAGGTAATGGACATCGACGAGGACGCATTCCGCAAAGGGATGTTGAAAGTGGAGTTGCATGGGTACATGAGGTCTCTTACGGACAGTTCCTTCATGCCCGGATCCAAAGGGCCCTCTGACGGTAGCGATCGTGATCAGAGGGAAGAGATAGGCGAGGGAGTGGCGGCGTCGATGAGGGCGGGTGCGATGTACCTTATAGGTCCGGGAGCCACAGCCAAGTCCTGCATGGACGTGTTGAACCTAAAACACTCCATTCTCGGAGTGGATGCGGTAATGGATCGTCAGCTTGTGGCGACCGATCTTTCATCCGAGGGTATCATGAAAATCCTTGAGACGACCGAGGAGGCTTCCATAGTGATCGGCGTCATCGGTGGACAGGGATTCATGTTGGGCCGGGGCAACCAACAGTTCACTCCCGAGGTCCTGAAACGTGTCGGAACTAACAACATCATCGTGCTCTGCACCCCCTCCAAACTATCGCGGCTGAAGGTGTTGAGGGTGGACAGCGGGGATCCCTCCCTGGACGATGAATTGCGCGGTATGCGCCGGGCGGTCATCGGCTATGGAAGGGAAAGGATTGTGAAAGTGGTTTGATTCAGACGGACCTGACGGTCTCATAACCAAGCTGGAAAGCCTTGGCGTTTATCTCCCTGAACCTCTCCGGGACCATATCCAGAAGAGTCTCCTCCAGAAGATTACGTTCCAGCGGGAAGTCTTCGACACCGGCCACCGCACCTATCAGTGCAGCGTTGGCGGCCACCGCCTTACCGGCCTTAATCGCCAACTCGGTGGCGTTGAGGGTGATTAGGCGGTCGGTGACGCTGCGTATGTTGGACACGATATCATTGATGGGAGGATATTCCTCCGCACCCATCGATACCTTGACGGGCACGGTCGGTTGCAGGTTCATGAGAATATGGGTGTCCTTGTTGGCCAGGTTCAACATCCGGTAGGTCTCCACCGGCTCAAAACCGAGGAGGATGTCCGCCTGACCGGTGGCCTCCAAGGGGCTGAGGGCCTCATCCCCGAAACGCAGGGTCGACAATACGCTACCGCCTCTTTGCGCCATCCCATGGACCTCGCTCATGGCCAACTTGTGTCCGGCGGCCATTGCCGCATGGCCCAAAACATTGGACGCTAACAGGACTCCCTGGCCGCCGACTCCTGCAATCTGTACACAGTATCTCATTCCAACACCCCCATGGCCCCTCGGGGGCAAATATCGGCACAGACCCCGCAACCGATGCAGAGGTCGGCATCTATCTTGACATCCTTTCCATCGCGGTAGAACGCGGTGCAGGCCAGGGCCTCGACGCAATGATAACACTTGACGCATTTTTCCTGATCGACAGCGTAAGTACTTACCTTCAAGACCCTCCTCTTCTTCAACTCCAAGGGGCAGGGGCCCTGTGACACGATGACGGACATGCCGTCATGCTCCAGCGCGGCCTTGATTGCCTTCTGAGTGGATTTAACGTCCAGAGGGTCGACGGTGACCACGTACTCCACTCCACAGGCCTTGACCAACGGCTCTATCGCCAGAGCCGGGGTGTCCCTGCCACCGTGGTTGCGACCAGTGCCTGGGTGGGGTTGGTGACCGGTCATCGCCGTGGTGCGGTTGTCCACTATGACCAATACGAATTTGTGACCGTTGAAGGTCGCGTTCATAAGCGGAGGCACCCCGGTGTGGAAGAAGGTCGAGTCGCCTATTATGGCCACGACCTTCTGGTCAGTCACCGCGGAGAAACCTCCGGCAGCGCCCACCGAACCGCCCATGCAGAGCAGGAAATCAGCGGTCTCGAAGGGGGGCTGGATCCCAAGTGTGTAACAGCCTATATCAGAGGAATATATCGCCCCTTCCTTACCGACCGCCTTCTTCAAGGCATAGAATGTCCCGCGGTGGGGGCAGCCAGCGCAGAGCATGGGAGGACGCGACGGTAGAGCCATCGTAGGTGCTTGGAGAGGCTCTTTGCCCTCCCTAACGGGTACCACACCGACCTTGGATATCACATCCGGGCTGTATTCAAATGCACGAGGCATGTGACCAGTGCGCTTACCGAATATCGGTGTGCTGATGCCATTCTGTCTAGCTACACGGAGCACTTGGTCCTCTAGGAAGGGTTCGAGCTCCTCCACAATGACGACCAGGTCCTTGTCACGGATGAAATACGCAACAAGTTCCTCAGGCAAGGGGTTGGACATCCCCAATTTCAGGATGGAGACGTCCTCCATCCACTCCTTGGCGTAGGTGTATGAGACTCCGGAGGTTATGACGCCTACCTGCCCATCACCCTCGATTGTGTTGTAAGGTGAAGATTCGGATATCCTGAGGGCCGCCTCGTTCCTCTCCAACAGCTTCAGGCGGTTCATGCGTGCGAAGGCGGGTATGTTCACGAAGCGACAGGCATCCTTGACGAACTTGCCTTTCGTAGGCTCCCTCTCCGGTTTTGTATTCTCTATGACGCCGCGAGCGTGGTTCACACGTGTCGTGGTACGGAAGAACACCGGTGAACCAAGTTCCTCAGAGACCTTGAAGGCCTCCTTCAGCATCTCCTTGGCCTCGGCCGGCGTGGCGGGTTCGAACATCGGCAAAAGTGACAGAGTGGAATAATAACGGTTGTCCTGTTCGTTCTGCGAGCTGTGGCATGAAGGGTCGTCAGCGGTCAGTATTACCATTCCACCGTCAACGCCGGAGTACGCCAACGTCATTATCGGATCAGCGGCGACGTTCACACCGACATGTTTCATGAAGGCGAATGATCTGACACCCGCCGCAGCCGCTGCCGCGGCAGCCTCGAGTGCCACCTTCTCGTTGGTGGAGAACTCGAAGTAGACGCCTGCCTTCTGACCGATCTTCTGCAAGGTGTTACCTATCTCAGAGGAGGGCGTCCCAGGGTATGTGGAAGCGAAAGCCACTCCTGCCTCTATGCAACCTCTCACTATGGCCTCATTGCCTAGGACCAGGAGTTTGCCGGAATCGTCCAGTAATCTTTCCATAATCAATTCCTCCATGCTAGCGAGGGGCCGGCACCATCATCGATGACCGTGTCAACGTTTCGCATTCTAACGGGTAAGTAACTTCCTGATTAAAGCGTTTACTAGGCTAACCGTGGGCAAGTTTTATGAGAGGTCATGTTCTAGGGAGGTCCGAAGACCATGGCCAAGACATTCCATTACATCCGTGTCAGAGTGATGTGCAACGCCACCGAGGACGAAGACCTTCTGGCGCAGACCATGGAACTCCTCTGCGACCCAGATAAGGTGGAGGTCAGCGAGGGAGAGGGGCATCACGGCAACCGACTATTGATGTTCGAGGCCGAGTTGAAGAGTGGTAAGGACCACAAAGGGCTGTTCACCGTCCTCGGCGTTGATGCCATCAAGGCCATCCTGGAAGAGTTGAATGAGAGGATGGACGAGGAGAACGGCTTCTACCTCCGTTTCGACAAGCAGAGAGCGGTGCAGGGTGTTTGGGAACTCGCCCGCCACGGTGACGTATTCATGGTCAACGGCAAGGTCGAGACCCATCCTGTGGACCGGGACGCGGCCCTCATCAAGATGCAGGAGTTCCTGACTACTCTGATGGGCAATGATAAACTTGATTAATCAGAATGCTTTGTGCGACGATAAGCGGGGGTAGCCAAGCCTGGCCAACGGCGCAGGACTTAGGATCCTGTCCTTAGTGGTCCGAGGGTTCAAATCCCTTCC
>PWJQ01000059.1 GCA_003560875.1 Methanomassiliicoccaceae archaeon
ATCTGCGGTTGTGAACCGTGGACCGGCGAAGCATCACCAGGGTCGCTCGTTGTACCGCAGGAGCTGCAAAACCTCTCGTCATTCACCAATTCCTTACCGCAATTTCTACAGAACGTCATATATCTAACCGCCTCGTTCCATCATAATCCGATTATCTATTACAAAAATATGATTATAATTGAAGAATGAAAACGACGATGTACTATATCAATCCCGTTCGGACTTCCTGGCCGACTCTGGAGAGCGTGCATTTGTTCTGAAACACCATCCATACGCCTCTTCCTTCGGATTTCGAGAGTGTTGCTTCTCGACTACGCTCTTCCCGTGCTAACGGCAACGATGACCGCCCTCCGAATGGGGCTGCGGACGTCATCGCGCTCATTCGCTCCATCGTCGTAACGTTGTTACGAACCCTGATGATCGGGTAGAGTATGTCTGATAGAGGTCATGTAGTCTGCAGGCCGGTTATAATATGAAATAGAATAAAAACAATAATCAACCGTGATGGGACAGTCTGGTGAAGCGGACAGGTGGGACCGCTCGAGGCGGGTGGGATGGCTGGATGTCGATTCGGTCCTGAGATCCCACTGTCTGGTAGTCGGCGCCGGTGCACTGGGCAACGAGACGGTGAAGAACCTCGTCCTGTCCGGAGTGGGGAAGGTGACGCTGGTGGACATGGACCATGTGGAGCTCAGCAACCTCAACCGTTGTTTGTTCTTCAGTGACGTTGATGCTTCAGGCAGGGTCGCCAAGGCCGGAGTGGTCGCCCAGGGAGCCATGCGCCTGTCCCCGCATTGTGAGATTCTGCCACTGGTATCGAGGATCGAGGATACGGACCTCGAGTGGGGAATGTTCGATGTGGTCTTCGGCTGTCTAGACAACATCAAGGCCCGCCTTCATCTGAATTCCTACAGCCGACACCACGGCATCCCCTATGTGGACGCCGGAACGGACGGCTCCCGGGGCAAGCTTCAAGTGGTACTCAGGGAGGGTCCCTGCCTACAATGCTCGATGAACCGTAGCCACTACCAGGTACTGGAAAGGAGGTTCAGTTGCACCGGGGAGGACTTCTCCTATTACGAACCGCCCATGGCTGCCGAGGTCACCACCACCGCCACCATGGCGGCCATGCAGGTGAAGGAGGGTTTGAAGATCATCAGCAACAAAGAGGACGGATGCATCCGGGATGTGATGTTCTACGACGCCCTGAGGAATGAGACCTTGGTTTTGGAATTGGAGATCGACGAGGATTGTCCCAATCACGGGATGTAGTTTTCATGTAGCGACCACGTTAAATGCTTGTAGTATGGATTTGAGGACGGTGATAGGTTTTGACCATCGAAGTGACCATAAGGAATGCCGAGAACGGCTCCAATCTCAACATGGAGCTGGAGCCGCACACCACGATCGAGGATATAATAGAAGGAGCCGCCGAGTTCTGGAACAAGGAAGCGGGGGCCTATGTCCTGCGCCGGGGCAAGAAACTGCTCAAGGGCCAGTCTACCGTGATGGATGCCGGGTTGAAGAACGAGGATGTCCTCGAGCTCATCCCTGACCCTGAGGGTGGTTGAGGTTGCCTCTGCCCCCGGATATATTGGCGACCCGCCTCCACAACGAGCTTGAGGCCTGCTCACGTTATCTGGGGGCCGTCCTCACGCCGGATGGCCCTTTGAACGAACTGCCGGTCTCGGTGGATGTGAAGATGAACAATGTCGTCGGACCCTCCATCCTGGGCGGTAGGGTGGTGAAGAGACGGAACCACCGGTTCTCGATGGTCATTGACCGCGAGTATCCTTTCGAGAAACCGAGGGTGCGATGGCGCACACCGGTGTTCCATCCCAACATCATGATGCCTGAGGACGGCGGCTTCGTCTGCATAAAGCAATTGGACGGTTGGACTTTCAACTCCACGTTGCTATCGTTCATAAAATCAATGGAATCGCTGCTGACCAACCCCAACCCCTCCAATCCCTTCGGGACGGACAGCTGCACCGCTGCGGCGGAGTACTTCAATTGCAACCGTATCGACCATGGACCTACCATCGTGAGGTCTAGACCGAGGATAGTGGAGAGATGCCAGCAAAGATAACGTCCTGGAATGAATCCCGTCCGCGGGAGAGTCCTCCGCCTACAGACGACAGGGTGTCCAACCACCGGTGGTTCAGCGAAAGGATGAACGCCCTTTACCACGAGAACCGCGACTTCCTTCCTTTGTACGTGCAGCGTATCGCCGAGGAGAAGATGCGCAACCATGCCTTGGCAGGGATGAGACGCTCGCACGAGGTGATGGGGCTGATGATGGGAGGACGTTTCGAATGGCAGGGCAGGGAGTATGCCATAACCCGTGACGTCGTCACCACGGAACTGGAGGCCAGCGAGTACCATGTCCGTTTCGACCATGATTCCCTCGAGGGCCTGTTCGATTCACTGGATGATCTGGACTTCGAGTATTCCATCGTGGGATGGTACCATTCCCATCCTGGCATCGGCTGTTTCATGTCCGACACCGACATAAGCACTCAGGAGGGGGCTTTCAACATGCCCCACCACAGTGCGTTGGTCCTCGACCCGGTGCAGCGGGAGATGGAGGCTTACTGCCTCAAGGACGGCAGGGTGGAGGTCAGGCCGATGGGCATATACTGGGACCTGCACCAGGACCCGTACCGCGGTTAGACCCAGATGGCATGACGGTGACGCATGTCGTTCTCGTCCTGATCCAGGATCTTCATCAGCAGCGGTATCAGGCTGTCGAAGAATATGACCGCCGCATTCTCGAAGAGGGTTCCCAAAGGAGCGTTCTCCTTCTTGTCGCCGTTGCATACCTGAGGGATGCATATCACCAGATTGGATGCGTGCGCCAGTTTGCTGCTTGGTTCCGAGGTGACGCCTATGACGTTGGACCCCAAACGACGGGATATGTTGGCGGTCTGCACCACAGACATGGTCTCACCGGTGTTCGATAATATGATCGTCAGGTCTCCCACGCCGACTATGGGAGTGGTCATGTCCCCGACGAAATGGACATCCAATCCCAGTTGCACCAGACGGACGGCGAAGAACTTGCCGGCCAGGCCGGAGCGGCCCGCGCCGTATATGAAGACCTTCCGCGCTGAAGACAAGGCGTCGATGGTCTGGTCGATCACATCGTCGGGTATCTCCTCGAGGGATTTACCTATCTCCTCCAGGATGTAGGAGTTCGCCTTCCTCATTCGCCTTCCTCGTCCTCATACTCGTCATCGACCTTCTCCTCGATGGCCTTGCCCTTCTTACGGAGGGCTTTGGCCACACGCTTGGTGAGTACACGCTCGTGTATCACCTTCATGTACATGGCGTCGTGCTCGAGGAGCGGTGTGCTCGATATGATCGTTATCTCTGGCCTCTTCTCCACCAATGCCTCGGCCAAGGGTTCGAACCTGAGGTCGCCCTTCTTGATGGGTGTCAGGCGCTTCTCGTTGTAATTCTCATGCTCCACGCCGGCGAAGTGGGCATGGAACCTTCCACCAACGTACTCGTGGACCTTGTCGAGGAGTTCGGAGAAGTCAGCGGCCTCCATCAACGTACCGCCCTCACGAGCGTGGTGATGGGGGAAATTTATGACCGGAACGACGTTGTCAACCTCGTCGCATATCTCCAGTATCTCATCGAGGTTTCCGAAAACCTCCTGCCTACCAGATATCTCCAGTCCCAGCCGGGGGGTGATTTTGTTGTCATCCCACCAGGCCATGATGTCGTTCAGGGACTCGACGATGAGGTCGGAGGTCTCTTTCTTACCGCGTCCGTTGTAGAGGCCCATGTGGGTCACAACGATATCCCCTTGAAGGGCATGGGTCATGAATGCCGACCAACGGATCGAGTCCATGCATTTGGCGGATAGTTCGTTACGGGCGGCAAGGTCCATGTAGTAGGGGGTATGCATGGAGAGCGATACGTCGAGCTTCCGTGCCAGCGCACCGATGTTCAGTAGGTCCTTGTAGCTGTTGGTGACGCCGGACCCCATACATACCAATATGTCGTCCTCTTCGACCAGCATTGACGGGTCGCTGACCGGCATGTCATCATCACCATCGCCCTTGATCATCTCAACCACCAGACCTCCTTCGAGCTCCGCCAGGGAGAGACCTATCTCCTCCTCCTCCGGATATCTGTCGAGGGTGTTTGTCCTCACCATCTGGACCTCAAGAGCGCTGAGTCCGAGATTGTGGACGTCCTCGATACCATCCTTTAACGTGCGACCTTTACAAGAAAGTGGAATACCAGCTGGACCAAACCTAATCATCTATTCACCCGAAGAGCTTTTGGGTTATCAATCTATCATATATACCTGTATCTGATTTGCGCAGATAATGCGGTGTTCCGATGAAGGAACAGGTTATTTAATAAACCAATGTCACTTGTTTCGTTGCAAAACGATGTTTTTCCATCTTGTAGATGTTGGAAAGATTTATAAACAACATTCTTATTGGTGCGTTACCCAATGTCGGGAGAGTCAGTAAAATGAAGAGGAACTTCAAAACGGATCCGAACCTGGTTGCCCTCATATTCGACCTGAAGGCGACCAACAGAGAGAACGGAGCCGCTATCTGGCGAGACATTGCTAAGAGGCTGGAGAAACCCAAGCGGAATTGGGCGGAAATCAACCTTAGCAATCTCGAGCGGAACACCAAGGACGGAGAGACCATATTGGTCCCCGGAAAGGTGCTGGCGGCCGGTTCCATAGACAAGCAATTGACTGTAGCGGCTTACAGCTTCTCCGAGAAGGCCTTGGCCGAAATCGAGGGCGCTGGTGGCAAGGGAATGACCATAAGGGAGCTCATGGAAGAGAACCCCAAGGGCTCTAACGTAAGGATAATGGGGTGATTTCTGATGGTTACTATAATCGATGGAAGGGATCACATCCTTGGCAGGCTCTCCACCGTGGTCGCCAAAAAGATACTGGAAGGTGAGGATGTGGTAATCCTTAACGCCCGTGACGTGCTCGTCACCGGGGATAAGTACCGCACCTTCGCTGATTACAAGCAGATTGATGATCTCGGCAAGATACGCAAGGGTCCGTACAACCCCCGTCGCGCCGACCTTATAATGAAGAGGACCGTGCGCGGGATGATACCGTTCAAACAGCCCAAGGGCAGGGATGCCTACCGTAGATTGAAGGTCTACGTGGGAGTGCCCAAGGAGATGGAGGGTATCAAGCCTGAGCGCATCGAGAAAGCGATGATACTGAACACTTCGAGGTACACGACCCTTGGAGAGGTCGCCAAGTTCCTGGGATCTAACGTGAGGTGAAGGAAATGGCAGATATGGTCAACACAAGCGGTAAGAGGAAGACGGCGATCGCCAGGGCCGTGGTCAAGAATGGCCAGGGCAAGATCACCGTCAACAAGATCCCCCTCAACATATACAGCCCGGAACTGGCGAAGCTCAAGATAGCCGAGCCTTTGAACATAGCCCCCGTGCAGGCGGGACAGATCGATGTCTCCGTCAACGTTAAAGGCGGCGGGGTGATGGGTCAGGCCGAAGCCGCCCGCACCGCGATAGCCCGTGGCATGGTGGAGTTCTTCAAGGACGACGAACTCGAGGGAGTCTTCAGGCAGTACGACAGATCGTTGCTCATCAACGACAGCCGTCGCAAGTTGCCGAAGAAGCCCCTGGGCCGTGGTGCTAGGAAGAAGAGGCAGAAGTCCTACAGGTGAACGAGCATGATAATACCAGTGAGATGTTTCACTTGCGGCAAGGTGATAGGCAGCGCCTATCCGGTCTTCATGAACCGTGTCAGGATGGGCGAGGACCCCCAGAAGGTCCTCGACGACCTGGGACTGGAACGATACTGCTGCCGCAGGATGATCGTCTCCCATGCCGACCTGATGGACGAGGTCATGCCTCTGGGTTAAAAACCCCTTACACAACTGGGACCGTGGGGTAGCTTGGTATCCTTCTGCCTTGGGGTGGCAGTAACTCCAGTTCAAATCTGGGCGGTCCCACCAAATCCCCTTATTTTTAATTCCATTATAACGGCGTGAATTGGAAAAGGATTATCTCTGATAGCTCCTTTCCCGTCTTATGCCCTTACGCAGCGTGATCTGCGTCAACGAGTAAATCTGCACCGGTTGCGCCCGTTGCGCCATGAGTTGTCATGGTGGCGCCATCGAAGTGGACGACGGCAAGGCTCGACTGGTGGACGGTCAGCTCTGTGACGGCCTCGGAGACTGTCTCGAAGAGTGTCCCAACGGGGCACTGTACCTGGACTTCCGCGATGTTGCGGAGTACGACGAGACGGAGGTCCGCAGGAAGATCGCCAGTAAGGTTAAGGACTGCATCACGGTCCAAGGGCAGAACGGCGGACCGGTACGCATGCCCCGTGAGGGTGCATTGAACTGGCCCCTCAAATTGGAATTGGCGGGGGATTGTCTCCGCCTCCCGGGCATGATGGAGTTGGTGGTCGCCGGGGACTGTGCCGGCTACCTCTGCGCCGATGCCAAGGACTCGGTGAGCGACAAGGCCCTGCTGCTCTGCTGTCCCAAGCTGGAGGACCGTGACTCCATGGTCTCGGCCCTGGAATGCGTACTGCGCAACAACGACGTCCGCAAGGTCACCATCCTCAGGGTCGACATACCCTGCTGCTCCCGCCTCAGGGGCATCGTCAAAGCGGCAATGCGCTGCTGCGGCAAGGACCTCCCCCTCGAGTGCCGTAACGTCGTGGTCTGATCAGAAGGGCTTCCTTTGGTCCGACCAGGAGTTGAATATCGGCTGGAACAACTTACCGGAGGAGAATCCCTCCGTTTTATCACGGCCTATGAGCTCCGGTTCCGTCTCCGCGGTTATGACGAGTTTGCAACGCTGCGGATTGTCTTTGAAGGACACCAAGGGATAATCGGTCAGTGACCGGACGTCCTTCACGACGCCGATGTAATCCTGGATCTTCTCATCCGGAGTCTCGGTGGGTAACTGGAATATGAATGCGTGCACGTCGAGCTCGGTGTTGTAGTAATAATTGAATTCGGATGATTCGAACAGTTCGTCGAGCTCGGTGCGCATGGGGCCGTCGCCGGCCAGTTCGGACATCCTCGCCTTCCAGTCATCTCCCAGTTTGACAATGGAAGTGTCTTTGCCCAATACCTGAAACATAGCCGTTAATCATCTTCAGAATAATAAAGGTGATTACCCAAGAACTTTTTATCGGACGGTCGGATAACCACCTTATGGCCCTAAGGTTGCCCCCCCACTCCCATTGCCGCATCTGCGAGGAGATCACCGCTGAGGATGAGGATTTCTGCAGTGAGGAATGCGAAAGGGAACAGAAGGCTAAGGATTACTCACAGAGACAGAGGGGCATCACTTCATTCGTGGTGATCATTTTCGTGATGCTGGGGGTTTTCGCCCTCAGTTACATCATCGGATAGGTCTGAGGGCGGCGGCCACCCTGATGGCCTTGGACGTCTCGCTCACATCATGGGCGCGGATTATGTCCGCACCGTTGGCCGTGGCGACGCTGGCGGCGGCCAGACTCCCCTCCAGGCGCTCGTGGGGCTCGGAGGCCATCAACCTGCCGATGAAGCTCTTGCGGGACGCTCCCACCAGTATGGGCGACCCCAGGGCGCGCATCTCCCCCAACCTACGGATTATGTCCAGGTTGTGCTGGGCGCTCTTACCGAAACCTATGCCGGGATCGATTATCACCTGCCCCGCCTTACCGCCCATATCCATGAAGGCCTCCTTCTGATAATGCAGATAGCGCATCACCTCATGCACCACATCATCGTAGCGGAGGTCCTCCTGCATCCCCTGCGGGGTGCCACGCATATGCATGATGACCGTGGCCACACCGGTGCTGGCGACCAATCCCATCATCCCCTCCTCCCTCAGGCCCGAGACGTCGTTGATCATCAACGCCCCTTTGTCTATGGCCTTCTCCGCCACCATCGGCTTCCGCGTGTCGACTGAGATCGGGACGTCAGTGGAGGCCGCCAAGGCCTCTATGACCGGTAATATCCTCGCCATCTCCGTACGGCCGTCGACGTATACCGAACAGGGGCGGGTCGACTCGCCGCCGACATCGATGATGTCCGCGCCCTGCTCCACCATCTCCAAACCACGGTCTATGGCGTTCCGATGGCTGAGATAGGATCCTCCGTCGGAGAAGGAGTCGGGTGTGACGTTCAATACCCCCATGAGGCGTGGTCGGGAGTAATCGAGGCTCAGCCCCGTGGAGACGGTGGCCGCGGTATCGGAAGATAATGCTTCCAGGGCATCCGCCAAGGCCTGTTGTAGAGCGGTGTTGCGCAAGGCCCCCATACCGTACTCGTTAAGTTCGATGCGGAATGCGCCGCCCTCCTGCTGGAACCCCATGGCCCGCAGATGGTCCACCATACTGTCGTCCTCGACCAGGGCATAGTTCCCCTGAGGAGTGGCAAAAGGTCGCACGAATGGCCTCATAGCAGTCTGTCCACCAACTCGGTGAGGTCCATTATGGACGTCCCGACATCATGTGCTGACTTGAGATTCGTCACGCAGAACGGGCAGGATGTGACCAACAGGTCGGCATCGACCTCCTCCATCCGGGCGGAGGCCATGTTCTTGGCCACATCGGGGAAGGCGGACCTCACCCCTCCCCCGCCGCCGCAGCAACGTGATTGCTCACGATTGTTCGCCATCTCCACCAGAGTGGCGCCGGGTATCTTCATGATGACCTGCCGCGGTGCATCGTAAACCCCGGCATGCCGCCCCAGGTGACAGGGGTCGTGATATGTGATCCGTTTCTCGCAACTCCTCAGAGGAAGGTCCTTCTCAGCCAGCCACTCGGACACGTGGAGGACCCGGAACGGCACATCCACATGCCGGGGATACTCCTCCTTGAACATCCGGTAGCATCCGGCACAGGAAAGTATCAGGGTCTCAACGCCCAAGGAGCTTATGTGTTCGACGTTGCGGGCCATCATGGGGATTAGTTCATCGTCCGAGCATCCGATGCGGCCCATCACACTGCCGCAGCACCTCTCGTCCAGAACGGTGAAGTCCTCCTCCAGTTTCCCTAGTATCGATAGTGTGGCCTGCGATATGGATTTGCTGCGATAGGTTGCGGTGCAACCGGCGAAATAGGCTAATGGGGCTTTCCTCGGCTCGGAACCCAGGGTATCCGGCACCGACACTTTCTCCCCGTAGGGATTGCCGTCCGACCTCACCCGGTCCACGACCTCGGCGTGCTTGGCTAGCATCCTGCCGCTGGCGACGATGTCCCTCCTGGCATCCTCGACTATCTTCACCACATCCACCTTGGATGGGCAGCGGCGGTAGCAGTCCATGCAGGTGGTGCAGGTGTATATGCTGTCTATCAGGTCCTCATCGGGCTCCAGGTCCCCCTGCACCAGACCGTATGACAATATTACACGCCCCCGGGCGGCGCTGGTGTCCCAACCCGCCTCCTTGTAGGAGGGGCACACGCTCTTGCAGAACCCGCACATGGTGCAGGTGAGCATCGCCTGCTCCATACTCTTCAGGCGTTCAGCATTGAAATCCTTCATCGATCCACCACCTTGGGTACGGTCATGCTGCCGTCGGTAAGCACCAGCACCTTTGCCCCGGGACGGTCCCTGAGGGCTTCCTTGAGTGCTTCGTCCACAGTCTGGAAGGGCACCATGTGCGCCTTTCTGATCGTCTCCGGATCGAGGTCCGTCACGGCATATATTCTCGCCCATGACGCTATCTCGGCCATCTTAGCGGCCTTGTGGTAGCCGAGGCGGTACTCGCCCTCGAGGCTCTCCAGCACAGACCGCGGATCGTTGGAACATGAGAGTTGGTTCAGGAATGTGGCGTGTCCGACGCCCTCGCGGCATTTGGACACCATGATCAGAGTCCCGCCATCCTTGAGGGCCCATTTGCCGTTGTCAAGGGCCTTCTGCGACTGATACAGGTCCACATCCATGGGATAGGGTGCCACGCTGATCACGATGTCCGCCTTCTCCGGTATCCCCACGGAGAAGACCTCATCGGCCCAGACGACCGCCTGCCCGAAGGCCTTGTGCAGGTCCCCAGCGGCCACCCGGTATATGCGGTGTTCACGGTCGAGCACCGCCTGCACGGAGAATATCCTCTTCCCCTCGACAGCCTTGAGGGCGTCCATCATGTCCTCATGTACCGGGTTCCCGTCCAAGACCAGGGCCTGAGCGGCACTGTCCATGGCCAGACGGTGGTTGGCCTCTATCGTGCCGAAGGATGCGACACCGGGTAAAAATGATTTCCTGCCCCCGGTGTAACCGGCGAAATAGTGAGGCTCCACACTGGTGATTATCACCAGACGGTCGGCGTCCACGGCGATGCGGTTTATCTCCATCGGAGTGCCGTTCTTGGAGCGGCCCAGATCGACCATTTCATCGGCCAGGGAGTCATGGGAGTGTATACGGTCCCTGATCTCATCGAGGATGTCGCCGAACATGAACCGGTACTCCTCCTCCGTGGGTGAGCGATGGGTACCAGTGGCGATGAGGAACCTCGAACGGGAAAGGTCGCATTTTTGTGACAAGACCCTCAGGACGGCAGCGGTAGGGGTCGGGCGTGTCCCGTCGTTGACGATGAACACCACCTCCTCCCCTCCGGCCAGGAACTCCTCTATGCCCTCGATCCCCAGCGGTTCGTTCAATGCCCTCTCGATCTCCTCCCGGGCGTCACCGACGTTCACCTTGTTGGGCCCTATCACCCCGATGAGTTCGCCGTCACCCACCTCGGTCTGTTGGGTGGCGTCCCTGCCGTATCTGATCTCCAGTTTCATCTGTGGCTCTTAGAGAATATTCGGATGTTCTTAATGTTTTAGCAACAACCCATCGAGAGGGGAGAAAAGGCTTATCAGCCCGGAGCCCGCTAGACCGGACATGGTCAGGTTGGACTATCTGGGGGAGAGGGAGCTGATATCACGTGTTCTGAGCACCCTCCGCCCCGCCCCGGGCATAGGCCCCGGTGACGATGCCGCCGCCATCGACCTCGGAGATAGATGGTTGGTGGTCAGTTCGGACATCGTCAGTTTCCGCAGCCACAGACCGGAGTCCACCCCCTGGGAGAGGGTGGGATGGATGGCCGCGGCCGTCAATTTCAGTGACATCGCCGCCATGGGGGCGGAGCCAGTCGGTTTCATCGCCTCCTTCGCCCTCCCGCCCGACATGGACGAGAGCGAACTCCTTGCCATCAGCTCCGGCATCGACCAGTGCGCCGAGTTCTGCGAGACCCACGTGCTGGGCGGAGACACGAAACAAGGCGAGGGGCTGGTCTGCGGCACCGCCCTGGGAATCGTCTCCAAGGGTGAGATACTCACCCGCTCCGGAGCCAAGGCCGGCGACCTGGTGGCAGTGACCGGTCCGCTCGGAGGCGCTGCTGCGGGATGGTATGCCCTCCAAGAGGGCATGGACTACCCGGAGGCAGTGGACTGCCTTACATTGCCGGTACCGAAAGTGAGACAGGGCAGGGCCCTGGCCGCGACCGGTACCGTGAACTCCTGTATGGACATCTCCGACGGGCTGTCCACCACGGTGCACGAGATATGCCGCCGTTCAGGCGTGGGCATGGAGATCGTCTGGGAGGCTTTGCCGGTCTGGGAGGGGGCGCCGTTGGTCTCCGAGACCACGGGAGCATCGCTCGAGGACATGGTTCTTCACTACGGGGGGGAGTATGAGTTACTCTTCACCTTCCCCATGCGCATGCTGGAGACCCTCAAGGAGATGGATATGCAGTTCAGCGTCATCGGCAGGGTCGTCCCCGGGGATGATGTCCTCCTCGTCAAAGAGGCGGAGATCCAGAGGATCGATGACCGAGGGTACGAGCACTTCCGTCCTTGAATGATAGGCAGGTCGTCGGTCCGTCAGCGAATCATTATCTATCCCTCCGACCCCTAATATCAGTGAGGAGGAAGGAAAGGTGGACAGGGATGATTATTGCGGCATGGCGGAGACCCTTCTCCTGACCTTATGCGACAGCATCGGTGCCAGACCGGTCGGCAGCAGGGAGAACCGCGAGGCCACCGAGCTGTTCTCCGCATGGATGGAGGAGTGCGGTTTCAAGGTCGCCCATCAGGTGTTCGATTGCTTCGACTGGAAAGACCACGGCACCGTGCTGGAGGCGGGAGGGGAGGTTTTCGAGGTCTTCACCGGGCCCTGGTCCGCGGAGGTCGATTTCCAGGGCGGATTGGTGCTTGCGTCCACACGGAAGGATCTCGAAGGCATCGACGCCCGTGATGCCGTCCTTCTGATACGCGGTGAGTTGGCGGCCGAGTCGCTGGTCCCCAAGAACTTCCCCTTCTACAATCCCGAGGATCAACGCAAAACCGTGTCCCTGCTCGAGGGTAGCGGCGCGTCCGCGATATTGGCGGCCACGGGATGCAAGATGGAGATCAACGGCGCCTGTCCCTTCCCGGTCATCGAGGACGGTGATTTCCGCTTACCGAACGCCTATATGACCGAGTCGGAAGGCCAAAGGCTGGTGGAGATGTACGACGGCGGGCAGCTGTCCCTGCGCATCAGCTCCTCGAGCAGCCCCAGCCGCGCCTGCAACGTCGTCGGACGCAAAGGCGGCCCGGGACACAGGGTACTGCTGATCGCCCACATCGACAGCCGTTCCGAGGGTTCGGGGGCCATAGACAACGCCGCTGGCATAGTGGCATTGATGCTGGTGGCGGAGATGCTGCAGGATTCCGATATGGGGCCGGCCGTTGAGATGGTGGCGGTGAACGGTGAGGACCACTACGCCAATCCCGGAGAGGTCGTCCTGCTGCGGGAGAACGCCGGTCTCCTCGGGGATATCGTACTCGGGATCAACATCGACGGTGCCGGTTACCGTCATGGCGACACCGCGTTCTCACTCTACGGAGTGGACGAGACGCATACCGCCATCGTCAAGGATTCGATGTCCGCGTACGGGATCATCGAAGGGGATCAATGGCGGCAGGGAGACCATAGCCTTCTGGTACAGAACGGGGTGCCGGCGTTGGCCATAACGTCGGCGGAACTCGTTGAGATCATGTCCATAGCCCATAGTCCCGACGATGTCAGTGATGTCGTCGACCCCTGCCGGCTGGTGGACGTGGCACATGCGGTGGTCTCCTTGATAGGGAGGCTGTCGGGCGCAGGACAAGCTATTAATCCAAGCTCGTCAGATTGAAAAGTGTGGGAAAATGTCCGACGAGATAGTAAAGGAGGCCCGTCACTACCGTAGCGTGGACGGACGCCACATATGCGGCCTATGCCCCCACGGATGCCGCATCGCCCCCGGTTCGCGGGGCATATGCGGTACCCGGTTGGGAGAGGGGAGGAAGCTGTTGGCCGACAACTACGCCAAGGTCGCCGCCATGAACATAGACCCCATGGAGAAGAAGCCCCTCTACCATTTCCATCCCGGCGAACTGGTGCTGTCGGTGGGCGGATACGGATGCAACATGTCCTGCCTCCATTGCCAGAATCACGGCCTGTCCACGGTCAAGGACGGTGGCGACCACCATAGGACGGTGAGACCCCAGGAGTTGGTGGGACTCTGCCGTACCGAGGGCGTCCGCAACCTGGCATTCACCTACAACGAACCGAGCATATGGCATGAGTACATGATGGACGTCCACGAGTTGGCCGAGGGCCTGGACCTCATCTACGTGAGCAACGGTTACATCTCGCCTGAGCCCCGCGAAGAGGTCCTGGAACGCGTAGCGGCCATGAACATCGACGTCAAGGGTTTCAGCGAGGAGTTCTACCGTGGAATCACCAAATCACACCTCGCTCCGGTCCTGGAGACTGCCGAGGCCTGTCTGGCGGCGGGGGTGCATCTGGAGATCACCTACCTCCTCATACCGGGCCTCAATGATGACGAGGTACAGCTACGGGGCTTCTGTGAATGGGTCGCGGACATGCTAGATGTCAAAGTACCGGTGCATTTCTCCGCCTACCACCGCGACCATCTACTACGCCAGGTCCGTGACACCAGTGCCGCGGACCTACTGAGGGCGAGATCGATGGCTGCGGATGCCGGCCTGATTTACACCTACCTCGGCAATCTCCCCGTGAAGGAGGGTCGGGACACCCTGTGCCCCCACTGCGGTGCCGCGGTGGTGGTGAGGAGTGGTTACAAGACAGAGGTCAGAGGATTGGACGCCGGCAACTGTGCGAGCTGCGGCGAAGGTGTGAACATGAGGGTCTGATTTGAGCATCAGGGACATCCACAGGCTGTTGGCTGAGAATTATGATGTTTACGGCTGGTGGCCCTACGCCGATGCCTGGGACGTCATGGTGGGAGCCATACTCACTCAGCAGACGTCATGGTCGAACGTGGTCAGGGTGATGGACGATATGCGACGCTGTGGGCTCGGATCCATCGAACAAGTGGCGGAGGCCGACCCTCAGGACCTCAGGGACGTGGTCAGGCCTTGCGGGTTCTTCCGTCAGAAGGCGGAGAGGTTGCGATCGCTCGCTATCCATTTCATCGAATGCTACGACGGTGACCCCATGCAGCTCCTCGGAAGGGACGATGCACGCCGACTGCTCTTGCGACGTCAAGGCATCGGACCGGAGACCGCGGACTCGATACTGCTTTTCGCCGCCGGACGTCCGTACTTCGTCGCCGCCGCCTACTGCGGGAGGGTCTTGGTGCGCACCGGTGTGCTTGAGGACACGGACTATCATGTCGTCCAAGAGGAGGTGCACGGAACGCTAGGGCGGGACCCCGAGGTCCTGGCGGAATTCTACGCACTACTGGTGGAGCATGCCAAACGCCATTGCCGCTCCCGTCCTCTCTGCGGAGGATGTCCTCTGGAAGCCGGATGTCGATTCACAACAGGATGAACAGTGGGTTGCCTAGTACGATGAGTATCAGTAACGCCGCGGTCATCGGTATGAGCAATGGTATCTTCGGTGTGACCCAAACCATCTCCGCCCCCGCTTGGCGGAGGGCCTCGAAGCCCTCCCCCTGGGGCGACGACCTTATCTCCACGCCACCGTCCTCCCTGACCCTCTCCATCGGCCAGTAGTGGCCCTTCTCAGCATTGTCCATCGGGATCCTCGTGCCGAGCAGGGACTGCGGGAAGCGTATGTCGCCACGGACTATGTTCCGGACCAGGAAATAGGGCAGGATGGCGATGGAGAGGACCGAGGCCAGGAACAGCACCATCAACGGGAATGGCAACAGGAGTTGCGCCAACTCGACGGGGAGGCCGAGCAGGGGTAGGGCCCATAATCCCGGGTAGAGGGGGAACAACAAGGCCAACGCGATAAGGCATTTGGCATCCGCCCCTCCCTTTATGATATCGAACATGTACAAGAGCACGAATATCCAATAAAGGATGAATGGACTCAGGAGCTCGTACCTCATCCCGTCCAGGCCTATGACCCCGATCGCCGCCCCCAGGAGTATGAGGGCGAAGGCATAGGGTGACATCGTCAGCGCCCTGCCCATCCCATCGTTGTCCCAGAATATGTCCAGGAACAGGACCGCGGTGGCGATTATTATGAGATAGTACTCCCAGCGCAGACCCTCCATGGCAACGTGCAGGGCCATGAAGGCCAACCCCGTCAAGCCCATCACCGCCCAGTGGATGTCATCGGCCATACGCTCCCGCCAATCCTGACGGCTGGCTATGAGCATGACCGTGATCGCCAACAGAACCTTGACAAGGTCCACACATTCCTGCATGCTGTGGTATAATGTGAGGTCGATATTAACAATATCGCCAACGCTTAATTTATTACAATGGAACGCCTTCACTTATTCTGATGAGGAGAACAGCCGTCGCCATCGTCTTACTTCTGTTGTTCGTATCGGTGATATCCGTTCCCTTCGCTGGCGACGCGTCCTTGATCGAGAAGGATACCAGTTCCATGGACCAGACGGTGGTCGGCGGTAACTCCGCCACCTACACCTGGTTCGTATACAACAAATACAACGAATCGGTGTTCATCTCTGCCTCGGTTGTTTTCGACGATCCCTCCAATTCAGTGGAGGACTACACCTTGATGATCACCGCCCACCCAAACCCACCGGACTCCAGTGTGGTGTTGGATTCGAACAAAAGCGCCACCATTGAGCTGGTGGTGAACATCAAACATATGGCCTCCAAGTCCACGGTGGGCATAGACCTCCGATTGCAGACCGATGTCGGCGTGGATAATCAGAACGAGACTGATAGTGAGCTAGTAGCGAAGTTGAATGTGACTCCGGTCTATCATCTTTCGGACAATTACAACAGCATCATGGGCGTATATCCTAACATCCTCCCCGAGCCCGCAGACGGCCCGCTGGGTGCCTTCCTGGTCTCGATGGCCATCTGGATCCTGACCGCCATAGCCTTCATGTGGGTCATCATGCCTTGGATCACCCGATCCATCATCAAACACAAACGCGCCTTCTGCCCACAGATCAAGAACCTGCTGAACAAACCATTCTTCTATCTGGTGGTGAGCTACGGTTTCTTCAGCAGCGTGTTCATACTCGGCCCTGACTACCAGGCCGCCGTTTACATCGACTCTTTGAGCAGGATAATCTACATATCCTTGTTCACATGGATAATATGGGAACTCTACAAGCTCCTGGTGCATCGGTTGATGTGGAGATTCAAGGACGACCAGGGGTTGATCGACGAATCACTGGTGCCGCTGTTCATATGGCTGGGGAAGATCGTCCTCGGCGTCTCCTACTTCGGAGCCATCCTCGATGTGTTCGGTTTCGATCTGATGGTGTTCCTGGCCGGTGCGGGCATAATCGGCATAGCTTTGGCGATAGGGGCGCAGGACACGATGTCCAACTTCTTCGCCGGGTTCTTCCTGCTACTGGAGAGGCCTTTCAAAGTCGGTGACCTCATAATGATGGACGACGGTGTGATCTGCGAGGTCACTCGTGTGGGCTTGCGCAGCACCACCCTCTACAACACCTGGAGCCCGCAATACTTCATCATGCCCAACCGCCACATAGCCGACAGCAAGATCACCAACGTCCTCCGGCCCGACCCCAAGTATTGGGTGAAGATCGATGTCGGAGTGGCCTACGGTTCCGATGTCGGACTGGTCAAGAAGATACTGATGGATGTGGTCATGACCCATCCAGAGACGATGAAGGACGAGGACCACCTACCCTGGTCACGGTTCATGGCCTTCGGGGACTCCTCACTGGATTTCCGTGTCACCGCCTGGGTTGAAGATTTCAACATAAACTACCGTGTGGCCTCGGAACTGAGGGAGGCCATTGACAAGGAGTTCCGCAAGCATGGTATCCAGATACCTTTCCCGCAACGGGACCTATGGTTCCGGAACAGCCCCAGCTGATCCGCCCCCGGACATCAGGTCCCTGCTCTGGGACATGCTTAGGCAGATACCGCGGGGCAGTGTCACCACCTACGGCGCCCTGGCTGAATCCCTTGGCGACCGTGCGGCGGCCAGAGCGGTCGGTTCCCTGTTGTCTGAGAACCCTACGCCGCCCGACCCTCCCTGCCACCGCGTGGTCTACGCCGACGGCAGGACGGGATGGTACAAGGGCAAGGGCAAAGGCGCGGAGGAGAAGATATCATTGCTCCGGGACGAGGGCGTGGACGTCATAGATGGCCGTGTCGATCTGAAGGATCACATCTTCAGGGACTTCGACACCGTTCCCGTTCTACAGAGCTTGATGGCGGAACAGGTCACATTGTCCGAAAATATCGTTTACGACGGCGGACCTCTGCCGGACACCCTCTCTGCGATCGATGTCTCGTACCGAGGGGACACGGCTTACGCTGCGCGCGTGGACTTCTCTTTTCAGGACGGCTCCGAACTCGGACAGGGGCGCGCCAGGACGACGGTGGCGTTCCCATACATCCCCGGTTACCTCTCCTTCCGTGAGGCTGAGGCCATGGAGCCCCTGCTCGTGGATGACGGCCGTCTCCATGTGATAGACGGCAACGGCATCCTCCATCCCCGCGGGGCGGGGATCGCCTGCCATCTCGGCCGCGGGGGGCATCGGACGATGGGTGCCGCCAAATCCCTTCTGACCGGCGAGTTGTCCGGATCTTCCATAATCCTCGACGGTGAGGAGAGGGGCAGGAAGGTGGGCAAGTACTTCGTCTCCGTAGGAAACCTTGTCGACCTTTCCCAGGCGGAGGAGGCCCTCTCGCGGATGCTGGAAATGGGGGTCGATCCCTGTCGTCGGGCCCACTCCGAGGCCACCCGCTTCAAGAAGAGCGTTTGATCCCGGGAACGTAACGTTTGAGGAGGAGGGCGTTGCCGACCACCGACACGTTGCTCAATGCCATGGCAGCGGCGGCGGCCATAGGAGGCAACAGTATTCCCGTCGAAGGGTACAGTATCCCCGCTGCCAAGGGGATGCAGGTCACGTTGTACACGAATGCGAAGAAGAGGTTCTGATGTATCTTCGTCAATGTGCGGCGGGACATCTGCATGGCGGCGGCGACATCCCGGACGTCATCGCGTATCAGCACTATGTCCGCAGTCTCGATGGCCACATCCGTGCCGCTCCCCATGGCTATGCCCACATCGGCCATCACCAGGGCGGGGGCGTCGTTTATCCCGTCCCCGACCATGGCCACCACGCCTTCCGCCGCCAGACCCTTGACGGCGTCGGCCTTGTCGCCGGGCAGCACCTCCGCCAGCACGCGGGTGATACCCAGCTCCGCAGCTATGGCCTCGGCGGCCTCGCGGCGGTCGCCGGTGATCATGACGGCCTCCACGCCCATCCTCCTCAATTCGTTCAATGCCTCCACCGCACCATCCTTGATGGGGTCTGCCACGGCTATGATCCCCAGTACGGAGTCGTCATCCGCCAGCGCTATAGGCGTACGTCCTGAGGAGGCCAGTCTCCTCATGTCTACCGAAGCCCTGTCAGCACCTGGTATCCCCTCCATCATCCGCATCGAACCGAGTGCATAGTTTCTTCCTTTCAGTGTGAAGTTCAGTCCTTTGCCGGGATCGGCAAGGAAGGATTCTGGTTGGGAGGGTTCCGTTCCGAACTCCTCCTGGTGACGTTGCAGTACAGCGGTGGCTATAGGGTGCTCCGACCTGCTCTCACCCGCGGCGGCGATGGAGAGGACGTCAGCGTCCCCATAGGTGATGATGTCCGTCACCACGGGCCTGCCGCTGGTTAGCGTGCCGGTCTTATCGAAGGCGATTATGTCCACCTTGCCCGCCCTCTCCAGCGAACTTCCGTTCCTGATGAGTATACCATACTCCGCCCCCTTGCCGGTGCCCACCATTATCGCCGTGGGCGTGGCCAGGCCCAGTGCGCAAGGGCAGGATATGACCAGGACGGTGATGAACACCGTCAGGGCCAGAGGGAACCTCCCCATGTCCGAACCGTAGGCATCGAAACCGACGAGGTACCAGAATGCGAACGATGTGAGGGCCAACACGATGACGATGGGGACGAAGTACGCGGACACGGTATCGGCTATCCTCTGGATGGGAGCCTTCGAGGACTGGGCGTCCTCCACCATTCTCACTATCTGGGACAGGACCGTATCCTTACCCAGACGTGTCACTGTCATGTTGACGGTGCCGTTCTGATTGATGGTGCCGCCGATCATCTCGTCACCAGCCGACTTCGGGACGGGGATGCTCTCCCCGGTGACCATCGACTCATCGACCGAGGATGAACCTTCGGCCACCTTACCGTCCGCCGGCACCTGTCCGCCGGGGCGGACGAGGACCAGGTCACCCACCTCGAGCTCATCCACGGAGACAAGGGACTCCTTCCCATCCCTGAGGACCGTCGCCGTCCGCGGCTGCAGGTCCATCAACCTCCTCAATGCTTCAGAGGTACCATGCCGTGCGAACATCTCCAGGTACTTGCCCACCAGGATCAGCAGGATTATCATCGCCGAGGATTCGAAGTACACGTGGGAATGCACGAATAAACCGGGCAGGAAAGTGACGGCGGTGCTGTAAGCGTAGGCAGCTGTCGTTCCCATAGCGATCAGGGTGTCCATGTTCGCCCTGCGGGCGCGGATTGCGGCCAGGGTGCCGGAGTAGAACTGTCTGCCGCAGTACAATTGGACCGGCGTGGTGAGTATGAAAAGCAGAAGGTTCTGCATCCACGTCTCAAGGCCCAGGGTCACGGAGGTCATACCGAACAGCATGCTGAGTATGAACACCGGTATCCCCAGGGCGGCGGCGATGAGGATCAGTCTCTTCTGACCCTCCATCTCCTTGGCGTGAACATCCTCCATCTCAGCCGATGCGACCTTGAAGCCCGCCTTCTCGACCATGCTGACTATGCGTCCTTCGTCCAGCAGACCCTCGTCATACTCCACCGTCAGGTTGGATGTCGCCAGGTTGGCGGTGGCCGACCTTACCCCCTCCCGGGCCAAGAGGCTCTTCTCCAGACCGTTGACGCAGGCGGCGCACTCCATGCCCTCCACGGTGAACCGCAGTTTCGTCCATGCGGGCTGGAAGCCCAGGTCCTTTATGATCGATTCCATGGACTCCAGGTCCACCGCATCAGGGTCGAATCTCACCGTGACGGTGTCGTTACCGAGGTTGACCGACGCATCCTCCACCCCCTCGGTTCCACCGAGGGCCTCCTCCACAGCATTCGAACAGACGACGCATTTCATGCCGCCGACCGGGATCCTCACCGTTCTTATCATACCACCTCTACCGTATACCTTGAATCTACGAAGGGACATTATAATATACTACGGTATGATGACTTTGCTCAAGGGCTTCCCTGGACTTTTACGATAATATTCTTGCTGATTTCGTTGCAAATGTTTATGAAATGGGCAATTATTATATACACTTCTACTGTTCTCAACAGAAATAATACGAAATCTGACAGTATAGAGGGTGTGATTTCTAGTGATGGACCATTTGGATGCCAAGATGATTGAGATCTTGAAAAAGGACTCTAGAAGGCCTTTCGTAGAGATAGCCCAGATACTGAAGGTTTCAGAGGGCACTGTGCGCAGCCGTGTCCGCAAGATGGTCGATGATGGCGTGATAAAGGGTTTCACGATTAAGACCAGCAGCAAGAACGTCAAGGCCATCCTCGAGGTGCGCATCGATGTCAACACCGATTGCGACAGGATTGCCGAGGACCTTGCCAACTACGAGGGCGTCACCGAGGTCTTCGAGGTCACTGGCGACCAGGACATAGTAGCAATCCTGGATGTCGAGTCGTCACCGCAACTCAATGAGATAATCGAGAAGGTTAGACATTATGACAGCGTGCTGAGCACACGCACCAAACTGATACTGAAGGAACATTTTGGAGATGAATGAGATGTTCAAGGGAACCGCGACAGCATTGATAACCCCCTTCCGCAAGGACGGGAAGATAGATGAGCAGGGCCTCAGGGACCTCGTGGACTTCCAGGAGTCCATGGGCATAGATGCCATTGTGCCATGCGGATCGACAGGAGAATCGGCGACCCTGGACCATGCAGAGCATGTTAGGGCCATAGAGGTCGTCATAGACCAGGCCAAGAAGGCCAAGATAATCGCCGGAGCAGGGAGCAACTCCACCCATGAGGCCGTAGACCTCAGCGTCAAGGCCGCTGACATGGGCGCGGACTACATACTCTCCATATCCCCCTATTACAACAAGCCCTCGCAAGAAGGCATATACCAGCATTTCAAGCAGGTTACCGATGCCTGCGACCTTCCTATCATCGTGTACAACGTGCCGGGGAGGACGGGTAGCAACATGGAGGCTCAGACGACACTGAGACTCGCGGAACTGCCAGGCATCGGCGGCATCAAGGAGGCCAGCGGGGATATGTCACAAGTCATGAGGATCATGGCCGATAGACCGAAGGACTTCGCTATGATATCGGGCGACGACGCCCTCACATTCCCTTTGATGGCATTGGGCGGTGAGGGAGTGATATCCGTGACCTCCAACTGCGCACCGAAGCAGATGATGGAGATGGTCAACAGCGCCCTGTCGGGAGACTTCGTCAAGGCCAGGGAGATACACTTCAAGATGATGCCCCTGTTCAACGCTCTGTTCCTGGAACCCAATCCCATACCGATCAAGGCCGCCATGGACATAATGGGCAAGCCGTCCGGTGAGCTCCGCATGCCCTTGATGGACATGACCGCGGGCAACCGCAAGCTGCTTGAGGACACCATGAAGCAGCTCGGCATAATCTGAGTGTGATCCAATGACCAGAGTGGTGGTTGGAGGGGCCACCGGGAAGCTGGGACGGCTGGTGTGTGAGCAGGTGCTCGCAGACCCCGATCTGGAGCTTTCCGGCGCCATGGTCTCGTCATCCGGCGGGAACGCGGGCAAGGAACTGTATCCGGGCGTGGTAGCTTTCACCCCCGAAGAGCTGGAGGAGCGTCTTGCAGACGCTGATGTGTATGTCGACCTCACATCCCCCACGGCGGCCGCTGAGAACGTTCTGCGGGTGCCTGCCACCGGGACGGCGATGGTCATAGGCACCACTGCCATACCGGAGGATGTCCTGCGACGTCTGGGAGAGGAATGTGCCGCCCACGGCACATCGGCGCTCCTGTCGGCGAACTTCGCATTGGGCGTCAATGTATTCTGGAAGGCCTGTGAGAGTCTGGCAGCGGCACTGCCCGATTATGACTTCGAGATAATCGAGATGCATCACAATCAGAAGAAGGACGCCCCCTCGGGGACTGCGGTGAAGGCCATCGAGGCCGTGGAGAGGGCCACGGGACTGAGCGACCTCAAGCACGGACGCGAAGGCGTCAGCGGCGCCCGCGGGAAGGAGATCGGCGTACACGCCATCAGGGCCGGCGACATCGTCGGGGAGCATACATTGATAATCGCAGGGAACATGGAACGTTTGGAGATAACCCACCGTGCCATCTCCCGCGAGGCGTTCGCACGCGGCTGTCTGGCATCCATCAAGTGGATGGTAGGGCGCAAGGAAGGCCGCCTACACGAGATGAGTGAGGTTCTGGGCATATGATAACAGTCAAGAAGTTCGGAGGCACAAGCGTCGGCTCAGCCGAGGCTTTCCGCCGCTCGGCGGACATAATCCGTTCCGGCGAGGGTAACACTGTGGTGGTCGTCTCGGCCATGTCGGGGGTCACCAACTATCTTATCAGCTTCCTTGAGAGCGGCGAGAGCAGTGCCGCCGAGGTGATAGACACGATGAGGGTCAAACACAAGGAGGCCGCCGAGGAGGTCATGTCCCCGGGCCTGCTCAAAGAGTACCTCGAGGTCCTGGACCTCAGGCTGTTGAGTCTGAAGGAATTGCTTGAGGACCCCGACGTGCGTAAAGACCCCTATTTCAACGACAACATATCATCACAGGGCGAGAGGCTATCCGCCGTGACCATGGCGTTCGTGCTACGGGAGGCGGGTTTGGACTCCGTGCCCCTGTGCTCCGAAGAGGCCGGCATCCATGCCGTGGGTTGCCCCGGGGCGGGATTCGCCGACCTGGACCTCACCAGTCGTGACCTGTCGTACACCTTGAGACCTTTGCTTGATAACGGCAAGGTCCCAGTGATAACCGGTTTCTACGGACGTAACGGTGAGGGCAAGCCGATGACCTTCGGACGCGGAGGTTCCGACTATTCGGCCGCGGTTATAGCCCACGCCATCGACGCCGACTTCCTGGAGATCTGGACGGACGTGGACGGTTTCATGACCGCCGACCCCCGTATCGTGGACAACGCCAAGACCATCGAGGAGATGAACTTCAGCGAGGCCGCGGAGTTGGCCTATTTCGGTGCCAAGGTGCTACACCCCCGGACGATCGAACCGGCGAGGAGGAAGCACATACCGGTCAGGGTGAAGAACTCCTTCAACCCTCAGGGGAAGGGTACTATCATACACCACCTTCGCGCCCCCCAGGATGAATTGTTGCGCAGTGTGGCCCTGAAGACCGACCTTTCCATAATCACCGTCAATTCATCGGAGATCGCCTACCGCCCCAAGATGGTGGGGCGCATCATAGACCGCATAGGCGACGCCAATGTCATCGTCTATGCGATATCCACATCACTGTCGACCGTGGCCTTCCTGATACACAACAACGATGTGAAGGAGGTTCTGCGCAACCTCAACACTTTGGAGGGTGACGACATCGAGAGGATAGATGTCAAGAGCAACATGTGCCTGATCTGTGCGGTCGGGGACAACCTACTAGACCGCTGCGGCGCGTCGGCGGAGATATTCGGCAAGGTACGTGAGGCCAATGCCAATGTCGAGCTCATATCGGAGGGGGCGTCCACGGTCTCACTGAACTTCGTGGTTTCGATGGACAAGGCGACCCCGGTCGTCAGGGCCTTACATGAAGGTTTCATAGGGTGAACAAAATGAGAGATTTCAATTACGAGGACGGGCAGATGATCATCGGCGGGATGACCGCCAGCGAGATAGCGGACAAGTTCGGTACCCCTGTTTACGTCACTGACGAGCAGGCCCTGCGCGAGAATTTCCGACGTATCCATCAGGCGTTCAACCGCCATATGGAGACCCGTATACACTACGCCTGCAAGGCGAACAGCAACATGGCGATACTGAAGATCCTGGAACAGGAGGGCGCCTGCATAGACGCCGTATCCTTGGGCGAGGTTCTCACCTGTCTCAAGGTGGGCTATTCGCCGGACCGCATCCTCTACACCGGAGTCAACGTCAGCAACGAGGAGTTCGAAGGACTGGTGGACGCCAAGGTACCGATAAACATCGACTCCTTCTCCGGTCTCAGACGTCTGGCGGCCATCTCCACTGACGTACCGATATCGTTCCGTGTCACCCCGGGCGTGGGATCCGGACATCACCAGAAGGTTATCACGGGAGCGAAGGGCTCCAAGTTCGGCATACCCATCGAGGAGATCGTGGATGCGTTCCGTGAGGCGGTCGACCTCGGTTTCAAGCCGAGGGGACTTCACGCACACATCGGATCGGGAGGTCAGTCGGTGGAGCCGTTCACGGACCTCGTCGGCATACTCCTCGGAGTGGTCGATGAGCTCAAGGAAAAACTCGACCTGGATCTTGAATTCCTGGACATGGGCGGCGGTATCGGCGTACCCTACCGTCCTAACGAAGCGGTGATGGACGTCGACGAGTTGGCGGCCGACCTCACCGAGATGATAATGGAGGAGAGCGGCATCAAGACCCTGGCGGTGGAGCCGGGTCGCTATGTGGTGTGTGACACCACCGTGCTCCTGACCCGTTGCGTGGACATCAAGAGGACGGAGGAGAAGAACTTCATCGGCGTCGATGCCGGCTTCAACACCCTCCTGCGCCCATCGTTCTACGACTCCTACCATCACGTGGCCATCGCCAACAAGTTCAACAAGGCCTGCGAGTCGCGCTTCGATGTGGTCGGCCCCATCTGTGAATCGGGCGACTATCTTGCCCGCGACCGTGTCCTCCCCGAACCGGAGGAGGGGGACCTCGTCGCCGTCTATGACACCGGAGCCTATGGTTTCGTCATGAGCAGTCAATACAACAGCCGTCCCCGCTGCCGTGAGGTGCTGGTGAACGACGGTGAGGCCGACCTTATACGTGAGGCCGAGGACCTAGAGGACATCTGGCGCCATCAGGTAATGCCCCCGAGGATGATGTGATGAGGTTCTGGAAGTACCAAGGGATCGGCAACGACTTCATCGTGGTCGAGGACCGCGACGACTCGATGACCAAGGACCCGGACTTCGTGCGGCTGGCCTGCGATCGTTCCTTCGGGATCGGTGCCGACGGTATACTGTACATATCGGATTCGCCCCGTGCCGACGCCCGTATGAGGGTGCTCAACGCCGACGGTAGCGAGGCCGAGATGTGCGGTAACGGCATCCGCTGCGTGGCCAAGCACCTCTATGATAGTGGATGGGTCCCTAAGGAGAGCATGAGCGTAGACACCTTGGCAGGCGTCTTGGTGATCGGCGTCAGTGTCGTGGACGGAAAGGCGGAGATGCTGGACGTCAACATGGGGGCGCCGATACTGGATGGCAGGAAGGTACCGGTCGACCACGACGGCGAGTTCGTCAACGGTTTGATCGAAGTAAACGGCCGGGAGATCGTCGCCACCGCCGTGTCCATGGGTAACCCCCATCTGGTCACTTTTGAAGAATTCAGCGACGAGGAGATGGAGGAACTTGGGCCCGAATTGGAGTCCCATCCCTTCTACCCCCGTCGCACCAACGTCGAGTTCGTGACCGTCAAGGACGGCGGACTGGATGTCAAGGTTTACGAACGCGGTGCCGCATGGACTTTGGCCTGCGGCACGGGAGCGTGCGCCGCCACAGTGGCGGCGGCGTTGAACGGAACGGTCCCCTACGACAGGCCCATCAAGGTGAGCCTGCCCGGAGGGGACTTGGAGATTACAGTGGCCGCCGACCTGGGACACGTGATGATGTCCGGGCCGGCGAGACTGGTATTCACAGGAGAATATCTGGAGGAATGAAAATATGGAAATCGTTTTCGCAGACAGACTACAGAAGCTACCGCCCTACCTCTTCGCTAAGTTAGAGGAACTGACCGCCAATAAACGCGCGGAGGGCGTGGATATAATCGACTTCGGCATCGGGGATCCGGACCTTCCGACCCCCCGGACCATAATCGAATCGATGCAGGAGGCAGCGGTCCATCAGGAGAACCACACCTACTCGTCGAGTGCCGGAGAGGGATACATGAGGGAGGCGGTCGCCGACTTCTACAAGAAAAGGTTCGGTGTCGATGTCGACCCCGCCAAGGAGGTCTGTGTCACCATCGGATCGAAGGAGGCCATAGCCAACATATGCAAGGCCTTCGTCAACCCCGGTGAGAAGGTGATATCACCCGACCCCGCCTACCCAGTGTACGCCAACGGTGCTGCGCTCCTTTCCGATGCCGTACCGGTGAATGTGCCGCTACGGGCCGATGAGGGTTTCCTGCTCAACGTCGACAGGTGCCCCACGGACGCCAAGATGCTGTACGCCAACTACCCCAACAACCCCACCGGTGCCACCTGTGACGTAAGTTACATCAAGGGCCTGATGGAGTGGTGCAAGGACAACGACACCATCTTCTGCTACGACAACGCCTACTCGGAGATGTGCTTCGACGACTACATGGCGCCATCGGCGCTGGAGGCCGGTAGGGACGTCATCGAGTTCGGTTCGCTGTCCAAGACATTCAACATGACCGGTTACCGCGTCGGATACGCGGTGGGCGACGAGCGTCTCATCGCCGGGCTCAAGAAGGTCAAGTCGCAGATCGACTCCGGTGCGCCCAAGTTCATACAGAAGGCCGCCACCCATGCCCTGGAACTGTATGACGGCCGCCGTCTGCCCCAGGTTCTGAAGGACAACAACGCCGTGTACGGCGAGAGGCGCAAGGTCATGGTAGAAGGCCTCCGCGACCTGGGCTTCGACGTGCCCATGCCCAAGGCCACCTTCTACGTGTGGTTCGACTGCGGCATGGACTCCATGAAGTTCACCGAGAAGATGCTGCAGCACGGCATCGTCGTCACCCCCGGCGTGGGATTCGGCGAGGCCGGGGAAGGTTTCGTGCGCATAGCCCTCACCCGTTCCAAGGAAAGGATCGAGGAGGCCCTGGAGCGCATGAGGACCGGCTGATACCGGGAAAAAACCACTTTCTTATCATTTCTTATCGCGCTGGTAGGCGTGCTTGAGCGCCTCCACCACCGGCAACGGTTTTCCCAGCAGGAAGGTCTCCAAGGCACCGCCGGCGGTGCTGACGTAGGAGAAACGGTCGCTGAGGTCGAAACCGTCGGCCGCACCCACGGTGTGACCGCCGCCGACCACCGACCGTCCGCCGCCCTCGATCATGGCCAACATAAGTCCGCGGGTGCCTGACTCGAAGCCTTCCTTCTCATACCACCCGGCGGGTCCGGACATGAACGATGTGCCGGCACCGTGGATCACACGCGCATATTTCTCCACCGAGCGGGAGCCTATGTCTATCACCGGCTGCTCACAGGGAAGGTCACCAACCGCCAGTTCTCTGCGTCCGCCGTCATCGACGGCGACGTCCACCGGGAGAATGATCCGCGGCCCGTGGTCGCGCATGGCCTGCCGGGCGGCCTCAAGATTCTCGGAGGTCAGCTCCTCGGACAATATCTCCTCGCTCTCATCACCGAGGTGGACGCCGCGGGCCTTGAGGAAGGCGTTTCCAGCCAATCCGGTCAGCAGCACGGTGTCGGCCTTGCCACGGCGCAGAACGTTGTCCACCATCTTTATGGCGTCACCGAACTTCGCACCGCCGATGATGAACACCGAGGGTCTTTTCGGTTCGTCGAACAGTCCCTTCAAAGTGAAGAGCTCCTTGGCCATCAGGCGGCCCGCCGCCGAGGGGAGGACGCCCTGGAAACCGACCAGTGAGCATTGTGAACGGTGGGCGGCGCCGAAGGCGTCGCAGACGAAGTAATCCGCCATGGGAGCCAACGTCTTGACGAGCACGGACTCGGCGTGCTCCTCCATCGGCCTCTTCTCGGTCTCGCAGTCAAGGTTGCGCACATTGTCCAGCATCAGGACGCCCCCGGGCTGCAAACCGGAGATGGCCGCCAAGGCCTTTTCGCCGATCACATCGTCCACGAAGGCCACCTCACGACCTATGTGGCGTGACAGGCGCTTGGCATGCTGGTCGAGGGGTATGAAATCCCACTTCCCCCGACGGCTCTGATGGGCGAGGATCACAAGCTTGCACCGACGGGATATCAACTCGCTGACGGTCTGCGATATCCGCCTTATGCGCGCATCGTTGACTATGTGCAGCGTCTCACGGTCGAGGGGACAGTTGATGTCCACCCGGAGCAGAACGGTACGGTCCTGGAAGTCGAAATCGTCCAGAGTGTTGATCTCCTTCATACGGGAATCTCCATCGGTGAGGATGTGAGGTGATGACCATTAACTAAAATACACTTTTGCCTGAAGGACGGTAAGGGGGTTTGGTTGAAGGGGTTTCAGGCCTTCTTGGCCACTTCGCACTCGTCGCAGTGGACGAGACCATCGTGGATGCAGGCGTCTTCGAGGATCTTGCAAAGATAATTCCATTCGGTCTCTTCCTCATCGTAGACGGGGTTGATGTGTGGGAAGCTGTAGGCCCCGTGCCATTTGACGCCACTGTCGGTGGTGATCATGTGCCTCATACAGGACGTGGGGTCCGCGTCAGGGTCCTTGGGCGGCGACTCGTTGTCCACCAGACCCGTCTCCAGCATCCACATCTTGGTGTCAACCGCCAACTGGTAGTCTCCCTTGAAGACCTTCTCATCCAGTTCGTCGTAGGATATGGGCGTCCCCTTTTTCTTAAGGTAATCCAATGTCTCGTAGGCGTACTTCTTGACGGCTTCCATTTCGCTTATCATATATTGTTGCCTCCATGCGGCCTATGCCGCCATGGGAAAACATTCGTTTTAACGATATTTAATGGAAATGATGTAACCGATGGGGAGAGAAAGGAGTAATGGCCTTTTAAGGCCGGTTTCTCAGCGCGGTATGCCCATGGCGGCATTGGTCTTGGCCACGGACTTTGGGCCTTCGCGTTCGACCTTGCACATGGAACGTATGCAATCCACTATCTCAGGGACGACATCGCTCTCCTGATGCACCGCCTGGTAGAAGAACAGCTTCTTGCCGACGGTCTTAACGCCGTCAGCCCACAGAGCAATCTCGAAGAGATCGCTGCGGGAGCGACCGAGGTCGCGGGCCATCTCCATCACTTGGGCGGTGGACTTGATGCCCTCTCCGCCCTTCACGAACTTTATGCGCGGGGCCTTTGACCACACCTCGAGGATGTCCTCGGTGCTGACCTCCTCCTTGAGGTCCACGGTGTTGGCGTGCAGGTGCATCAGGGTAGTGGGCACCTTCACCGCCATGGTCTGTATCTTCAACCAAGGCATGACGCTCTGCACATCGGGGCCGTGATGGGTGGGCAGCTTCAGTGAGGGCTCGATGGCGTTTATGGGGCCGTTCTTGCTGTCCCCGGGGTCGGCGCCGCGACGGATCAGGACGGAGAACGCCTCCTCGATGCCGAAAGCCTTGTCCAAGGGCGCCAGGGTGCGCAACAGGCCAGTGGTGTTGCATGAGACCACACGGGAGAACTGGGCACCCCATGACTCATCGTAGTTGGCGGTGGAGTTGAACGATATGCCTGCCACGCCGTGGCCCTCCCCTCCCTGGAATATGGCCTTGACGCCCGCCTTCTCATACAGGGGGCGGTACTTCTCGCCCACACCTCCGGGGGTGCAGTCGACGATTATGTCCGCCTCCGAGAACATCTCCTCTATGCTCCCGGACACATCCATGCCGGCATCCTTGAAGGATGCCATACGGTCCTGGTCCGTGAAAAGACGGTAACCGTTCTGCAGTGCCAGGCCAGCCTCGTATGTGGGCCTGGTCTTGGTGACGCCGATTATCTCCATGTCATCCTGGGCGCTGATGGCGGATGCTGCCCTCTTGCCTATGGTTCCGTATCCGTTGATGCCTACCTTCACGGTCATTGAACGTTCCTCCGCGCTTGAACTGCCACTGTATCCCTGTCGGATTGAAAAAAGGTTCCCTATAGGTCCCGGTGGCGGGAATGTAGCTGCACCGCCCTCTGCACGTACCCTGCCGCCTGCGGATTCTCGTCGCTCTCCTCAGCGTACTCCGCCACCGACTTGGTGCCCTTGGCATGGGCGATTATACCGTGCACCACCTCAGCGGTGGCGCGCAGATGGTAGCCCCCCTCGAGTATGAACGCGACACGCCCCTGAGGGGCCATCTCAATGAGCTTCTTGCACATGTCCAGGTACATGTCGGTGTTGACGTTGAGAGTCGAGTAACGGTCGGCGTAATGGGCGTCTATCCCCAAGGAGACCAATAGCAGCTCGGGACGGTACTGTCTCACCACCGGCTCTATGATCCTGTCCATCGCCTCCTTGAAAGAGGGGTTGCCGGCGCCGTGTGGCAGGGGTATGTTTATGTTGTACCCTTCGCCAGGACCCTCGCCGATGTCCTCGAGCATCCCCGTGCCAGGGAATATGTTCTCCTCATGCAGGGAGATGTACAGGATGTCGTCCCGTCGGTAGAATATGTCCTGCGTGCCGTTGCCATGATGAGCATCGATGTCCACGATGGCCGTCCTCACACCGGCGGACTCCGCCGCCAGGGCGATGTTGTTGAAGTAACAGAATCCACAGGAGTAGTCAGGACCGGCGTGGTGTCCCGGAGGTCTGGTTAGGGCGATGCTGACCTCGCCTTTCAGTGCATGACGTACGGCCTCCAAGGCCATACCCGCCGACAGACAGGCAAGTTCAAAGGTCTCCTCATGGAGCATCGTGTCGGCGTCCAGAGGGATGCCTTTGCCGCCCTTGACCTTGTCTATCATCACCTGACTGTGCACGCACAGCAGCTGAGCCTCCGTGACCGGTACGGCAGTGATGTGGTGATCGAGGATGCCCTCTCTCTCCAGCATCCTCCTCAACGACTTCAGGCGCATGGGGGATTCGGGGTGACCCTCCCAATGGGCGTGGGCTACGAGAGCCTCATTGAAAACTACGACTACCATGTCCGACCTCTGAATCTAGGCATAAACGTTTATTAATATTAGCCTATTTTGGACAGCTATCACGGTAGGTTGCCGTGAGGATGGTTGGATCATGAAGGGATCGAGGGCGCTGCTGAAGCTTCTGGAGGACAGGGGGGTCGACACCATGTTCGGCTACCCTGGAGGAAGCGTGATACCCATATTCGACGAGTTATTGGACTCCTCTATAAGGGACATCCTCGTCAGACACGAACAATGTGCCGCCCATATGGCGGACGGGTACGCCCGTGCCCTGGGTAAGCCCGGCGTATGCCTGGCGACCTCAGGTCCCGGCGCCACCAACCTGGTAACCGGTGTGGCGACCGCTTATGCGGACTCCTCGCCCATGATCGTGCTGACCGGCCAGGTGATGAGCGGCGCTCTGGGGATGGGTGCGTTCCAGGAGGTCGACTGTTTCAGCCTCATGATGCCCATCACCAAGCACAACTACCGTCTCTTGGACATAGAGCATCTGCCGGAGGCGGTGTCCAGCGGATGGCAGTTATGCCAGACCGGGAGACCGGGGCCGGTGCACATCGACCTGCCCTTGGACACCATAAACTCCGAGATGGACGAGGCGCTCCTGAAATCCGACTTCCCCGTCGTCACGGTGCAGGAGGACCTGCGCCAGGTGCCCTTGGCCGTGGACCTTATAATGAAAGCGGAGAGGCCGCTCATACTGGCCGGAGGGGGCGTCATAGGCTCCAACTCGGCACCTGAGCTCGTCACTCTGGCGGAGACCGTTTGGGCTCCGGTGGTCACCTCGCTCATGGGTATCGGTTCGATACCGGACGAACACCCGCTGGCATTGGGTTGCCCCGGTATGCACGGACGCACCAGTGCCCTCAAGGCCCTGAAGGAGACGGACCTCCTTATCGCCGTGGGCAGTCGTTTCAGCGACCGTACCTTCAGCAAGCACACCGAGATACAGCCCGGTGCGAAGGTCGTGCACATCGACGTGGACCCGGTGGAGCTCGGCAAACACTCCCAGACCGCGGCCTCGATCCGTTCCGACGTCAAGGTGGGCCTGCGCGCCATCCTGCAGCACATCCGCCTGCAGAAGCATGACCAGTGGGCGCAGAAGGTCGCATCCATCAAGGCACAGTGCTGCTGCGATAGGGACATCGACCAGATCCCCATCGTCCCTCAGAAGGTGATGCACGAGATCAACAAACTGATGGACGACAAACTGATAATCACCACCGAGGTCGGTCAGAACCAGATGTGGGCCTCCCATCATCTCAAGATACAAAGGCCTCGGCAATTCATATCATCAGGCGGCTTTGGGACAATGGGATTCGGCTTCCCTGCCGCCATCGGCGCCAAGGCCGCCAAGCCCGACCACAAGGTCATGGACGTCGCTGGGGACGGTAGCCTGCTCATGGTCATCCAGGAGCTGGCCACCGCTGTGGCCGAGGACCTGCCAGTGACCGTCTGCCTACTGAACAACGGTTGGCTGGGAATGGTGAAGCAGTGGCAGAAACTGTTCTGGAACGAGCGTTACTCCGGCACACAACTGTACCGTTGCATGCCGGACTTCGTCGCCTTGGCCAAGTCGTTCGGTGCTGACGGCGTGCACGTCGACCGTCCTTCGGAGGTCGCCGAGGCACTGCAGATGGGGCTGGACTCCGATGTGCCGTTCATCGTGGACATCAAGGTGGACCCCGAGGAGGACATACTCCCCATGCTGCCCCCCAACCCGGCCATACCGCCGATCATGGGGCGCTGCCGTTTCTAGCGGCACAACCTTTTTCCCATATACTTACATGGAGTTCGGAACAGAATCCAACCAATCATAGAACATCACAGGTGAAGCAAATGGTCAAGATCTATCATGATTCAGACGTCGACCTCGGCGTCCTAGACGGCAAGAAGATAGCGGTCATCGGTTACGGTGCCCAGGGAAGGGCGCAGGCCCTCTGCCTGCACGATTCAGGATTGGACATAGTGATCGGCGTCCGCAAGGACGGACCCTCCTGGAATAAGGCCCAGGAGGACGGCCTGGTCGTCGCCGAGATACCGGAGGCGGTCAAAGGCGCCGATGTGGTCATGGTCCTCACCCCTGACGAGGTGCAGCCCGACCTCTACGTGGAGCAGATAGCCCCCAACATGAAGAAGGGCGCCGCTCTGGAGTTCGCCCACGGCTTCTCCATCGTCTACGACCTCATCAAACCCCCCGCGGACATCGACGTCATAATGATGGCCCCCAAGTCGCCTGGCGACATGGAGAGGGTGGCATACCTGGAGGGCTTCGGCGTCCCGGCGCTCATAGCCGTGCACCAGGATGCGACCGGTAACGCCCGCAGCCTCGCCTTGGCCCTTGCCAAGGGGATAGGCTCCACCCGTGCCGGTGTGTTCGAGACCACTTTCGAGTTCGAGTGTAAGAGCGACCTCTTCGGTGAGCAGGCCGTCCTCTGTGGCGGCGTCACCGCGCTGATAAAAGCGGGTTTCGATACCCTCCGCGAGGGTGGCTACCCGGCGGAGATCGCCTACTTCGAGGTCCTGCATGAGCTCAAACTGATCGTCGACCTGATCCAGGACGGCGGGCTGATGAGGATGTGGCAGGTCGTTTCCAACACCGCCGAGTTCGGCGGGCTCACGCAGAGGGACAAGGTCATCACCGAAGAGTCCAAGAAGGGCATGAAGGAGATCCTGGAGAACATCGAGTCCGGCAAGTTCAAGGACGATTGGCGGACCGAGTGGCGCAACGGTCTCAAGAACCTCAAGGCCATGGAATTGGCCGAGGGGGACGAGGAGATCGAGAAGGTGGGCGAGGAAATACGCGCCCTCTTCGAAAGGAAGAGCTGATCCATGAGCAGGGTCGAGGTCCGCACCCGCAGCGGCGTTTACCTGGCGGAGCTGGATGACAG
>PWJQ01000055.1 GCA_003560875.1 Methanomassiliicoccaceae archaeon
CCGGGCAGCGTAGCGCGCCGCGACGGTCCATTATGGCGATGTGACCGCAGGTCGGTGAACCGCAGACGTATTGGTACGTACCGTCACTCTCATCGAGCAGACGGTCCTTGATCACCATCGCTGCACCGTGACCGATGAGACAATCACGTTCCATCTCACCGAAACGGAGACCACCCTGACGGGAACGTCCCTCTGTCGGCTGACGGGTGAGTATCTGCACCGGTCCGCGGGAACGGACGTGCATCTTACCGGACACCATGTGGTGCAGCTTCTGGTAGTAGATCACACCGACGAAGATGTCGGTCTTGATCATCTTACCGGAGCGGCCGTCGTACATCACCTCTTTACCGGTGTGCTTGTAGCCGTTCTGCACCAACGCGTCACGTATCGACTTCTCGTTCTCACCGGAGAACGCAGTGCCGTCTATCGTACGTCCTTCCATCGCACCGACCTTGCCGCCTATCATCTCGAGAACGTGAGCGACGGTCATACGCGATGGGATGGCGTGCGGGTTTATGACGAGGTCAGGAACGATGCCTTCTGATGTGAAGGGCATGTCCGTTTGTTCAACGAGACGACCGATGACGCCCTTCTGACCGTGACGGGAGGCGAACTTGTCGCCGAGTTCGGGGATACGCTCGTCCCTCACCTTCACTTTCACCAAGCGCGAGCCGTTCTCAGACTCGGTGACCATCACGGAGTCCACCCAACCGGTCTCGCCGGGCCGTACGGTGACGGAAGTCTCACGCCTCTTCTGAGGTGTGAGGAAGTCCGTCTCCTCTTCCAGGAAACGGGGCGGTGAGGTCTTACCGATCAGGACGTTGCCGCCGCTGATATCGGTCTCTGGTGCAATGAGACCGTCCTCGCCTAGAGCGGCGTAGGACAGGTCGGCACGAGCGCCACGCACGTCAGGCGAAGGTATCTCGAAGTGATCCTCCTGACCTCCAGGGTATCGCCTTTCCTCAGCACGGTAGGTTCGCAGGAACGATGAGCGACCGAGACCACGCTCGACGGAGCTCTTGTTCATGACAAGAGCATCTTCCATGTTGTAACCGTGGTACGAGAGAACGGCGACTACGAAGTTCTGACCGCCGGGGCGGTCGTTGAAACCGACGAAATCCATGGTCTGCGTCTGCGCCATCGCCCTCTGCGGGTAGTGCAGGAGGTGACCACGCGTATCGGGACGCAAGCGGTAGTTGCTTGCCGGAACACCGAGCTACTGCTTGACCATACCTGATCCCATCGTCACACGGGGTGAGGAGTTGTACTCCGGGTATGGGACGAGGCCTGCGCACACTCCAAGGATGACCATCGGGTCGACCTCCATGTGGGTGTGATCGGCACGCAGCTTCGTCGGAGCAGTGAACTCCTTGGCGCAGTGCTCACACTTCAGGACGACGTCGCCGTCCTTGCCGGGGTTCATCCAATCGACGTCAGTGACGCTCAAAGCGCGGTTGCAGCCGCCGCACCTCTCAGGCACGTCGTATGCGCTAACGGCGATGAGGGTGTCCTCCTCCTCCTCAGCGTCGACCCACTCGATGATGCCCTCACGGAAGAGGTCTTTCCAGCGGACGGCACCGTCGCGCATGCCCTCGAGGTGCTTGCGGGTGAGGACGGTCTTGCCGTTCTGAACGACGACCAGGGGTCTTCGTAGACGACCCTCGTCGCAGTTGATGATTATCTCATTCATCTCCGACTCGTAACGGATGTTGATCTCGTGCGAGACCATGCCGCAGCGGCGGCGGTCGCGCACCTCGTTCAGGAGACGGATTGGTTCGTTGTGAACACCGATCAGATCGCCGTTCACATAGACACGAGCGCCTTGCTGGCCTTTGACCTGCTCGACGCCTAGGTCTTTGAGCAACCACTTCACATCGTTCTCGGAGAATCCCTCGGAGACGTCGATGATGAGAGCTGCGTTCTTCACGAGACCGCAGTTCTGACCCTCAGGAGTCTCCGACGGACAGAGCCTTCCCCACTGGGTGGGGTGCAGGTCACGCGCTTCGAAGTGAGGTTGGCTTCTTGTCAGGGACGAAGTGACACGTCTCAAGTGAGACATTGCCGACATCGCGGACGTTCTGTCTAGAAGCTGAGATACACCGGCACGGCCGCCGACCCAGTTACCTGTGGCCAACGCGTGCAATAGGCGGTGGGTGAGGAGGTCGGGGCGTATTGCGGATGATATTTTGATGTCATCCTTCTTACGGGCCCAGTTCCTCTCCATCTGATACTTGAGGTCCTTCATCAAGTTGGTGAACGAGACGCGGAACAGATCCTCCATCAGATCGCCGGAGAGCTTCAAGCGCTTGTTGGCGTAGTGGTCCTTGTCGTCCTCGTTCCTCATTCCCAACGACAGCTCGAGAACGGAGCGGGCGATGCGTCCTAGGAATATCGCCTTCTTCAAGCGGGCTTCCTTGGTGTCGCCCAAGTGCGGCAAGAGTGAACGGTCCAAGATGGATTCGACCTTCTTGGTACGATACTCCTTGGCCTGACCGGTGGCGAACTTCCTCTCCAAGAACAGTATAGCGTCCTCGGTGGTGTGTATTCCGTTCGGGGGGTAGGCTTTCTTATCGAAACCTTCCTCTATGTTCGCGTACACAATGTTGGCCATCTCCGGCTCGGACACTATCGTGTCGTAAATGTCGGAGTCGTTGTCCATGCCCAGCGCCTTCATCAATGCCACGAGCGGGATTTGACCGGAAGCTGCTGGAACGGTGACGGTCAA
>PWJQ01000063.1 GCA_003560875.1 Methanomassiliicoccaceae archaeon
TAACTGTCAGCCATCTCTCGCCCAGAGCCATTACCAGGTTTCCTGTTTGGGGTAATAATGATTTCAGCTCATGATATCTAAGCCTGGCCTTAAATACAACCCATTTTTACCGAATATGGCCGATTATGATAGATGTTACTTGTCTATTAATAATTATTTAAATTGATACTCCACAAAGCAATTATTCAACATCCATGAAAGTTGTTTTGAAAGAAATACTCCCTACATATTTAACTGAGAATCAACTAAAAGCAATTACGCATGTAGGTTGCCCTTTGATAATAATTGCCGGTCCGGGTACTGGCAAAACCGATACATTGATTCGCAGAGCGGCATGGTTAATCAAAGAGAAAAATATTAATCCCGAGAGACTACTTGTTACCACTTTTACAAACAAGGCTACCGATGAGCTTGTTGACCGTCTTGGACAGTTTATTGGCAAGAAAGCTTACCAGGCACATGTGTCAACCATTCACTCTTTTTGCCAGCATCTTCTCCAGGAGTATTCCGATTATCATAAATGGGGGCCGGGTTTCAGGGTTATTGATGATCGTGAACAATTCCTCTTTGTTTATACCCATTTGAGAGAGCTTGGTCTCAAACAGTTTCCAAAAGGACGTCCTGGAGAATTTATTTCAAATGTTATCAGCTTTTTCAACCTCTGCACAGAGGAGCGAGTGGACCCGAAAAAGCTGAGCGAAAGACTGAGCAAAGGTGGTAAACATCTACTGCAACTCAAAATGGATAGGCCAGAGTCCATTGATGAATATAAAACGGTTGTATCGTCATATATCTCGTATCAACAACTAATACTAAGTGAAAAGGTCATTGACTTCGCCCATCTGCAGTCGATTCTTTATGATCTTCTTGTAAGAAACGAGGACTTTAAAAAAGAAATCTCCGGCAATTACGACTATCTGCTGATCGATGAGTACCAGGATACCAATCGCTTGCAAGTGCTAATCCTGAAACATCTGAAAAGTGAAAAAACAGGGATTACGGTGGTTGGAGATGACGATCAGAGCATTTACCGTTTCCGTGGCGCATCCGTGAAGAGTTTCCTTCAATTCGAGGAAGATTTTCCTGGTGCCGAAAAAGTCTTCCTGGACAAAAACTTCAGATCCGGTCAGTTTTTAATCAATGCTGCTTCCTCTTTGATCAGTAAGAATGCTCCTAACCGTCGTGAAAAAAACATCATAACGGGACGGAAGAATGAGCAGGAGACCATAAAACCCCTGATATCACACACCAGAACCATCCATGATGAGGCGAAAAAGGTCGTTACCTTACTTCAAAAGTGGCTGGATGAAAGGGTAATCAAAAAACCTTCTGATATCGCCATTTTATTCCGCAGTGTGAAGTATCATTCTGAACCATATGTTGAAGTTCTGGATCAAAAGGCAATTCAATACACCATCAGTCGTGATGGAAGCTTTTTTTCCCGTGAAGATATTTATAACCTGAAAGAGTTAATTCAGTTTTTCGGCTTTAGGCAATGCCGAAGTATTGATTGTCTTAAGGGAAAAATATTGGAGCTGAATTCGGAAACAATTGAAGCAATCAAAAAATGGAAGGGATCGCCAGATCAATGGTCAGATGAACGTATTCTTGATGAGTTGAAGATTAAAAGGACGCGAGACCGACAGGTATTGAAGGGCGTCGCAGAATTACGGGAAAAGTCCCGCAATAATAATCTTCAAAGCTTGATGGGTTTCTTTTATGAACTGCTCCGGATAAGTGGGTACTTCAGTCGTAATTGCCAAAAGCCGGAGGAGCAGCTCTGTGAATCAGCAATGTTTAATCTGGGTCAATTCTCATCCTTAATGGATTCTTTTGAGTTTCATTCAGCATCCACAGACCTCTATGATTTCAACAACTACCTATATCAATTGCCCAAAAAAAGTATAGATAACTTAAAACCAGATATACCAGATCATAATGCAATCCAAATCATGACGGTACACCAGGCAAAGGGCCTTGAATTCCCGGTTTTGGTCATTGGTTCTGCCATGAACAACAGTTTCCCTGGGAAATTCCGAAAGTCTAGCTACCCTGTTCCAGCTGATTTACGCCTGAGCCAACTTGATGACAACACAAGTGAACACTTGCAGGACGAGCGGCGTCTTTTCTATGTTGCAATGACCCGTGCGCAAGACCTGCTACTCATTGGTGCACCTGAAGTTGTGAATAGCCGCGGAGGTGGCTACAGCAGATTCATCGATGAAACGGGTTTGAACAATCAGTTAAAAATAATGAAAGAGGGGAAAATCAGTTCATCTTACAGAGGGATAACCAGTATGCCTCAACAATCTCTATTTGATGAACAACCGAAAACCGATAATCCCGAAATTCATGCCCAGTCTCTTCATTAGTCAGATATAAAAATACCGAACATTAGAAGTAAAAACTTTGAAACCAAACACAAACACATATCCTATACAGCGCTACAATATTACTTGCTATGCCCATTACAGTATAAAATACTCCACGAGTATAATTTTAAAACAAATCAAAGTGTATTCCAATGGTATGGGCGTATGTTGCATCAATGTCTCGAATATATACACCGTAAAGCCTTGAATGGCGATTATCCTGCACCATCTGATGCAGATAAGATATATCGCAGGATTTACAAAACATCAGCTTATTCAAAGTTTTCAAGGGCTGAAAAAAAGAACAGATATAATCCCAAAAAAGGCAGTTTGCCAGAA
>PWJQ01000052.1 GCA_003560875.1 Methanomassiliicoccaceae archaeon
CTCAATAGCACGGAGTCGAGTTCCAATGCCAGGGCGAGAAGTTCGGTATCAGTGTCCGAAAGCCTCCCGGAGTCGCCGCTCCGTTCCGCCGCCTTCCTGACCTTCTCCATGGGCTCCGTCCCTGGGCTCGATGTCCTCAGTATACCCTCCCAATAAGCTATCCGCGGGTCCTTGTGACGTGCCAGTTCGACCCAGACGCCGGGAACGGTGACGCAGTCCTCATCTGGAAGGTCCTGCATCTCGAAAAGCGCTGAGCTGTCAAGGACGACCGTCATACAATCCCATCGCACCCTGGTTTATTAGTCTTTATGAATCTATTATATACCATTAACAAAATCCGACGGCAATGCTTAGAAAAATCGCCGTAGATGATGACGTAAAGGATTACGTCGTGGCTTCGGGAAGGGACTACCGCGTCTGCACATCCTGTTACGGGCCGGCATTGGTCCCGCTGGAAATGAAAGGGGCGAAGGACTCGGACATCAGCATGAAGCTCGGTGACCAGACATTATACGTTTCACGTGTCCAGGCGATGTACATCAGCCGCGTATCCATGGACATGCTCTACGAACCGGAATACCTGAACGCCTGTCCCGCGGTCAAAGGTCACTGATACACACCGAGTCAAAGGTCCTCTGGACCAGATCATCGATGCTCAGGCGGGCCTCCATGGCCATCATCTTCTCAGGAGCGGCCATGGTCGCCGGTTTCGATGGCACGGCAAGACAGGACTGCTCCGGGCCTATCGATGTCTCATAAGTGCCTATCTCCTTGGCTATCGCCTCGATCTCCAGTTTGTCCATGCCTATCAAAGGCCTCAATATGGGCATCCTGCATCCATAGGATGAGGCTTTGATGTTGTGCAGGGTCTGTGATGCCACCTGGCCCATGGAGTCTCCCATGATTATGCCCTCGGCACCAAGCGATTCTGCCAGCTTCTCTGCGGTTGCCAACATGATCCTTTTGCAGAGTACGCATTGGTAACTGCGGTCGCATAACCGGGAGATGTCGGATTGATTCTCCCCGTGGGGGGCCACATAGAGCGGCATCCCCTGCCCGCTGACATCACGGAGCCGGGTTGCGATCGTGTTGACCTTTTCGAGACTCCTATCGTCGCAGTAAGGTCTGTTGTCCATGTGCAGGAGGAGGACCTCCGCACCCCTGCTAGAAATGAGATGGGCCGCTACCGGGGAATCTATGCCTCCGGACAGGAGGGCCAACAGTCTCATGATGCCTCAGTTGTTGAATCTGCTGATGTCAAGACCGCCGATTCCTGACCCGCCGAACTCCTCCTCATCGTCATCCATGTCGACGACCATGGTGAGAAGCATGCTGACCATCTCCTTCATCTGGGCCATCTCAGCCTTGAGATCGTTCAGTTGCTTTGTGAGTTCCTCGTTCGAAGTCATACACTATTCCATTTCCTCAGACGACCACTTGGCCGTAATCGTCGGCTATCTTGCGGCTGTAGTATCTGTCACAACTCTGACAGTACAGGCCCCTCTCCTTGCGGACGAGGGTCTCCCGGCAACGGGCGCAACGGGCTATTATGACTCCCAGATGAGGGTCCATCGTCACGACCTGCAAGGAAGGCTTGGCCTGGGTCACCCTTCCGCGGATGATGTCGTTCTTGCGGAACTCCTTACTCACGTCCTCAGTGTAACCAGGGGATATCTTGGACACGTGTATGGTGCCGTATGTCTCCCCTCCCACTCCTCTTTTCACGCCTTCCTTGGCAACCACATCACAAGTGGCCATCGTCGGCTTGGTGTCCGCTATGACTGCGAACACTATATCTCCGGGTCTAAGTACGTTAGGGGGGTTGGGTGACCTGACCTTGGCGGTCATCTCATTAAGGTCCAACTCCAAATCTCCGAATTGGGATGCGTATATCACACCGTCCTCGTTGTACGTGCCGTCGGAGGCGAGGTACTCCTCTTCCACTGCGACCTCGTCCCCGGGAAGCACTTTCCTTGTATCTGCCATAAAAATCACCTGATAGCTATCATTACTATTTCGACGGACCTCTTGGACCGACTATGGAATGAAAACAAGTGAGGGATATCGTATTTATATGCTTTGTGGAACCACAGTTCACGACCATTACTGGCCACATGCCTTTTCAGGAAGGGCAGGGTATTCGACATATGCAGCGAGTACACACTCCCAGACGATTCCATGGCCTTGTCCAGGAACGCACGGTCAGCGTTGCGGTTCTGACAGCCGAAGGGAGGGTTCATGATCACGGTGTCGACCTTGAAATCAACATCCTCGACATCCATGGTGTGCAGTTCAACCTCCGCATCCATCAGGTCACAGGCCTCCTTTGCCTGTTCCACCGCCTTCTCGGAAGCATCGATGCCGATGACTCTCTCCGCTCCCAACAACCATGCGCCGATACTCAATATCCCGCTGCCGCATCCGAGGTCGAGTACGGTCCTACCGTTTATGGCCCCATGGCCGAGGGCGTTGTACAGCATATCAGCGGCGATTGGAGCCGGGGTGGAGTACTGCTCGAGCTGGACCGAGGGCTCTATGAAGGACGGGACCTTCTGTAACAACATCTCCAGTTCCCTCAGCCTCATTTCCTCAGTCACCCTGAAATACTATACATGAGGATATATTCAATCGTTTTCGACATTTTGTTATGACAAGGGACGGATTCTTCCTATGAATATCTAATAAAGTGCGATATTTCCTAATAATAATGTTAATTTGTCTAATATACAAGAAAAGATTAGATGTTTGAACACAAAATTGAAATACTGACATCAGATTAGAGATTTCGAACCGAGTGATACGTGAACACGTAAGCATTCGATCATCAAGGATGGATCGATATGGATCGCGACTACATGCAAACGGCCACGCTTTCTTTCCCGGAGGCGTCAAGCGTCTTCGCCGAGCAGAGCTACGTCGTTGAGATACCTGATTGTCATAAGCCACGCATGGGCAGTTGCGGGATAGCAGGCTGCATAAACATAGATGGCTCAATGATTTCCGGCTCTAAGATAGAGAAGATGATAACCACCATGTCGGAGAGGGAGAACGGCCTAGGCTCCGGTTTCGTGGCCTACGGACTCTTCCCGGATTTCGCGGAGGAGTACTGTATGCAGTTCCTCTTCGAGAATGAGGATTCTCAGGCCCAGACAGAGGAGCTCATGTCCAACTGGGTCTATATGATAAAGGATGAGAAGGTCCCCACCTTCCCCCAGCGGAGCATGATGCCCCCCTTCCCATTGGTCCGGCGCTATTTCGTTAGGCCCAAGAAGGGCACCGAGGTCTACATCCGTACCGGCCTCAACGAAGAGGACTACATGGTACGTCTGGTGATGTCGATAAACGAGACCGTCCCCGGTTCATACTGCGTCTCCAGCGGTAAGGACATGGCGGTGTTCAAGGGCTCTGGATATGCCCGCGAGATAGCAAAGTTCTATGACATCTCACGCTACAAGGGCAGCATGTGGTTGTCCCACTCCCGTTTCCCCACCAACTCTCCGGGTTGGTGGGCGGGATCCCACCCCATCAGTATATTGGACTGGAGCATATGCCACAATGGTGAGATCACCTCCTATGGCGTGAACCGTAAGTTGGTGGAGATGGCAGGATACAAGTGCACACTGCTCACCGACTCCGAGGTCGTCACTTACCTCTGGGACCTGATGGTGCGGAGGCACCGCCTGCCCCCCACCGCCGCGGCCTTCGCGATGGCGCCATGGTATTACAAGGACATAGAGAGGCTCCCTGACAACGAGCGCCGTCTGGCCAATCAGTTGCGGATAACCTACAAGGAGGCGTTCCTGAACGGTCCGTTCAGCATCCTGGTCGGACGCAGCGATCCCGTGGTTACCATGATGGCCTTGGCGGACCGGAAGAAGCTGAGGCCCTTGGTGATGGGTGTATCCGGTGATGGCAACTCGGTATACGCTGCCAGTGAGGAGTGCGCCATCAAGTCGGTCCAAGGGGATGCCGAGATGTGGGCCACCAGGGCCGGCAACCCCGCCATCGTCAAGGTGGGGGAGGGCATAGTACGCCGGGGCACAGAGGCACCTTTCCTGGGGGCGATCTGATGAAGCCCATAGTCACAATTCCCGAGAAGTACCGTCCCGCCATCGACCGTGAGGCCTGCATACGCTGTAAGAAGTGCATAAAGGCCTGTAGCTACGGAGCATTGGATTTCAAGGACGACAAGGTCAAGGTGGGCAAGGGCTGCGTGGCCTGCATACGTTGCGTCTACGAATGCCCCACTGACGCCATCACCGTCATCGAGCTGCCCAAGCAGTTCGCACCCCACGCGGTGTTCAGCCCCGAGATCCGCCGAAGTCTTATATCCCAAGCCAACTCCGGCGGGGTACTGCTCTCATCCTGCGGCGCCAACGCGGAATATATGGACATATTCAACGACATACTGTTGGACGCAGCACAGGTAACCAATCCTTCCATAGACCCTCTGCGCGAGCCTGTGGAGACCAAGACCTACCTGGGACGCCGTCCCGGGAAGGTGGTCGTGGACGATAACGGTAAGATAGACCTTGATGCCAGTGAGACGCCCATAGTGGTGATGGACATGCCCATCATGATCGGTCACATATCCCTGGGTTCCATCAGCTACAACGCCCAGGCGGCCCTGTTCCGTGCGGCCACCGAGTTGAACATATTGGCCGGAACCGGTGAGGGAGGATTGCACAACGATTTCTATCCGATGGCCAAGAACCTTTGCGCCGAGGTCGCCAGCGGGCGTTTCGGTGTCACCAGTCAATACCTCAAGGAGGTAAGCTGTGTGGACATCAAGATCGGCCAGGGCGCCAAGCCCGGACATGGAGGTCACCTGCCCGGGGAGAAGGTGCAGAAGCTGATATCCGAGACCCGTATGATACCGTTGGGCACCGATGCCCTCTCCCCCTACCCTCATCACGACATCTACAGCATCGAGGACCTACAACAGCTCATATCGGTGCTGAAGGAGTCGACCGAGTACGAGGTGCCGGTGGGCGTGAAGATCGCCGCGGTCCATAATGTCGGTGCCATAGCATCAGGCATAGTCCGTGCCGGTGCCGATTTCCTTACCATCGATGGGCTACGGGGAGGTACTGGTTCAGCCCCGAGGGTCATCAGGGACCATGCCGGCATGCCAATAGAGATAGCGGTCTCCGCTGTGGACCAGCGTTTGGAGCAGGAAGGCCTCCGTGACAAGGTCACCCTCTGCGCCTCAGGGAGCATAAGGACTGCCGCCGACATGATCAAGTGCATCGCCCTCGGGGCCGATGTGGTCGGCGTGTGCACATCGGCGATGATCGCCATGGGCTGCACGGTGTGCCAACAGTGTCACCGCGGTGCCTGTTCATGGGGGATAGCAACGCAGAAGCCGGAGCTGACCTCGCGTTTGGACATAGAGATCGCCACCCAGCGCATCGTCAACATGTTCCACGCCTGGAACGAGGAGCTCAAGGAGATCCTGGGGGCGATGGGCATAGACTCAGTGGAGAGTCTGGTCGGCAACCGTGACCGTCTGCGTTACATCGGACCCAACCCCCGCATAGCCGAGATATTGGATGTGAAGCACTCCGGGGAGGGGTGGGGATGAACAAGGAGGTTGAGAACATGATGATAGACGCTGGACACCGGAACGACCTGGGACACCCCCTTGACTACCGCGAGCTGAACCGTCAGATACGGGAGGCGATATGTGAGGGCAAGGAGAGGCTGATCCTCATGAACGTCATGGGTCAGAGGTACATAGCCTCCGCAACATCCAATCCCAACATGAGGATCGAGATACACGGTACGCCCGGTAACGACCTCGGTGCTTTTCTTAACGGAGGCACCATCGAGGTCTTCGGCAATGCCCAGGATGTCACTGCCAACACCATGAATGACGGCAGGATAATCGTCCATGGCAACTCCGGTGACATCACCGGCCTCGCCGCTCGGGGAGGCACCCTCCTGGTCAAGGGCAACTCCGGATACCGTGTCGGTATCCACATCAAGGAGTTCGAGGGCGTGGGTCCCAATCTGGTGATTGGCGGCTTCGTCAACGATTACCTCGGCGAGTACATGGCCGGAGGGACGATCCTCATCCTCGGGCAGGGCGTGGAAGGTTCACCGGTGGGGCTCCACGTGGGAGCGGGCATGCACGGCGGTAGGATATACGTCCGCGGTCCCGTCGGGAAGCACCAGCTCGGCCCAGCGGCGTGTCTGGCCGAAATGACGGATAAGGACCTCAAGAAGGTCGACTCCTTGATCGATCAGTATGAGAAGGCCTTCGGTGGGGATGTCGACCGTTCAATCGAATACAGCAAGGTCATCCCCCTGGACAGCCGGCCCTTCCGTGGCCACTATGATAGTACCACGATCTGAGGAAACATCTTCCACTTCTCTGAAACCATTTATAACTCCATTATAAGGAATAAGGAAAAAATTGGTAAGGTGGGGAAGGACCCCTTCAGAGCAGACTTTCCATCACCCTTGCGGCGCGCTGGTCGATGGTCTCGATACCGCTGACCTTGGCCGCATACTCGGTGAGGGCGTTGATGTCCGACCGCTCTATGCAGTCCAGACGGAACTTGCGTGCACCGGCCATCAGCTGCTTCAGCCCTTCGACGAGCCTTTCGCTGAAGTAGGTGTACAGACCGACCGCGCCCCATGGGATATCCTCTCCGACGATCTGTTCCGGGAACTTGGCCTGCAGATGCTCCTGGGCGATGAAGAACTGCTTGGGGTTGTCGCCGTAGAGGGCCTGGAAGTTGGTGGGGAGCTTGCCCTGTTCTGCCAACTCAATGAAGAAATCGCTCTTCATGACTGCTAGCAGAGGACTCCTGGCCATCGCTATGGACTTGACCAACGGTCCGTCTCCGAGGTCGCTCCATGCCATCGCTTTGTACATCTGGGTCTCGTTCAGGAAACCTCCGGCAAAGGAAAGGTCAGGTATGTGGCGTCCCTTCTTCTTGAGGATCTCGGCGCACTTCATGACCTCGGCGATGAGGTGTATGGTAGGGGTGCCCATCTCGTTCATCATGGGCACAGGGCTCATGCCGGTGCCTCCACCGGCACCGTCGAAGGTCAGAAGGTCTATCTTTGCCTCCGATGCCGCGGCCATGGTGAAGGCCACGACCTCAGGTCGGTAGGCTCCGGTCTTCAGGAACATGTTCTTGGCCCCCATCGAACGGAACTGGTCGACCTCTTCGTTGAATCCTTCCATGTTGGGGAACCCGACACGGCTGTGCCTCTCGAAGCTGCGGAACAGGCCGTCGTTGAAAGCCTGACGGACGTTGGGGTCCTCCGGGTCCGGCAGGACAAGGTATCCGCGGGACTTGAGTTCAAGGGCTCTCTCAAGGCTGTGGACTCTCACTTCGCCACCGATCGCCTTGGCGCCTTGGCCCCACTTCCTCTCCAAAGCATCCACCTCCAGTTTGGACATGGCGTACTCCTCCACGTTTCCACGGCCATCCTCTATGTTGGTCTGCAGGACCACATGACCATGTTCCCCGTCCCAGAGGTCGGTGAAGGACTTTACGCGGAATTCGAGGTCTGGTGAGTGCTGCACGTTGCCATTGGAATAAACGGCATCGGAGTCCATCCCACAGACGTTCTCACCGATTATATGGATCACACCGCTGAGGGCGGCTCCTTTGGCCATGCCTTCCCAGTGTCTCTTGGCGACCGCTGTGGAACCCATACCAGCGATGTGGAGGGGAACATTCATCTTTATCGGTCTCTTCGACCGGGAACCGACGACCGTGGACACATCAGCGTTCTCGAAGAAGGCCAGGTCGGGGTCGGCCTCTATGCCTTTCGTATCCATCAATTCGGCCATCAATTGGAAGTGTGACCAGTCCAGGAAGTAGTCCTTGTTGGATCCCGCCGTGCTCCTGCCGAAGTGCTCTGGGCTGGGGTATAGGACCTCCCTGCCGCGGAAGGCTGATTTGCCCACCTCGCAAAGTACGTTGCATCTCTCTAGACAAAGCGGACACATGCCGTTGATGGGGGCTATGTCCTTGACCCTGGTATTGGTACCGGTGGTCGATCTGGAGTTTACTATACAATACATATATGCCACCCGTTTTTTCTAAGGTTGAATGTCAGAATTATATATTAAGCATAAGGGCTCTTTAGACGGTCAGTTGATAAGGCGTCTTGACATTTGTGCAAAGAAACACTGTTTCAATGAACAAAAGGGTTAGTGAAAGAGGTTTCACTCGAAAAGGTAATGGGACGGTGACTCCGGGCGGGGGGAGAAGCAGGACTCGGTCTCCAGTTCCGTCTGCAGAGAGTGTTTGGCGGTGATGTCGGCGACGATTTTCCGCATCACAGTCTCCAGCCGATTAGGGGGCGATTCGACTCTGGCGTTCAACACCATCCTGCCCGTTCCCTTGAAGTAACGTGAACCATGGATCTCATCGACCTGCATCGATTCCTGTACCAGGGACATCTTGGCAGCGGCCTCGTCCGAGCTCAGGACCACTTTGACATGGGCGATGGAGCGAGGGTCGTACTCCTTGGCCACCGCCTTCATGGTCTCACTTATGAGTCCGTACATGTCCACCCTCTCATCGCTGCTGACCTTGTATGTGCTGGAGTACCAGCCCAGTTTGGCCTTCTCAAAAGCGAAGTTCCTGTTCTCATCGCCCACGGGCATCTTCTCGCTGTGACGCTCGGAGAGTAGCAAGGACAGGATATCATCGAAGTTGCGCAGGTCGACGGATGAGGTGGCGATGACCTCTGCATCGGGGACGGTCCGGTCGAGCTCATCCATTATCGCCGTCATCTGACCGTCGGTGACCTTGTCGGCCTTGGAGAGGATGACGACCTCGGCCTCACGGAGCTGATGGGAGGGTATCAATCCCTCCTTCTCCCCTCCGTCGAGGTGGGAGAGCGCCCTGAGACAATCGACAACCACGCAGAGCGGTGCCACGTTGAACTCGTCGGGATAGAGGCTCTTCAACGGGGCGACCACCGAGGCCAGTATGTTGGTGGAGGTGCCTATGGGCTCCGCGATGATGATGTCGGGTCTGCCCATGGACACCAATGAACGTGCATTGTGCACGAATTCATCGAAATTGGCGCAGAAACAACCTCCCAGGACCTCTTGGACGTCGAAACCGGAATCCTTGGTGTATTCGGTATCGACGAGCACGTCGCCCTGGTCATTGGTTATGATGGCCACGGATTTGTCGTGCCTCTCCCTCATGGCTTTGGCGAGATTGACTGCCAATGTTGTCTTGCCTGCTCCCAGGAAACCACCCAGGATGAGAAATCTAGTAGGCTCTCCGTCGGCGCTCATGTCGGGGGGATTGCTGACCTCGGTATTATTGCTTTCCCGTGACGTCCAGGGTTAATATGTTGCGGCGGCGGAGGAAGTGGCAGGTCTCACAGGGGATGGTGATCTCACAAACCTCTCCGGCGGCCATGTGTCTCATGGCGAGTATTGATGCCAGGTCGAGGGGTCGGAACGGGGGACGGCGTGAGTTGCGCTCCAAGGTCTGGGCCTCGCGGTCGTCCATTCTCATCTCGAGACCTCCCCTCTCTAACGATCGGACGCAGTTGTCAGCCTCATGATCCTGGCAGGAATCGCATCTCAATCCCACATCCGCAACGGCGCCGAACAGGCCCGCCAGGGGGTCGACCACGAAGATATTCCCTCCCGCTCCGATGGCTAGATAAACGGCGTTGCGATTGACGGGTCCGATATACTCCATCCGTGTGCCCCGGACCTTTTCCTCCTCTTTCACATCCCAGAAGCCGCGTAGATGGTTGTTGAGTTGATAGACCAGCTGTGGGTATTTGATACCTAAGGAGTCAGCGATCGTCTGTTTAGTGACCGGCTGGTGATATGCGGAACGGAACAATTCCACGAGTATTTCCTGTCTCATCACATGGTCGGAGATCGCGGTGTAGGTGGCGGGGTCCAGGAAAACGATCTCCATCCTGCAGCTGTCCATGTCTTGAAAATGAGGAAACTGTATTAATAAAGTTTTCACTCGAATTTTCCATCGAGCTCCAGAAGGTATTTCCTCAATTCGAATCCCTGTGAACGGTAGAAGGACATCACCGATTCGTTGCCGGGGGTGACCGTTAACCTGATCGCCCTAGCATCCTGCGCCCTAAGCCATCCTATCGACCTGGTGAGCAGCTCCCCTCCGATGCCCTCCCGACGTCTCTCGGGATGGACATAGAAGGAGTCCAACCACCCAACCCGGTCCTCGCCTATGGTGCTCAGACAGTAACCCACCGCCTCGCCGTCATCCTCCGCCAGAACGATCCAGATGCTCCCGCCTGCCGCTCTTTTCCGTACGACTTCCATCCTATTATCGAAAGTCACATCCACGTAATGGTGCTGGAAGGTGGTGGCGACATCCGCCAGCATGGACCGCAGGTCCTCCCATAGTCCGGCGATGGCCTGTAGCTCACTCCCGTCCCCCTCCCTGAAGAACACCATGTGACAAGTAAACGCTGGGATAATGATAAAGGTAATTAACCCGCTACTGAATCCAGTTGCAGGTGTGAGTTATGTCCAACGATATAGGGGATAGGGTAAGGAGTGCCAAGGAGGCCTACATAAGGCTGATGTCCGAGAGCACCTCCCGCAAGGACAAGGCCCTGGGAGCCATGGCCGCGGCGCTCGATTCCGAGAGGGAGATCATAAAGGCCGCAAATGCCAAGGACATGCAGGCCGCCGAGCAGATGGTGGCCGAAGGCAGATTGACCTCTGCGCTCTTGAAGAGACTGAAGGTCGACGATGCCAAACTGGATGAGATGATAGCCGGAATCAACGATGTCATGCGCCTGCCCGATCCCGTGGGGAGGACCATGCAGGCCTTGGAGCTCGATGATGGCCTGGAGCTGTTCCAGGTCAGCACACCCATCGGTCTCATAGGGGTGATATTCGAGTCCCGGCCCGACGTTGTGCCGCAGATAATGGCTCTGTGTCTGAAGAGTGGTAACGCCACCATCTTCAAGGGCGGTAGCGAGGCCCGTGAATCAAACCGGGTGCTGTTCGATGTTCTGACCGATGCCATCGCCTCCGAGGGGTTGCCTTCCGAGGCCTTCCAGTTGATGGAGACCCGGGACGATGTGACCGGCATGTTGGACATGGACGCTTACATAGACCTGATAATACCCCGCGGTTCGAACGAGTTCGTCCGCTATATACAGGATAACACGAGGATACCCGTTCTCGGACATGCGGCGGGGATATGCCACGTCTACCTGGACATCGATGCCGACCCTGTGAAGGCCAAGGAGGTGGCGGTGGACTCCAAGGTCCAGTACGCGGCGGTGTGCAATGCGATGGAGACCCTCCTGGTGCACAAGGGATTATCCGCTGACCTTCTTTCATCCATAGCCACTGAGCTTTCCGAGAAAGGTGTCGAACTACGTTGCGACCATGCCTCCAAGGAAACACTCTCCGAGGCAGGTGTTTCAGTCCAGGATGCCGATGAGGAAGATTGGGACACCGAGTACAACGAACTCATACTATCGGTTAAAACGGTCGATTCGCTGCCGGATGCGATAGCCCACATAAACACCCACGGTTCCGGTCACACGGACTGCATAGTGACTGAGGACGCCGACTCCGCCCTGACCTTCGTGGGTATGGTCGATTCATCGAGTGTCATGCTGAACGCATCCACACGTTTCGCCGACGGATTCCGTTACGGCAAGGGCGCCGAGGTGGGTATAAGCACCAATAAGATCCACGCCCGTGGTCCGGTGGGGATGGAGGGGCTGATGATATACAAATACGTCCTGTTGGGCCAGGGTCATGCCGTGAAGGACTATGCCGGTAAGGGAGCGAAAAGTTTCTCCCATAGGAACCTGTCCAAACACCTGGAGATCAAGTGAGATAGATGCGGACCGGGACCTTGGGAGAGATAGGCAGCGTAGTCATCAAGGTGGGGACGTCATCCATAACCAAGGACGACTTCCAGGTCGACAGCGAGTTCATGGACTCCGTCGCTCGACAGGTCAAGTGGATAAGGTCTCGGGGCATGGAGGCCATCGTCGTCACATCCGGGGCCATAGGCATAGGCCTGGATGCCATGAAGGTCAGGCCCAAGCCCAACGAGGTCCCCATACGGCAGGCGGCCGCCTCCGTGGGCCAGAGCATACTTATGCAGAAGTGGACGGAGAGCTTCGACAAGGTCGGCCTCAAGGTTGCCCAGGTGCTACTGACCTACGATTTCTACTCCGAACGTGTACGTTATCTCAATGTCCGGAACACCCTCAACACCCTGTTGGAGCATGGCGTCGTCCCCATCATCAATGAGAATGACGCCGTATGCATCAAGGAGATAGAGGCGGTCTTCGGTGATAATGACACATTGTCCGCCATGGTATCGAGCAAACTCGACAGCGACCTTCTGATAATACTCTCCGACGTCGACGGCCTGTACGACCGCAACCCCAAACTGCATGCTGACGCCTCCCTGATATCCGAGGTGCATGCCATAGATGAGCACATCGAGTCTTTTGCTGGTAGACCAACGACGACCAAAGGCGTCGGCGGCATGAGGACCAAGATACAAGCGGCCCGCATATGCAACATGGCCGGTTGTCACATGGTCATAGCCAACCACTCCATCGATGACGTCATCATCAGGGTGCTCCAAGGGGAGGAGCTAGGTACCCTCTTCGTGGCCGATGGCGAGGTGAGAAGGATCAGGACCCGCTGGATACTGCTAGCGCATTCCAACGGGACCATCGATGTGGACAAGGGCGCTTGTGAAGCCCTGACGGAAAGACATCTCGGACTGCTGCCCAGCGGAGTGAGGGATGTGGAGGGAGTCTTCAAGCGTGGTGACGTGGTGGACATCCGCTGTGACGGCAGAGTCTTCGCCAAAGGGATAACGGACTACGACCACGATGAGCTGCGTAAGGTGAAAGGCGCGCACACCAACCGTATCGAGTCCATTCTCGGGTACAAGAACTACGACAACGTGGTCAAGGGCGGTAACATCGCTCTCCTGCATTGATCAGAGCTTACAGGACGAACAGTCCTGGTCCTTGCAGTCCAGGTTGTCGATCATCCATCTCAGTGCCCAGGCCTTGAGGTCCTTGATTATGTCTATGACCTCCTCCCCCGGGGCGGTCAGAATGTACTCGACCTTGACAGGGACCGATCCCGCGTCCACATGTCGTACGACGAGGCCCTGTTCCTCAAGTTCCTTCAACCTCGTGGTCAGAACCTTGGATGTGATTCCTTCCAGGCTGTTCCTCAGTTCTCCGAACCTTCTCCTGCCGCCTCCTTTGTAGAGCTCCAGGAGTATGAGCATGGCCCACTTCCTCCCTAGGTACTCCAAGGTCATGTTGACAGTACATCCTTGCTTCACGGTTACCTTTGAGAAACTCCGGGGTACTTATAGTCTGGTATACATTGTATATCTTGTATCAATAAGATACCATTACACGAGGAGGCAAAGACATGTACTGTTACCAATGTGAGGAGACCGGAGGAGGGAAAGGTTGCACCAAGGGCGGAGTCTGTGGCAAGACCGTCGAGGTGGCCGAGCTCCAGGACGTGCTGATACACGTCCTGAAGGGCATTTCCAACCGCACCCTGGAAACCGGCTCCACCAAAATCGTGGACGACTTCATAGTCGAATCACTTTTCTCGACCATAACCAACGTCAACTTCGACCCTGATCATTTCACCGCCCGGATATGGGAGGCCTTGGACCTCAGGGATTCGATTCCCTTAGAAGGAGAGGGGCCGGAAGCGGCCTCATGGAGACCGAGCGACGACGGCGAACTGAAGGCCAGGGCTCAGGAAGTCGGGGTCATGTCCACTGAGAACGAGGACGTCAGGTCGCTGCGCGAGCTGATGGTCTACGGATTGAAGGGTATAGCCGCATACTACAGCCACGCCAATGTGCTCGGTTTCGAGGATGAGGAGATCACCACCTTCATACGTGAGGCCCTGGCCTCTACCCTGCAGGACCTCTCGGTCGCAGAGATGGTGGAACTGAACATGAAATGCGGATCGATGGGGGTCAAGACCATGGCCCTTCTCGATGAGGCCAATACCAGCACCTACGGGCATCCCGAGGTCACCGCCGTGGACATAGGCGTCCGCGACAGACCGGGGATACTGGTCACCGGTCATGACCTGAAGGATCTGGAGATGCTTCTGGAGCAGACCAAGGGCAAGGGCGTCGACGTGTACACCCACGGCGAGATGCTCCCCTGTAACGCCTATCCGGCGTTCAAGGAATATGACAACCTCGTCGGAAATTACGGAGGGTCATGGTGGCGTCAGAAGGAGGAGTTCGACAGTTTCAACGGTCCGGTCTTGCTGACCACCAACTGCCTCGTCCCTCCCAAGGACAGTTATTCGGAGCGCATATTCATGACCGGCACCGTCGGCTTCCCCGGACTTAAGAGGATCGAGGCCGATGAGGGCGGTTACAAGGACTTCACCCCGTTGATCGAGATGGCTCTGACCTCTCAGTCGCCCCAGAAGCTGGAAGATGGTGAGTTGACCATCGGCCTAGCCCGCAACGTTCTAGCAGCCAGCGCCGAGAAGTTGCTGGAGATGGTCTCCCAAGGTAAGATCCGCCGCTTCATGGTCATGGCCGGTTGCGACGGCAGGAACAAGGAGAGACAGTATTACACTGACTTCGCCAAGGCTCTACCCGAGGATGTCATCATCCTCACAGCGGGATGTGCGAAGTACCGTTACAACAAGTTGCCTTTGGGGGACATAGAAGGCATTCCGCGCGTCGTGGACGCTGGGCAGTGCAACGACTCCTACTCCCTGGTCGCGACCGCTATAGCTTTGGCCGAGGCCTTGGGCGTCGGCGTCAACGAACTTCCCATATCCTACAACATAGCATGGTATGAGCAGAAGGCGGTCTTGGTGCTGTTGGCGCTTCTGAGCCTCGGTGTCAAGGACATCACGCTGGGCCCGAGGTTACCCGCCTTCGTCTCCCCTGCAGTGTTGGACGTCCTGATCAAGGAGTTCAACATCCGTAAGAACAGTGATGTCGATGAGGACATGAGGATCCTCCTACCGTGAGATGATGGTATGAGAAGGGACATAATCAACATCGACCCCGATCTCTGCACCGGCTGCGGGGATTGTGTACAGGCATGCCCCGAGGGGGCGATCCAACTGGTGGACGGCAAGGCCCGACTGGTAGCGGACAACTACTGTGACGGCCTGGGGGCCTGTGTCGGGGAGTGCCCCGAAGGGGCCATATCGGTGGATGCCCGCGAGAGCGAGCCCTATGATGAGAGGAGGGTGATGGACAACATCATCCCCCAAGGGGATGAGATGGTGAGGCTCCATCTCCGTCATCTGAAGGACCATGGCGCCAAGCAATGGCTGCAGGAGGCTCTGTCATATCTTGAGGAGAAGGGCATACCCGCTCCCAAGGCATGGGACACAGAGGAATCCCAGGACTGCTCATGTCTCACCATCCACCCTCCATCCGCCTCCTCCGAAGACGTGCAATGGCCTATCCAGTTGCAGCTTGTACCGGTACGGGCTCCCTTCCTCAAAGGGAAGGAGCTTCTGCTGGCGGCGAACTGTTCCGGCTTCGTGCGTGAAGGAATAAAGGAATTGTACGGTAAGGCCGCCGCATTGGTGACCGCCTGTCCCAAACTTGACAGGGACGTGCCGCTATACGCCGAGAAGATAGCCGCCATAGTGGATGATGGCGGCGTCACGGGGATAACCGTCGTAACGATGGAGGTCCCCTGCTGTCGGGGGTTGGTCAAACTCGTCCAGGATGCGCGGGTTCAGGCATCCCGGAAAGTCCCAGTGACCCATGTCACCCTGTCCCGTGCCGGCGAGGTCCTGTCCATGAAGAGGCTTTAAAATTCTTACTCAAACCTTACCCAGCATCATATCCAGGGCCTCATCGTCGGTGACAAGGAAGGCATCGACACCCGCGACAGCAAGGCAAGCCACCAGCCCGGGGCTGGTGCAGGCCACCTTCCTCCCTCTCATCTCGTCCTTGAATGACAGGGGGCATCGATCGACGTTGACCCTCCCTCTGCATCCGAGGACCTCCCCCGTCTTGGGGCTCTTGTCCGAGCACAAAGCGGAGATGAAGAACCAGGTCATTATGCCGACCGGACGGTCAGCCAGAGCACGGGCCCATCCATTCACTTCCTGTTCAGATAGGTGGGGGCAACCGAGTATGAGGAGGTCGGCGTCCAAACGGCCATCGGACCCTGTGGCTATCTGGGAGGAATATATAGCCTCCACACCGTCCGGCGCCCTTCGTTCCGGGGCGACATGGAACAGAGGCATGTCCCCTTGGCAATTTATGGCGAACGCTAGTTTCTTGAAGCCCCCGAGACCGACCCTCAGACCGCAGATTTGAGGGACCTCCCCCGACAACGACGCTGATATCCCCGCTCCCAATGCCGCCAGATCGACTTCGGGGGTATCGATCAGCACTGCAACCGTTGCCCGTCTACCCTCATCCCGATGAAGGCCCCTTTCCGGAGTGAGGCCGCTGACGGCAGATGCCAGCGCATCCTCATAGCTCTCCATCTCGCTCCTCGCCCCCAAGGCGGAGTTCACGAAGGCGCAGGCCGCCCTGCCGCCCCAGGCGACTACACTGTCACGGGACACGGTCTGCCCACAGAGATAGGGGGTGCAGGTCCGGACATCCAACAGTCCGGTCGGTAAAGGGCTTCCATCCGTCAAGGGGCGACCGGGGTTCAGGCTGCATCTGGTGGCCAGACCTTCGCTGCCCAGGGAGAGTATACGGTCCCTCCTCGATGCCACATCCCAGTCCGGTATGTGTACCGATGCAACAGGGAGCAGTCCCGGCGAATCGAACTCATCACCTAGTCGCACAAGCCTCGCCAAAGCCCAAGCCAAAGGCTCCCCCATCTCGCCTTCGAGGCATCGCTCCTGCCCATTGGTCAGATGCATGGTCCCTAGTCTGTCATCGGTTTACGGAGTACGACCTCGTACAGTTTCTTGACGAAGGGTGGCGAGGTGTCTTCAAATTCCACTATACGCTCTATCAGATACCCTTCCGCCAACCTCCTTATCTTCTCCTCGGTGAAGAAATGGACCACGAAGCCCATGGGGTTCTGCCACATATCCTCGCCGACGGAAAGGAACTTCCCGTAATGGGGGTCGTTGTCATTACGGACGGAGTATATGTTCAAACCACCTGGCCTTAGGATACGGAGACACTCTTTGAGGCCGAAGGAGACGTCCTCCTCGCTGAGTTCCATAGTGAAGAGCATGTGGGAGTAAACAGCATCGAAGCTGGCGTCCGGAAATGGCAACGGTCTTCTGACATCATGGACGCCCAGGGTCATGGTCGCACCCTCGTCCTCGGCCTTCTCCGCCAATTGCATTATGGCCTGTTGGGAATAGTCGATGGCCCAGACCTCGAAACCCTCGCTGGCGAGGAATATGGCATCCCTTCCCTGCCCGCAACCTATCTCCAAGACCTTTTTGCAACCCTCCTTCTTGAGCAACTCGGTCGCTGAAAGGGCCAACTCACTAGGCTCGTTACCAAAGAAGTCCTCCGCTTTGGCGTAGGTACCTTCCCACTGTTCCTTCTGATTCTTCTTGTCTTCCATACTCTCACCGTTTCAGGCGCTTCATACTTTGACGCGGGATTTCGGTATCGGCCCCTCGGCGAGGTCGGCCATAGCATCCATGACGGCCGGGAAGCTCGAGGACGGTATTCCCAACAACATCTCCTCCGGTGCCATATCGGTGGACTTGCGACAGCCGAAGCATCCTAGAGAGATGTTCGGCGAACCGGTCAGATAGGGTTTGGCGGTCGAATCAGCACAGGCCGCTTGGACTGACGCCATGTCCAGACTCGATCTTCCGCCCTCGGAGTAAGTGTCAGCGACGGGAAGCAACCAATAGATCTGTTCCGGCGTTCCAGTGACCACGATCACATCAGGTAAGCCCTGGAACATGCTCAGCGGAGCGACCACGGTCGCGGCGACGCTGCCGGCTTCCAAAGAGGGCGAAACATCAATCGTATTCGCCGCTGCGGCCGGAGCCCCGTAAAGTCCCATGTTGCTATGGAACTCCCCTGACTTCACATTGTCCGCCAAAGGGACCATCCCCAAAGCCGCCGCACCGATGCCACACATCTGTTTGTCGGCCGGAACCACCATAGCCTCTCCTTTGCGCGCCCGCATTATGGATTGACAGTGTCTCACTGGCGCCTCCACCTCCTGACACCAGGAGGTGGTATCGGCACCCGCTTTCACCAAACTGATGCCCACGGGCTCGTTTTCGAGGCCCAAGGCATCCACTAGAGTCTTTGAGTGTTCTGCATATCCCATGAATATCAGGTAAAAATTTCCATGTTCTGTTGATAATGGTTTGTAATTTGATAGAAAACATAACGATTGATTAGAAGGATGGTGGGCCCGGCCGGATTTGAACCGGCGATCTACGCCTTGTAAGGGCGTCATCATAACCCCTAGACCACGGGCCCTTCAGTCCGCTTTAATCGTGATGAGGTATTAAAACATAATGCAAACATGGCCTGGACTCCATATCCAAACCTCTCGCAGCGCCCGGGATCTTCTGCTTGATTGAAAATGACATACTTCTACGTATTTCGTATTATTTCAGGTTAATATTCGCCTTAGTGGGACATGTATAGTTGCAAAACATCAATATAATAATTATTTCGTAAAAACAATGATTATTTCCGCATCAAGTTTAAATAACTCCTTTTTTGTAGATACCTTTTGAGCACCCTACCGCCCTATTGGTGAGAACCCGCGGGGTCCGTTGGGTGACTACGGAACGGAGCTGATACATGACAAACGAACGAGATGCGGATAATCCGTTGCGAGAAAGGAGAATCCTCCTGGCTTCCGACGGGTCGATGCCCGCAATCGCCGCCACTAAGAAGGCGATCGATTTGGCAATCCTCATGGATGCCGTGGTCTACGTGACCACGGTTCCGGAGAGGACGCCATTGACGATCCTGGAACAGATGGGCGAGCAGGTTGAGGATTCCCGCTACACTGGTCAGATGGCCGACGGTCCCGAGGTGGCCCGTGAATACGGCCTTTTGAACGATGTGGAGGTCAGGGAGTTGCCGATGGGTGCCGGGCCGATCGTCGGTTCCATCCTCAAGGCGGCCGAGGAGATCCAGCCCGATATGATAGTGCTGGGTAACTCCGGTCGTGGCGGATGGGAGAGGTTGACCCTCGGCAGCGTCGCCGAGGGCGTCATGCGCCACTCCCCTTTCCCGGTCACCATGACCAAGGGATGGGACAAGGATGAACTGGGCGATCTACTGGCGATAGCAAAGGGCCTGATACGGCCCTCCATGGATTTCACCCGTGAGGCGAAGGTCGGTAGGATACCGGTGTCGGAACTCAATCTGGGCAGGAGGCTGGCAGTCTCATTCCTGGCATTGCTGACATTCCTGATACCATACTTCGGCTTGGGAATACTGAACACATTCTATCCGGAAATAGCGATGACCGTGGTCTTCGGTAGTTTCACCATAGCCATACTGTGGATAATGGCGCTGTTCCCCCTCGGTATGTTGACCGGGTTAGGGTTCCACCGGATAGCGAGCGCGTACGACTGAGGTGTGAAATTTGACTAACTACGTTGCATTAAGCATAGTCCTGTTCCTGGTCGCGATCTCCCTGATCGTGGCCATTTATTCCAGGCGCTGGTCAAGGACCACTACCGAGTTCTACGTCGCGGGAAGGAAGATATCATGGGTCCAGAACTCATTGGCCTTGACAGGCGATTACCTCTCGGCCGCAAGTTTCCTCGGCGTCGCAGGAGCGATAGCCGTGGTGGGAATCGACCGGGCCTGGGATGGAATAGGTTACTTCGGTGGCTACATCGTCCTGCTGGTCCTGTTGGCCGTGCCGTTACGGAAGATCGGTAAGTTCACCGCCCCCGAGGCGTTGACCACCCGGTTCACGGGTAACCGTTCCATACGCTTCAGCGCCATGTTCAGTGTCATACTGATATCGACCTTCTACATCATACCGCAGTTCATAGGCGCCGGTGCGCTTCTACAGCTGTTGCTGGGATGGCCTTATGTCTCCTCCGTCCTGGTCATCGGTGTGATAGTCATATCGTATGTCGCAATAGGCGGTATGAGGGCCACCACCTACAACCAGATAATCCAAGGTGTCATCCTCTGGATGGCGATGGCATTGATCCTGATCCTGACCGTCACGCAGTTCTACGGCGGAAGTTTCAGCGCCATACTGGAGAACGCGGGAATGGCCGTCCCACCGCAGCTCGCCTCCATCCTATTGGCAGAGCCGTATCCTATCTGGAGCGATCTCACTGCCGGTGAGGCGGTGGCGCATGTGTCCGAGAAGCTCACAGGTCAGCCGGACGGCCTCACGCCCGGTGTCTTCGCCACCGGATGGATGAACACCATGGCTCTGGCTGTGGGCCTGGTCTTCGGTACTGCCGGTCTGCCTCATGTCCTCATAAGGTACTTCACGGTCGAGAAGCCGAAGGATGCCAGGACCAGCACCCTCGGTGTCCTGTTCCTCGTCGGTACCTTCTACATGATGGCAACCTTCGTCGGACTGGCTGCTATGTACCTGCTGTACCCTGACCTGATGGGTTACTTCCTCGCCGGTGAGGCGTCCATCGCCCAGAACATGGCCGTTCCATTACTGGGGCAGATGGTGGGAGGTGACATCATGCTCGGTGTTGCGATAGGCGGTGCTTTCTGCGCTATCCTGTCCACTGTCGCGGGTCTGCTGATCACCATCGGCACATCGGTCACGCACGACTTCTACAAGGAGGTCATCAATCCGGATGCTGACGATAAGCGCCAGGTCATGGTCGCCAAGCTGTCCATTGTCGCCGCGGGTGTCATAGCGGTCATCTTCGCTATAGGCCTAGCCGATCAGAATGTGAGCTACCTCGTCACCCTGGCCTTCGGCATAGCCGCCAGTGTGTTCTTCCCCGTCCTGTTCCTGTCGGTCTGGTGGGCGAAGTACACCAGCCAGGGTGCTCTGGCGACGATACTGACCGGTATATTCCTGTCGAGTATCTTCGTCATTGCCAGGCTCTACGGCATGGATGATCTGATGGGCATACCCGTCCTGGTCAATCCAGCGCTGTACAGTCTTCCCGCGGCACTGATAGCCGGTACCGTGGTGAGCCTGCTGACCGAGGATGTCGGGGATGTGGAGAACTTCATGTCCCTGGCCCATGGCCCGGAACTCGAGGAGTGATCGGAAGACAAACCACTTACCAACAATTTTCTTTTTTTCTAGAACCGAATGATAGTATGGTGGGCTCGGCCGGATTTGAACCGGCGGTCTCTGCCGTGTGAAGGCAACGTCATAACCCCTAGACCACGAGCCCTTTGGGGGAAAAAAGGGAATCCTGTATTAATTAATGACGGTCAATGAATCCCATAGCGGCAAAAACAATTTAGCGGTAATCCCGATTAGAGGGGAGCGTGATGGATATGAACCAGAATGACAGCCCCTTGGATCGCAAGAACAAATTCGATAATGCTTTCAATTCAATACTAAACATCGATAAGATGGACTATCCCAACTGGATAGCGGGGATCAAGTTCGCATCGGCCAAGGATTATGTGGCCATCAGTCCCATAGACCACAGCATACAGTTCGGTAGGTTCCAGCAGAGCGAACCCGACCTGCCCTCTGCGGTCATGCCCAAACTCCAGCAGGCCTTCCAGGACTGGTCCTCGAAAGCCCTGGAAGAAAGGATGGACGCGGTGTCCGAGGCCGCCGAAACTCTGGAACAGAACCGTTACCGCCTTGCCGCCACGGTCGCGATAAGTGCCGGCATGACCGAGAGGGAGGCTTTGTTCGAGGTGGACCGTCTCCTTGACGTCCTGGACGATCTGCTTGAAGAGGCGGAGGCCGGCCCCCAAGGCAGGCCGATGGGCGTCTGGGCGGTTCTTTCCAGCTACAACTCTCCTTTGGCAGGCCCTCTGTCCTATGCGATGGCCGCAATATTAGCGGGGAATGTGGCACTGGTCGTGCCCCCTGCCGAATGCCCAATGCCTCTTTACATGGCTTACGGCGTCATAGCAAAAGGCCCACTGGCCGAAGCGATAAGCCTGGCCACCGATCCGGTCGGCGATATGCGCCGCAACCTCATGGACCATCCCGACCTCGCCGGTATCGCGGTCTGCGGCTCCGGAGAGCTGGTGGATGAGGCGATGTTCACCCACGTGGACGATGATCTGGGTTTCGTGGCGGAGATCAAGGGCATGAATCCCGCGGTCGTCCTTTCCTGCAAGGATCTGGAGGCGGCGGCCGCAATGGTGGTCGAGTCAGCCTTCTCCTACAGCGGTCAAAGGATGGACTCCTGTTCCAAGGTAATCGTGCTGGAGACGAGTTTCGAACCATTCCTGAAGGCATTGTTGAGAGAGGCCGAGGCGTTCACAGTGGGGGATCCCGCGGACAGCACGATGGGCACGGGGCCACTGGCATCCCCTCACAGGACCGATGAGTTCCTGGGATTGGTCAAGGAACTGGCCGCCAACGTGGTCTATGGGGGCAAGGCGATCATCGATGGTTTCCTGAGTGACGGAGAATACGTCAGCCCCGCCATACTGGTGGGCCTGGACGATGACCATGAGTTCAACACCATCGACCATTCACTGCCTTTCCTATCGGTGCAGACGGCCCGTGACATGGATGAGGCCTTGGAGTTGGTCCAAGGCTGCGAGACCGGCATCAGCGCCGGGGTGTTCTCCGATGTCCAGGAACAAGTGGAGAGGTTCCTGGCGGAGGTCAAGACGGATGTGGTCTATGTGAACAGCAGCAACAACTGCATAGCTCCGGCCACAAAGGCACGCCTGTCGGAGTTCCTCTCCTAAACACCGCGGACCCTGACGTTGGCGACGTGTTCCCTCGCTGTTTCGGACATCCTGCGCAGAACGCTGACGGGGTACGGTTCCAAAGCTCCGAGGTTGGGATCGAGTGTCACCTTGGGACGGAACTGTTGCAAAGTGTAGCGTCTAGCCCCCCTCAAGGAGCGGGCTATGTCCTCGATATCGTCTTCTTTGACCATGATGGGGACCACCGTGGTGCGGAATTCATGGTCCACTCCGGAATCGATCACGAGCTTGACGGAGGTCTTCACCTTCTCCGCCTGTCCCTCGACGCCGCACAGTTGGTCGTATCGCCGATCCAACGGGGCCTTTATGTCCATGGCCACGAAATCAACCAGACCGGCACCTATGAGGTCATCGAGCACTTCTGGCCTTGTTCCGTTGCTGTCCAATTTGACTTTCAGGCCCAGGGCCTTGATAGATTTCAGCATGGAGTGCAGATCGTGATGCAGGGTCGGCTCGCCCCCCGAAACCACCACTCCATCCAGGAAGTCACGGTTCTCGCGTAGGTACCCTTCGACCTGCGACCAATCAATCTGCTCCTCATCATCGACGACACCCACAACCAACTGCGGGTTGTGACAGAAAGGGCAACGGAAGTTGCATCCCGGTAGATAGACCGTCGACACGATGAACCCGTCCCAATCGAGGAGAGAGGTCTTAATGAAACCCGCGACCTTCATAGCCACCCATATCCTAGATGATATATCGTTTTTCGCTAGCACATCATTAATAATTCCCGTGAAGATAACCAGGCATGCAGCGCAAGGTCACTTTCCTTCCTCAGGACGTAACGGTCGATGTCGAGGACGGGGACTCGATAATGAAAGCCGCCACGATCGCCGGCGTCGATATAGTGCTGCCCTGTGCCGGTCAGGGCCGTTGCGGAAAGTGCAAGGTGTCAGTCATCGGCGTGACGGGGCCGGACGGCAAGGAGCAGCTCAAGGACTCCGAATGGGAGGCGGGTGTGCGGCTGGCTTGCGTATCATCCATCGAGGGAGACTGCACCGTGATGGTCAGTTCGCCAATAGAGCAGGGTATAAGCGCCACGGTGGACCACACTCCCCTACGTGATTGCGGATTCAGCCCACTGGCGGAAAAAGGCTTCGGCCTGGCCATCGACATCGGGACGACCACGGTCGCCGCCACGCTCATGGACCTCAGCGACGGCTCAGAAGTCAGCACTTACAGCGATTACAACAACCAGGTCCTTTACGGAGAGGACGTTCTGAGCAGGATGGAGTTCGCTTCCGAGGGAGGTACCGAGAGATTGCGCGGCCTCGTATTGAAAACCATCAACGGCATGATAGCCAATATGAATGAAGCCTATAACGGCAAGATGGCCATGGCGGCCATCGTGGCGGCCAACACCGTCATGGGGCATTTGTTCCTGGGCATAGACCCATCACCGCTACGCAACCCTCCCTTCGTCCCTCTGATGTACCAAAATCGCCTCAGCGGCGCCGATTCAGGCCTGGACATAAATCCCAAGGCCGAGGTCCTGGTCATGCCCTGTCTGTCCTCCTACGTGGGTGGCGACGTGACCGCCGATGTGCTGCATTCCGGCATGCATAACGATCCACGATTGACACTGTTGATAGATGTCGGGACCAACGGGGAGGTAGTGCTGGGCAATGACGAGTTCCTGATAGCCTGTTCCTCATCCGCGGGTCCAGCATTCGAGGGGGGAGAGGTGGAATGCGGGACCCGGGCCTGCCCCGGGGCGGTGGAGACGGTCAGGATCGAGGACGGGGAGTTCCATTTCAGCACCGTGGGAGAGGCCGAACCCATTGGATTCTGTGGCTCCGGCCTCATCGACCTGGTGGCCCAACTGTTTCTGGACGGAAGGCTCGACAAGAACGGTAGGTTCGCCAACGGTGACGGGTTGACGGACGATGGTGATGTACGCCGCTTGAGTATACCCTGCGGCAAAGGCATGAGCATCTCCGAGAGCGAGGTGCAGAGCATCATGCGCACCAAGGCGGCGATATTCGCTGCGAGCAGTACCCTGTTGAAGAACCTGGGAATGGGATTCAAGGACCTGGACAGGATTCTCATAGCGGGCGGATTCGGCCGTCATATAGATCTGGAGAACGCCATATCCATAGGGCTTCTGCCCGACCTGCCCAAAGAACGGTTCGAGTTCATAGGCAATGCCGCCCTCGCCGGAGCCAAATCAGCCCTGTTGTGCAAGGACACGCGGGATGAGATGGAGCAACTGGTCCCCCGCATGACCTATCTAGACCTGAGTAACGACCCATCCTTCTTCGACGAGTACTCGTCCGCACTCTTCCTGCCGCACACGAACTTATCGCTGTTCCCTTCCCTGGAGTCTCGAAGTCTTTAATAGGAGGCAGCGAAATAGCTCGCCGATGGATTGGAACTGCTCAGCCACATTGATCGGGTCGTTGCCGCACAAGGATGCAGCCGAGGCCATAGACCTGATACTCTCCAGCGGCATAGACGTACCTGCCTGGCCACAGCTGCCGTCGCGGGGTTATGCTGAGAACATGTACGCGCAGACCGGGGTGACCCTGCCCGGCATCAGGATAGACGGGGAGGAGAAGTCCATCACCGTCGATCTCAATGATTACGACCCTCTGGAGTTCTACACCGCCCTTCTGTCCGAGGACATCGACTACTACCGCCATCCCGAGGAGTTCTTCGGCGGATTGTACGAGCTCTTGGATCGAGACCTGAAAGGATTCACAGGCATCAAGGGACAGGTCACCGGGCCGATAAGCGAGGGGCTGCAGATATTCGACCAGGACGGTCGGGCGGTCATATACGATGAGGCCTACGGCGAGATAGTGCGTAAGAACGTCAACATGATGGCCAAATGGCAGGCCCGGGAGCTGGGTAGCAGGAACTCCAACCCTCTCCTTTTCTTCGATGAACCCACCCTTACGATGCTGGGCACTCCCTTTGCAAGCATATCCTCCGAGGATGCGGTGGCGTGGATGAACGAGGCCATGGAAGGAGTGGAGGCACACACCGCCATCCATTGTTGCGGCAACACCGATTGGCCACTGGTCATGTCAACCGATGTCGATGTCATGTCTCTCGACGCCTATGCCTACGGCCACACCATAGCACTGTACCCAGAGGAGACGGCCGCCTTCTTGGAACGAGGCGGAACATTGGCATGGGGGATAGTACCCAACACCGAGGAGGGGGTGGCGATAGAGACCGTGGACAACCTCATGGGACTGATGGACATCCATCTTTCCGCCCTTGCCGACAAGGGTTTGGACCGGGACCTTCTGCACCGCCGCTGCCTACTCACGCCGCAATGTGGCATGGGCGGCGTGGAGGCCGAGGTCGTGCCCCGGGTGTTGGAGCTCCTCAGCGGTCTCTCGAAGGCCATGAAGGAGAGGCATTCACTGTCATGACCGTAATAGCCCTGGCCGGTAAGGGGGGTGTGGGGAAGACGACACTCTGCAGCCTGATGGCATTCCACCTGGCTTCAGTCGAACCTCCCGTACTGGCCATAGATGCCGACCCCAACAGCAATCTCGGCGAGAAGATGGGACTCAGAGCCACATCCGACCTCTCCTCCGCACTCGCTTGCCTGCGGGAGGTCCCGGAGGGAGTGGCCAAGCACGACGTCATGGCCGTGAAGGCACGTGAGGCGTTGATCGAGGGTCCAGGCGTGGACCTCATAGGGATGGGACGCCCTCAGGGGCCAGGTTGCTATTGTTTCGCCAATTCCGTTCTGCGTGACGTCCTCACCCTGATGAGTAAATCATACCGTCACGTACTGGTCGATAACGAGGCGGGGATGGAGCACATATCCCGGGGGACGGTGGCCAAGGTGGATGTGCTCATCGTCGTATCCGACCCCAGCGTGGCCGGACTACGTGCGGCATCACGCATCTGGGGCCTTGCGGATGAGTTGGAGATAGAGGTCGCTAGAAAGCTGCTGGTGGTCAATTCGGTGACAGAGGAAACAAGACCCGCACTCCGGGAGAGGTTGGCCTCCATGGGATTGACGGACTACGCCTTCGTTCCTTACGAGCCCGATATACGATCCTTGAACATGGAGGGGAAGCCCCTGCTCAGTATGGAGGACACCGGAGCCTATAAGGCCATAGCCCGTCTCTGCGACCGGATCATTCTTTCAGTCCCTTGAGGAATTTGGGGAGTGAACTCGACTCCATCGGTCCGACCATCACTTTGCGTCCCAGCGCCTCTTCCAGCTTACCGCTCAGTTTCGCCACCATCCCCGGCGTGACTATGGGGCCCTCCGAGCGATCCAAAGCCCCGCTGGCCTCCAGTGCCGCAGTGACATGCTCGGGGCCGAACTTACCGGCGGCGTAAGCCGTGAGCACCGACAACCCTTCGGTGTCCACCACCTGCAACCAGACCGGTTGACGTGATTTCTCTATGTCGGCCCTCACCGTGAAATAGGTCAGGGAGAAGTTGGTGGTGAACAGGACCGGCGATGCCGCATCGGGGTCGGATATCGGATACAGGTCCTCCTTGACCTGTATGGGCACCTGGGGGTCGGTATAGATGTTCTGTCTGAGGGTCATCAGAGGCAGTGCCTGCTGCGGCTCAATGGAATCGAACACCACCAGACTGCCGTACTTCATGACCGCGACCATGGCCTTCTTGACCGCACCCTCTCCGCCACCGACACAGTTCATCAGAGGGTAGCCCAGGCCCTTGAAGGTCCGGCGCAGGGATACTTTCCGGGCGACGGTGTTGTTCTCCAATACTTGTTTCATGCTTCCGGAGCCCAGGTCGAGGATGAGGTCCTCAACACCGGCCTTCCTAGCCTCTTCCACCAGTGCGGCCATGCCGTCAAAGGTGTCATCCCTGAGTGCGAGGGGAAGGCCCAGACCACTTGCGATGGCTGCCATCTCCTTGATATTGGAGTCATCAGCAGAGTATAACAAAGGCCTGCGGTCCTTGAGTAGCTCGGCGGCAGGGCGAAGGACATCCGGTCTTCCAGAGATCAGTACGATCGGCCAATCGGTGAGCCCGACCAGATTCTTGGCAGCATCCGTGTAGGATTCGGCATCGCCGGTCTCATCACGGAGGGCGAACATGTCCAGCCTGAACTCCATACCGACCCGTTCGAAGGTCATCGAGGAATGACGTGACACCGTTTCGGCCATTTCGTCCGAGGACATGGCGTCGGTCACGGTGACCGCGAAGGCGGTGGGGTTCACGAACTTACGCTCATGCCGGTAGAGCACGGTCTCATCCCCCATCCGCAAGGAGTTATCGCCGAGACCGACGCTGAATCCTTTCACCGGCGGGGCACTGGACTCTTCCAGTTTCTCCTTGGCACCGGAGTCCACATAAGGACAGGCATCGATGCTGACCTTCTGGTTGGCCAGCTGCATTGCGAAGGCCAGACAGGTGGGGTGCCCGCACTCCCCACAGTTCGTCTTGGGCAGGAATTTGAAGAATTCGATGGCGGTGGGCATCAGGAGCGACCTCCCATGTCAGCCACCGCATCTTGAACGAGGGCCATGGCCTTGGCTCCTCGGACGATAAGGATGTCTGCACCCGAAAGAAGAGCGGCAAGTGCGGTGGCGAATTCCCACCATGCCGCCCTCTCGCCCGCATCTCCCAGGCTATCATCCTCCTCGGAGCAGTCTCTGACCTGCCATGCTTGGCTGGCATCACAGACCATAGGCACCTGTAGCATACGATCCCCAGACAGCGCAGCGAGCATTATCCTCTCATTGACCGAGTAGGAGTACTCAAGGCCCATGCCCAACGGCGCCATGAGCGGGTCCATGACGATGTCCCCGCGATCGACCCCGAAGTCACTAAGGAGTATGTTCATCTGTTTGGCGAGGTTGATGTCGAGATTGGAAAACGCCAGGACGGCATGCTTATGGGCCACGGCGGTGGACGCCATCCTCTTGTAGGAGTCCTCCTCGACATATGCCAGGATGGAGCGGTGTCCCTCGAGGGCCTTTCCCACCGCCTCCATGACCGCGGCGTCCTTGTCAGCGATGCCACTGCCGTATACTATCAATGGAAGACCGGTGGCATCGGCGACGTTCTTAGCGATGGCCGCAGCCTCATCGGGGCTGCTGTCCGCTCGTTCAGGGTCGGTGCTCAGAAGACGCAGGCAGATGAGGTCCGCCCCTCTGGATTTCCACTCCGAAGCCCAAGTGACAGGATCCTCTGCGGAGGTGCCGAACTCTTCTAGCACCAACGACGGGAAGTCACTGATATCATCGACGACCTCGCCGGCCAGAAGAGGGCGGTGCTCCTGAGGGTCCTCGAAGGAAAGGAAGGGCATACCTTTTACCCCTCCCACATTGACACTACCATCTCCGAGGGCCATTCTACCCACGGCCCCACTCCACTTCTCCTTAGGCATCGGCACCTTCGCCATATGAATCACCTTCAAAGCAGCGGCGGCATCCCCAACGCGGGATGTCCCACCCTCTGCATATACTCGAACAGACCGGCTGCATCCTCACAGACGGTCTCATCAGCTATCTTATCCAAGAGGTCAGGCTCCCCTATGCGCAGGCCCAGGGCGCGTATTTCGTCCCCCAACCTTTCTTTGAGTCCCTTGGGCATCCAAGCGACCCGCGCCAGACCTCCTTCGGCGGCCAAGAACTTATCACTCGTTATATATTTTCTTCCTATGCCCATGAAACCCGGGGTCTGACGCCCTCCTCCGATGGAGCCCGCCAGGGTTGAGAACTTCATGCCCACCGGGGTCATGCCGGTGAACTCACGGTCCACTATGACCACGGCCTGCATGTCCGATGACATGGCCACTATGGCCTCGAAACATCCGCAGGAGGTCATGGGGGCATCCATCAGGCTGTACATGCAGACCCGTTCCACCTTGGAGTTGCTCAGGCCTGATACGATATCGTTGAGACCCTCCCACTCCCCCTTCTCCTCATCTATGGGCACCCCCTTATCGATGGGCTGGTTGGGCCCGTGTGATGATATGCGGTTGCTGGCCTTGGCATCCAGCCAGTTTATCGCACCACACAGTCCCAGGCGCTCAGGGGATATGATGCACACATGGTCGGGTGCGAAGGACTGGCATAGTGTGCAGGTGTAAAAGACATCGACTGAAGAATCCTTCAATCCGGCCATGCGGTCGTCCCTCTCGCTGTAAACCGTGCGGGCCTCCTCGAGGATCCTTTCGACCTCGTGCCCATCGGTCACGATGGTGACCTGGACCCTGCTGATTATCCCTCCGAACTCATTCTTGAGACGGTCCACGAGGATATCGCCGATATGGGTCAGTCTGAGTCCCGCATCGTAGGCCTCATTGCTGAACCTGATCCAGTTGAGGTCCCTCTGTCCCGCGTGCCACAGGCCCTCAGCGTAATTCAGGAACTGATGCACCCTGCGTTCGAGGACGGCCTCGAAATCAAGTTCCATCTTCTTCCCGTAAACCTCTATGAGCAATGCGAAAGGGGAGGTCCCTCCAGCAGTGAGTCCATCAAGGTCCTCGCCGATCAACGTGACTGCGCCGTCCCGGACCCGGTCCTCTTCTCGGGTCACGAGAAGCTCGAAGGAGACGGAACGGCCGCCGCCCATCTCAATCCGGGAATCGGGTCTGCGGATCAGTTCGCCCTCGAAGGCAGGGCCGTAGGCCACAGGTACATCGACGCCAGAAGATTGCACCATTATGCCCCTCATCTCCATGGCCTTCTGTATCATCGAGACCGGTTCGTCCCTTCTCTCCAGAAGGTCCGGGACCTCGGGGACGGGGAGATCGCTGACGATGACCGCCTTGTGCATGATGGCTGCGAAGGCCAATGCCGAACGTATCGGATCCAGTGGACCCATGTGCAGAACCACGACCTTCGGCCTCTTCTCTAAATAGGCGCCCAAACGCTCTCTGTCGCCCGGAGCCACATTCCCGAACGACAGCGCCGCACGCAATGCGAAATTGATGGCATGGACTATGGATGTGCAATCGCCGACAGGGTAGAGCATCCGGTCCCAACCGGTCCTGACCCCGGAGTCCTTCAACATCCTCCCCGCCTCATCGGCGACGATGACCAACAATCCCTTGTTCTGGCACTCCCGGACCATGGTCCTTATGTACTCGTTGTTCGGGGGTCTGCCCATCATCAGTGCGCAACCCGGGATGGTGTCGTCCACGAACGATAAACCCAGTTCCCTAAGGACGCGGTCAGGTATGAAACCCTGACCCTCCTGGGATGCCGATTCAGGTCGGCGCAGGTATTTGAGGGCCTCGATGAGCTCACAGGCGTACATCGCGACCTCCCCCGCCTGCAACGCCTCCTCCAACCCCCCGCTCCCAGCCACATCCTTGAGCATGGAGCGTAGAAGGTCGGCGCCGTATGAGACCTTGAAATCCTTTTCGCCTTTCCAGGCGGTGAATGCCGGCAATCCGTACCCCGTCTCAGGATAATGGAGCACGTCGTTCTGAGAACTCACCGCGTCGAGTCTCATCAATGCTATCTCCGAAACGATCCGGGCTCCGAGAAGGGCATCGTCTATGAGTTCCTGTAGCGTGGGTTCCGAAACCGCATCGATAAGGAGTTCGGAGGGATCCTGGACGATTCTGCCCCCGAGGATGTCCTTCGAGCAACCCCTCAGGAAACCATCCTGCAGTGGTCCGAGTCCATTTGTCCTGTGCACCACGGTGAAACCCATCGATGCCATCGCCACTGCGATCGCAGTTTCATCGGTCACGATCGACACCTTGACCTTATCAGGCCCACCCGCGGCCTGGGACAGCTCCAGTAAGAAACGCATCGTTTCCCCGATGCCGTCTAAACGCCACAGTCCACCTTCCAGGCCCAAAACCTCCGCCTCTCCACGGGACAACTGGTCGGAAAGCGGGATGTATCCGGCGTCCACTAAGGCTTCAGCATCCGAGCCCACGGCATCGGAAGAACCGAGGGTTACGGAGATGCCACGGACACGACCGTCTATGAACGCATCTATGATCGGGTTGTAAGGGCCGCCGTCGGAGACGGCTTCCAGTGACTCCTTCAAAACAGCGAGACGGCCTTTAGAATCTGATACGGCATCGTTTAGCACTGAGAGGGCGATCTCCGAGGATATGTTCCTGATCGCCTCCGCTCCGATATCGAACAGACCGCCAAGCTCCCCTGCCCGGGCGTGTTCGCCCAACAGCAGGTTATCGTCCATCCTTTCAACGATGCTTCCATTGAGACGTTGACACAGTAAAAGTCCTCTCCCTTGGAGCTCCTCTGACAAACCCGTCTCGCCGTCTTCTATACCGAGGCTTCTCAAAACATCCTCAGACAGGCCTTCTCCGCCACCGCTCACAAAATCCAACGCACCTTGCAGATCTAGCCTATCATCGGAACCTTTCAGCAAATCACCTTCATGTAGGCCTTAACCAGGCCCAATTTGCAAGACCGTTGAGGGTATTTAAATGGTGTCCGGTCATAACTCCACGGCGGAATATTCCATCAGTTCGTAGTCGCCGTCCAATCGGCCCAAGGCCTCCAATATCCTCTCCTCGAGACCATCAGGGTCGTCGCAGCGCCCTATGTCCGCCACCGCATCGAGGATCATCCTCTGATGGTATATCTGGACCTTGGTGAAGACGGAGAGAAGATTGATCCCCATGGAGGCCATGGAATCGGAGACGCGATGTATGGCACCGGGGCTGTCAGGCAATGAAAGGGATATCCTGACCAGTCGGGAATCCTCGCGCAGGAAGGTCACGGTGAGAAGCCAGTTGTCCGGGTCGGCGACCATCATGACGGTATTCCCTTCCACCTCGCCCAATACGTCCTGGAAACAAGTGGGGAGGTAGTAACCGGCATCCGTGAGCGGGTCGGGACCGGCTCGGCGCTGTTCCATCTTACCGCTCCCGGAGCGGATGGAGCTGCCGCGGGTGAATATACGGTTCATCTCTGAGCGCTGCACCTCGATATGGTCCAACTTACTCACGCCCGGATCCCCTTTCTTGACCAGACTGACGAAGTCCTCGACGATGAGGTCCAGCTCACAATGGAAACCGAGGTCCACCAATATCTTCCACACCATCCCCACATCGGAGATCACGCTCAAGGAGACCGAATTGAGGACATTAACCCCTCTGTCGGAAAGGAACTTGGCAGCCTGGGCCAAAGCGCCAGGCACATCCCGCATATGGATGGTCACGTGGGAAAGGTTGCGGTAGCTGTCGGGTCCGAATGCTGAGAGTATCAGCTCGTAGCTCTTACTGCCCTCCTGCTCGTACTTGAAAAGTACGCTGTACAGCTGATTGCCATCCTCAAGGCCCATCGCCGCGCCTATCCGCTCGCTCAACTTTATGGAGGAGCCGCGTACCTTGGTGAATTCCCAGAGCCTCATCTTATCCCAAGTGGCATCAAGTTGTTGATAATTAAGCTTAATTCAGTCCTTGCGGTCAATATACTTGACCGAGGTCAAAGGTCTCGTCCAAATAGGATGTTCCTCGCTCATGTACTCCAGATCCTTGATCAGATTGGTCAGGGATGCGTTCTGCAAGGAGTCACGGCATTCCATCATCCTAGGTATGAGGTCCTCGGATGCCCTCTGGGCAACAGGGCTCATGCGTGTGGCGCTCTCCACCAGTCCGATACTCTCATCCAAGCTCTCCATGGCCTCTCTGAGCAGCGAGACCCGTCTCCTCAACTCTTCATCATTCATCTCTCATCCTTTCCTGGCATGGAATACGTAACGACCGGGTTCCCGATCCTGGACCCCTCGCTTGAAGTCACAGTCCCTGCATACCCTAGCTATGACCGCTGTCCCTCCATCGAGGGTGCTGTTATCGATCTCCTTGAGCGTTGACGAGCATACTGGACAGGAATCGCCTTCCAACTTCCTACAGGAATGACGGTAGATTATCTCCAGTTTCGCAAGGTCCCTCTCAAGGGCCAGCCGGCGCAGGCGGTTGCCGCTGACCCTCGCTCCACGGCCATCGAGTTCAGCGGCCAGGGCCCGGGAGAGCGCTGCCTGCGACCGAAGGACGGGATTGTTGCGGAAAACCCTCCTCAACATCTCCTCCAAATCCTCATCATGGAGGATTTCATAAACCATATTTATATGATTAGTGAAGCGGTACAATTAACTTGCCCAAGGGAAGATTAATCAATGCCGGAGGGATACGAAACTCAGAGCGGGGGTAGCCGAGCTGGACAAAGGCGCGGGACTTAAGACAACGGGTTTGTA
>PWJQ01000035.1 GCA_003560875.1 Methanomassiliicoccaceae archaeon
CAAGATCCCCAAGAACCTGGACGTCTTCTGATACGGAGCTCTTGATGGCCCAGAAGGACGTCTACTCCCTGTTGGAACGAAAGGTCGATGCCCTCCGAGGCAGTTCCAAGACCGGGGAGGAGCGCAAGGTCATCGACGAGGTCTTCGACCGCCAGACCCTCCTCACCATATACGGTATGATGACCTCCGACCTCATCGACACCGTGGAATACCCCATATCCACCGGGAAGGAGGGCAACGTGTTCCTCGCCTACTCGCCGGAAGGGGACGAGCTGGCGTTGAAGATATTCCGCACCACCAACTCCACTTTCAAGCGCATCGCCAAATATATAGAGGGCGACCCGCGATTCCGTGGCCTCAGCGGCAACCGCCGCAAGGTCATATACGCCTGGACGGGCAAGGAGTACCGTAATCTGCAACGCTATCAGGACGCGGGCGTGAACGTCCCCGAGCCGATAGCCCATGACAAGAACTGCCTCCTGATGGAGTTCATCGGCGAGGACGGCGTTTCGTCCCCGAAACTCAAGGACGCCATCATCGATGATATCCAGGAGACCTATGACGAGGTGCTGAGCTTCCTCGTCGAAGGCTATCAGGAGGCCCATCTGGTCCATGGCGACCTCTCGGAGTACAACATACTGTACCACGAGGGCACCGCGGTTATGATAGACTGCGGACAGGCCATGACATCCGACCATTACAACGCCAAAGAGATAATGGAGCGAGATATAGTGAACGTCAACCGCTTCTTCCGCCTTCGCGGTGCGACGGTGGAGGACGACAAGGAGCTGCTCGACAGCATAACGGAGTATGAGCAATGAAGATCATAAGGATCCCCCGCGACAGGGTGGGGGTCATAATAGGCAGCGAGGGCGCCACCCGCCGCGAGCTGCAGTCCATATCAGGGATACGCATCCATATCGATAGCGAGGGGGAGGTCATCGTCTATGACACAGAGGACTCCGACCCGCTGATGGCATTGAAGATCGACGATGTGATACGCGCCATAGGCCGCGGATTCTCACCGGAGCGCGCCATGCGACTGTTCCAGGACGATGAGTACCTGGAGATGGTGGACCTCAAGGAGTTCGCCGGCCGTAAGGGGAACCAATTGGCCCGTGTCAGGTCCCGGCTCATCGGCAGCGAGGGTAAGACCCGGGCGCTGATAGAGGACCTCACCGGCTCCTACGTGTCGATATACGGCAACACCGTCAGTCTGATCGGCGACTCCATAACCCTGCCGGTGGCCAAACACGCGGTGGAGATGCTACTGCGCGGCAGCGAACATTCCACCGTCTACCGCTACCTGGAGAAACAGCGCCCCCGCCTACGCATAGCGGAGATGGGTTTCGACATCTGAGATGGTCGCCATGTACAAATGGATCGACGATTCAGTCCGCGACATCGCGGAGAATGCCAAGGACAGGTCTCTATGCGCCCATTGCCTGGGACGCACGGTGGCGAAGGCCGGTAGCGGCATGACCAACGAGGAGCGCGGCCTGGAGATCGCGGACATGCTGGGCATCGACCTGGCATCCCCCTGCGGCCTATGCAACGATGTGTTCCGTCACGTGCCCCGTTTCGCGACCGCGGTCGCCGACGCCATACTGACGGTGGAGAGTGACAACTTCCTCGTAGGCTGCCGTGTGGACCCCGACATCAGCGACCGTGAGAAGGCCATGTGGGAGGAGATCGGCGGAGAACTCGCCGAGCCGATCAAGTCGGAGCTGAACCGCGAGATAGGTAAGGCGGCGCTGCCGCTGATAGACCGTGCGGTGGAGTTCAAAAGCCCTCAGGTCGTGGCCGTTCTGGACACCAGGTTCGCCAGCGTGGAGCTGGATGTCGCACCGGTGTTCATCCGCGGACGCTATCTCAAACTGTCCCGGGAGATACCGCAGACCGTGTGGCCCTGTCGGGGCTGCCGTGGCAAGGGTTGCCCCCGCTGCGGTGACACGGGCAAGATGTACTCCCATTCCGTCCAGGAAGAGATAGGGGACCCTGCCCTGGATATGCTCGACGCCAAGGAGCATCTCTTCCATGGCATGGGCAGGGAGGACGTCGATGCGCTCATGCTCGGATCGGGCCGTCCTTTCATTATCGAGCTGCGGCAACCGCGTCTACGGGAGATGGACCTCGACGAGCTCGAGCGTAAGGTCAACTGCTCGGAGTTCGTCCAAGTACTGGAACTCCGTCTGGCACAACGCTCGGAGGTCAGCGCCATCAAGGACGCCACACCGAGCAAGACCTACCGTGCCACAGTCGTCACGGAAGGTAAAGTTAATAAAGAAAGAGTTAATGAGGTAGCAAAATCATTGACCAAACTCCATATCGACCAGAGAACTCCATCCCGCGTATCCCACCGCCGCGCCGACCTGGTGCGCAAGAGGGAGATCGTGTCCGTGGAAGTGGAGGAGGTCTCCGAAGAGGGTTTCACTATCCTCCTGGAGACGGAATCTGGGACCTATGTGAAGGAGTTCATCTCCGGCGATGAGGGCAGGACATTGCCCAGTTTCGCCGCCGAGTTGGGCATCCCTTGCAGGGTGGAGACATTGGACGTGGTTTCAATCAACGACCGATAATCGAGGAATTTAAATGGTTCAGGCATCCAGAGGGACTAGGAAAGGGACCCGCAGCATGATGAGGAAGAGCCCCCGCGACCGTGGGCACTCTGCTGTCACAAGGGAGTTTCAGAGCTTCGAAAAGGGCGAGAGGGTCAACATCGTAATAGATCCCAGCGTCCACAAGGGTATGCCTTTCTCCCGCTTCCAGGGACTAACCGGCGTCGTCGACTCCCGTCAGGGAGCGGCTATTGTCGTCCATGTCAAATCCGGCAACAAGATGAAGACCGTCGTGGCAAGGCCTGAACACCTTACCAAGGTCAACTGAGGTGTCATCCATGAACAAAGGCCGTTACGTCAGTCTCTCAGAGGCTAAACAGATGTTGGACAAGGAGAGCGAGCTCCGCGAACTCACCCCCGACCAGCGGGCGGCCCAGGAGCACGCCGGTAAGGTTGCCAAGCTGTCCGAGGAAGATTCCAAGAAGGTCGTCGAGGAAGTTCTGGCCCTCGGTTTCACCAGTGATAATGTCGCTATCAAGATAGCCGACATCATGCCTAACCACCCTGAGGACATCCGCGCCATCTTCTCCAAGGAGAGGATGGTCCTCGAGAAATCACATATAGAACAGATAATTGATATAGTCGTCAAGTACCTCTAGGCGTGGTACGGGGTTGATTCTTTGGAAGATTATGCTTACATTCTTGATTATTTAGCCCAAGGTCTGCCTACCAACACCTTCAACAAGCGCGAGCCTCTGTGCTACGCCTTGGGGGAGTTGGAGTTCAAGCTGTTCGAGCTTGTACCCATAGAGAAGGCGATCATCAACATCGGTGAGCGTGTCTACATCGGTAAGGATTCCGAAACACGCGACAAGATCAGCCATGTGAAGAGGAGGGTGGGATTCAATGAGCTCACCCATGCCGCCCAGGCGGAGATGGAGTTCGTCATACTCGATATCGTGAAGGATAACGAGGAGAGGTTCATCGCCTTCTTCAACAAGGCCGAGAGCATCAGCACCAAGAAGCACATGCTCGAGGAGCTCCCCGGACTGGGCAAGAAGACGATGTGGGCAGTGGTCGAGGAGAGGAAGAAGGGAGCATTCACCAATTTTGAGGAACTCGTCAAGAGGGTGCCCTCGGTGAAACACCCCGACAAGCTCGTGGCCAAGCGCATCGAGATAGAGCTCTCCGACCCCGGCCAGAAATACCGTCTCTTCGTGGCGCGATGACCAGGGAGAGCCGACGACGGGCCGAGCCGGTTTTCAAACCCCGCAAGAGCCGGGGGCAGAACTTCCTTATCGACGGACGGGTGGCCGACCGCCAAGTGGCCTACGCCGAGATAGAGGAGGATGACGTGGTGCTCGAGGTGGGGCCCGGCTACGGAGTACTCACCGAGAGGCTCGCCGAGAAGGCATCCACGCTCAACGCCATCGAACTGGAGCCGGAACTGGCCGAACACAACCGCCAACGCTTCGCGGGACGTATGAACATCATCGAGGGCGATGCCCTGAAGATGGAGTGGCCGCGCTTCGATGTGTTCGTCAGTAACCTCCCCTACAGCATATCGACCCCCATGATATTCCGCATATTGGACCATGACTTCCGCCGTGCGGTGGTGATGGTGCAGAAGGAGTTCGCCGACCGCATGGTCGCCGAGCACGGAACCCTGGACTACTCCCGCTTGTCCGTCGGCGTTTACTACCGCTGCAACGCGGAGATCGTTGAGACCGTTCCGCCGTCGCGGTTCCGTCCCCGCCCCAAGGTGGATTCGGCCATCGTGGTCCTTACTCCGAGGCCGCCGCCATTCCCCGTCAAGGACCTCGCCCTTTTCCAAGACGTCGTGAACCGTACATTCCAACACCGACGCAAGACCATCCGCTCCGCCTTGCGGTCCCACGACCTCCTTCCGGCGGATGAGGATGACGTCCCCTATCTCGATGAAAGGGTGGAAGCGCTCCGCCCCGAGGAGATAGGAGAGCTCGCCGATGCCCTTCACGATGCGTTAAAAGATTAAATGAGACCATACGCATGACCGGTTGATAACATGCAGATCGGCATCGTCGGAAAACCCAACGTCGGAAAGTCCACCTTCTTCTGCGCCGCCACCATGGCCAGCGTGGAGATGGCCAACTACCCTTTCACGACCATAGAGGCCAATAAGGGGGTCGCCTATCTGCGCGCACCCTGTCCCTGTAAGGAACTGGGTGTCGAATGCCAGCCCCGCAACTCGGCTTGTGTGGATGGTGTACGTATGATTCCAGTGGAACTGCTGGACGTCGCCGGATTGGTTCCGGATGCCTGGCAGGGCAAAGGGCTGGGCAACCAGTTCCTCGACGACCTTCGCCAGGCGGATGTCCTCATCAACCTCGTGGACGCCTCAGGCTCCACGGACATCGAGGGCAACCCCGTGGACCTCGGCAGCAACGACCCGGTGGGGGACGTGGAGTTCCTGGAGGACGAGGTGGACCGCTGGATAGCAGGTATAATCGGCAAGGGCTTCGACCGTATAGCCCGCCAAGCACATATCGAAGGGACGAAGATGGAGACGGCGCTGCATGAAAGGCTGACAGGCCTGAGGGTCAGCGAGCTCGCCATCCTGCAGGCCCTGCGGGAGGTCAAACCCCCGGCCAATCCCCAGGACTGGTCGGATGATGTGATATTGGCCATCGCCTCCTTGATCAGGAAGAAGGGTAAACCGATGATAGTGGCCATGAACAAGGCCGACATCGCGTCCGAGGACAACCTTGAACGCCTGCGGGAAGGCGGCAGGGACTGCGTGCCCACCATGGCGGAGGCGGAGCTGGCACTGCGCCGTGCCGAGAAAGCGGGGGCACTCGAATACATACCCGGTGACGATGTCTTCGCAGTCAAAGCGGGCATTAATCTCAACGAGGGGCAGAAGAAGGCATTGGACTACATAGCCCAGAACATGAAAAGGTTCGGCGGCACCGGGGTGCAGACCTGTCTGGAGAAGGCGGCCTATGGCGTGCTCGACCTGATCGTCTGCTATCCGGTGGAGGACGAGGGGAAACTCACCGACCATGACGGCCGGGTCCTTCCCGACGCCTTCCTCATGAGGAGGGGGGCCACCGCCAAGGACCTGGCGTTCAAGGTCCACACCGAGCTTGGCGAGGGCTTCATCCGCGGCATGAACGCCCGCAGCAAGCGCGTGGTGGGACACGATTACGAACTGCAGGAAGGGGACATCATCAAGATCATATCCAGGAAGTGACCGCATGAAAAGATGGGACGTGAGACTGCTCAGCGCCTCCTACAGACAGGAGGGCGAGGACATGATGCTGGAGCTGTTCGGCAAGACCCGTGAAGGTCGCTCCATCACCGTGCTTGACCGCAGCGGTTTCCGTCCCTATTTCTTCATCGTCGATGCTGGCGAGGATGTGAAACAGGGTCTGCGCAAGGACCCGGAGGTCAGGGGCGTGGAGGACATGCGCCTACTGCACAGGGGCCGGGAGCGTGATGTGACCAAGGTCACCATCCTCTACCCTTACAAAATCTTAGAGTACCGCAACAAACTCAAGGCCAGTTTCGAGATACTGGCCGCGGACATACCATTCCATCACCGCTTCATCTACGACAAGGACATCGCCTCCTGCTTACGCGTCGAGGGGGAAGAGGTCCCCGGCGACTACACCACCGAACTGGTGGTTCAGATGTCGTCGTTCGAGAACATCGAACCGTTCAACCCGCGCCTCAAAGTTTTGAGTTTTGACATCGATAACTCCATACGGGACGACACCATCTACACCATCTGCTACGTGGTGGACAACGGTGACGGCATGGAGGAGAGACCGGCCCTGCGCGGCACCGAGAGGGAGATAATCACGGGATTCACCAAAGTCATCCAGGATGAGGACCCGGATGTCATCAGCGGTTACAACATCGACAATTACGACATACCTAAGATCATGGAGAGGGCCAAGGCCAACAAAATCGAGTCCCTGCCCTGGGGGAGGGAGGGGTCCGAGCCCCGACAGGCGGGTAAGCGGTTCTGGAAGGTCAAGGGCAGACTCATCGTCGACGCCTGGTGGGCCGCCAAACGTGAGCTGCATCCCAAGCAGGAGACCTTGAACGCGGTGTCCATGCTGGTGCTGGGGGAGCAGAAGATGGACGTCGACCCCAAGCGGATCGACGAGGAATGGAAGGAGGACCCTGACAAGGTGGTGTGCTACTGCGCCAAGGACGCCGAGCTGTCCGGAAGGATACTCAGTGCGGTGGGCTCCCTGCGCAAGGGCATGGACCTGGCGGCCGTCTCCATGCTTCCCGTGGAGGACGTGCTCTCCTCCGGCTCGTCGCAGTTGATAGATTCCATCCTCATAAGACGTGCTGACCGCGAAGGCGTGGCAGTACCGCTCACCGGCGGTTTCCAAAAGAACGATCAGATCGAGGGCGGTTACGTGCACACCATAGAGCCCGGCCTTTACCATTGGGTCTGCGTGCTGGACTTCAAATCCATGTACCCTTCCTTGATCATATCCAACAACATCTGTTTCACCACCCTCAGCCGCGACGGGGACATAATCAGTCCGAGCGGGGCGAGGTTCCTATCCCCGGAACGTCGTGAGGGCCCCCTCCCCGCCATACTGCGTGAACTAATGCAGAAGAGGGACGAGACCAAGGCTTTGGCCAAGAAGGCGTCCACAGAGGACGAGAGACGCTACTATGGAGGTCTGCAGGAGGCGGTCAAGGTGCTCATGAACTCCGTCTACGGGGTCTTCGCCTCATCGTTCTACCGCTTCACCGACAAGAGCATCGGCAGCAGCATCACCGCCTTCGCCCGTGAGACGGTCAAGAACATAATCACCGAATTGGACAAGGAGGACGTCACGGTGATCTACTCCGACACTGACTCGGTGTTCATCCAATCCCCACACTCCGACCTCGAAGGGAGCAAGGAGTTCGGGGAGTCCGTCGCCAAACGCTACACCCGGGCCGGGGGGCAGTTGGAGTTCGAGAAGATCATGGAGCCCCTCTTCTCCCACGGCAAGAAGAAGAGGTACGTCGGCCGCGTGGTGTGGCCGGAGAGGGAGGAGATGCTGGTACGCGGTTACGAGATACGGCGCACTGACACCTTCGACCTTCTCAGTGAGCTGCTCACCGGCGTCTTCGAGAAGATACTGAACGAGGACCAGGACGGCGCCGTGGCCTTGGCCCGGAAGATGGTGCAGGAGACGTTGGAGGGCAAGGTGCCCTATCAGAAACTGGTCATATCCCGGACCTGTCAGGCCTTCCACACCTACAAGGGCCCCGACCGCATGGCCAACGTCCAGGCGGCGAGGAAGATGATCGACCTCGGTTATGAGTTCATCCCGGGAATGAAGGTCTCCTGGATCGTCACCAACGCCAACAAGGTCCCTCAAGAGGTGGAGCCGTTCATACCCGGCCGTGAGGCGGAGATAATACCCGACCTGCGCTATTACGCCGAGAGGCTCGCCCATGCCACCGCCCGTGTCACCGAGGTGTTCGGATGGAAGGAGGACGACCTCATGCTGGGAAGCCAGCAGTCCACCCTCTTCGATTCTTCCTTCGGCGGCGGTACGCAGAGGACCGCACCGGCGATGAAGGAATCCCCGAAGCCCAAGGATAAGGGTCCGTCACTGTTCGATTTCTGAGGCCGGGGGGAAACACTTATTCTCATGCACAGGGTTGTTGACCGCATGGCGGAGCGTCAAGATTGGCCTGAGGTGCCGGGCGAATACCGGACCGGCACTGAGGACTCCCCCGTTGCCATAGCGGTCATCGGGAAGGCGTCAGCGGATGTGCCTTCCGATTGCTATCGGATCATGGGCACCCTGCGTTCCGCCAATATCGGAGTGGAGAAGGTCGTCGTCAATATGCTCGCCAATCCTCGCCTCAGGTTCCTGTTGGTTTGCGGCCGGGAGGATGGGCACTACCCCGGCGATGCGTTGGTTAAGCTGGCGGAGAACGGCATTGACGACCGCAACAACATTATCGGAGCCCATGCCCAGTTCCCCTGCCTCCCGGACCTCGACAGGGATTCCGTGGAGAGGTTCCGTTCCCAGGTGGAGGTCGTCGACCTCTTGCACCCCAAGGATTCCAAAGGGGATATCGATTGGGAGGATCCGTTGTATGTCTTCGATGATGAACGGAACCGTGAGTTGGAGGCCACCGCCCGTCAATGCGCCCGGCGGGACCCCGGCCCGTATCCCGGCGGGGCTTTACATATCACGATCCCGGGGATGATGCAGGAAAGGGGCGATCTGGGGGATATGTTGAATATGGAGGTCGGCCGCATGACCGACCTGATGCTCCGTATGCCCATTGATAATCTGACGACCGACGCCCTCAACATCACCGTTTCCGAGGATTTTGCTTTGGTCATCGACCCTATCGACGGTCTGCTCCTCGAGGTTCCCACGGTCACTTTCCACAAACGTTTCAAATCATACCTGACGGGCAACGAGTGAGACCTGTGGACCGTTCGTTATGATATACGGCGTGTATCCAGTTTCCTGTGATCTTCAAGAGTGTGTCTAGAATTTTTCCGGGAAGTTGAACCTCTCCACCGCTCTAGCACCGCCGACCATACCCATTATCCACACTATCGGGTACAATAAGAACCCCACCAAAAAGGCCATGGATGCCGCGGCTATTATGCCAGCCAACAGGAAAACCAGCCCCGTGGTCCATTCAGCCGCGTACATGTGACCCAAGCCCGGGACGAGGAAGGCCAGTACGACCGCTATGGCAGGGCTTCTCTGCGGACGGGACTGCGGAGGTGCCAGGCCTTGGGATTCAGAACCGAGCTCGGGCCTCTGATGATAACCGCATCTCGGACAGTAAGTCGCCCCGATCTTCAATGATGACCCGCAGTTCACGCAGGATGATTCCAAATCACCGTTCTTCCCCATGACGTTTGAATACGTACCGTCTTCTTATAATATTTTTTAAAGGTCACCGAACCCGACTCCTCCTCTGGAATGGTGATTGTCGGAATTTTTATGGCCTGCGCGGTCCGGAAGGCCGTGATGAAGGAGGATGTTCATCACGTGCCCCGACTTCCCGGACATATCAGACGATGGCGATATGTGATTGTCCTGTGCCATACTCTTTCATCACCTTCGCCTATCGAATTCTCTTTGTGAGTAGGGCATCCAATACCGCGTATGACCATATCGTGATGTATGATAGGAATGCCACCATCGTCATGACTGCACCGTGGCCGAAGGAAGTGTGTGATGAGGAGACGCTCAGCGCACCATAGGAGAATATCGAGAACACGAACAACAGGACGGAAAGTACGACCAGGGTCATCCCTCTCCACGACTCGCCTTTCATTATCTGGCCGATGCCAGGGACCACTGCGGAGAACAATGAGGGTATGAGCCCCCTTCTCACCCGCTCCGTCAAAGAATCCTTCGATACCGTCGGTTTGAAAGTGTCGTCCCCTCCCGGCGAAGGACCTTCCATGACCTTTGGAACGGCTCACATCGATAAAACCGCTTTCATGGCCACAATGTTTTTCGGACCGGAGAAGTTTTAAATAGTCTGCAATAATCCGTCAAAGGTAGTGACGGGACTAGTCCCGTTGGAGATGTGCCCCCTAAGGGGTGAATCCATAAACGCCGGAAACGGCAGGTGATACAAATGGCGAAGCAGTTTGATGATGATGCCGTCCCCACAGTCAAGGGGAAGAGCATGTACCAATACATGGCCGAGGCCTGGAAGAAACCAGGCGAGGGCTACATGAAAGACCTGTCCCTGCAGAGAAGGGTCAAGTGGCGCCGTGAGGAGAACTTCTCCCGCGTCGAGAGGCCCACCCGCCTGGACCGTGCCCGCAAGCTCGGATACAAGGCCAAGCAGGGATACGTCGTCGTCCGCGGTCGCGTCCGTAAGGGTTCGATGCAGAAGAGGACCATTAAAGGAGGCCGCCGTGCCAAGCGCAAGGGAATCACCAAGATCACCGGTGCCAAGAGCCTGCAGCGCATGTGTGAGGAGAGGACGCAGAAGAGATACCCCAACCTTGAGGTCCTGAACTCCTATTGGGTAGGCCAGGACGGTCACCACGAGTGGTACGAGGTCATACTTGTCGACCCCCACCACCCCGTCATAAAGGCGGACCCCAAGATCAACTGGATCGGCGAGGGTTCCCACAAGGGCCGTGTCTACCGCGGGAAGACCTCTGCTGGAAAGCGTGGTCGCGGTCTGCACAAGAAGGGCAAGGGAGCGGAGAAGGTCCGCCCCTCCATAAGCAAGAAAGGCCTCGGAAAGTAAGGCTTAGTCCTGACTGGATCAAACCATTTCCTTCAATCTTCTTTCTATTTCCTTATCGTCCATTCCTACCAAGGGCGCATACACCGGGACCTCGAAACGCATCTCCTTGAGATCATCGAAGCCCTCCATACCCAGGCCGGTGACGACTCCCAAAATGTCATCCCCGATGAAAGGCTCCCCGTCCTCCTTGATCGTCTTGAGCTCGGGATCATAGGCCTGTAGCAGAGGGTGTGCGAGACCGGATACGAGCGCCCTGCAACCCCTCTTCATCAATAACCAGGCGGCTAGGGCGTCACGGTCGTCCTCCACGAAAGCTATCACCTTCCCCTGAGTGCCCATGGGGAGGCCTCCGGGACCGTCCTGATAGGTATCGAAGATGAAGGCCCTGGGACCGCGCACCTCTATGAATATCTCCACATCTGGTGAGTTGAGGTCCACTCTGACGCCGAGATGCTCGTTGGCGTGGTATATCGCCGAGCCGGCATTACGGCCGATTTCGATCGAGGTATAGGGATGAGTGCCCTCCCTCCTCGGCCGGACCGCGAAGGACTGGCCCTCATGCAACCGTCCCTTAGAGTAGGCGGCGGCATGCTCACATATCTCATCCAGAGTACTTCCGCATGTCTCGACTACACTCACTGACGACACACCGAAGACGCGACGGAGACGGGTGACGGCTTCATCCCCATCATCGGACTCGACGTAGAAACGGCCCTCGTCGGAATGGAGCAGGGCCTCCACCCTGCCCTTGGCCAATGCCGATAGGATGTTGTCCCTCAGCAGGTTCTCGAACCGCCTGCGTACCATACGGCTCTTCAGCCCCAGCTCCGCGTAGCGTATGAGGATCGTGCTCATCGGTCTGATATTCGGGCACCACTTATAAACGGTTCCTTCTGCGAAGGTAGAAAAGGATGGTGCAGGGGAAGGGATTCGAACCCTCGAACGTCTGCACGACTAGACCCTGAATCTAGCACCTTTGGCCAGGCTCGGTAACCCCTGCTTAAGGACGCTGAATCGCATCATTGTACAAAAAGCTTAGCAATAAGGAATGGGTTTGGGGGGTTGGCCCCCCTGATTATACGCTTCGTAATGGTCGGGCTTCAGCCCTTCATTATCTTCATCCAGCCGCCGCTCTCGAAGATTGCCAGACCCCTCTTCATAAGGGCGGACTGGAAGTCCTCCCAGCTTATGATCTCCAGCCTGTCGTTGTTGCCCTTGGTGAACTGAACACCATCGGTTCCCTTGACGCGTCCCGGCTTGAGACCCTTGTTCTCGGCAATCTGCCTTGCCTTCACTATGTTGATTTTCTCCATAACCATTACCTATCCCTCCTGCTTAACCACGCCTATCCAGCATGGTAATTGTGCTATTTCTTTGAGGGATATATATATCTTTGCAAAAAAAACAGCTGTCCAGATGGTTTTTGATATTTAAAAGTGACCCATGGAGGCCATTTTTAGCCAGTATTTTTCTTAGTGAGAAGTGTCGAATATTGAGCGGAAATCAGAAAGAAAGATAACTCGGATAGTCCATCTCCGAGCGATATTATGTCCCTTTTCGGTTAATCAGGCATCAGAGGAAAGGTGGGGGAGAGGATCACCCCCGAACTTGTACTATCGATAGGCGCAGCGGTGGGTACATGCAACGACAAGGTTATAATCGCCAAGGACACGCGCACCTCGGGGGACATGATGGTCAGTGCTCTCGTGGCGGGAATATGTTCCGTCGGTTCCGAGGCCCATTGTGCCGACATACTGCCCACGCCCACCCTGGCACGCGCTGCGGGGCGGTTCGATGCGGGCATTATGGTAACCGCCTCCCACAACCCGGCGGAGTACAACGGGGTTAAGCTCTGGAACCCCGACGGTTCGGCCTTCGATCCGAAGCAGACGGAGGAGATAGAGGAACTGATAATGAAAAGGGTCTTCCCGCTCAAGCGTTATGATGAATTGGGCGCCATGCATGTGCACCACGGCGCACTGGATGCTCATCGTGAATCGATAAGGGACATTCTGCAATGCGATTGCGACATCGTGATAGACTGCGCGTCAGGACCGACCTCGTTGATCACCCCCGGACTCCTGTCCGACATGGGTGGCAGGGTCGTCAGTCTAAACTGCCAGGTCGACGGCAGATTCCCGGGCCGGGAGCCTGAGCCCACCGAAGAGAACCTGACCGATCTCATCAGTATGGTGAGGTCCCATGGCGGCATAGGTCTGGCCCACGACGGCGACGGGGACCGTGCGGTCGCGGTGGACGAGACCGGACGCTATCTCGGTGGTGACGTTCTGTTGTCGCTTTTCGTGGACCATATGAGGCCTTCCAAGGTGGCAGTGCCCATCGATGCGTCACTGGCCATAGACGATATGGTGAAGGACGTCGTCAGGACCAAGGTCGGCGATGTCTTCATCTCCGACGCCATGAAGAAGGAGGGCATATCATTCGGCGGTGAGCCCTCAGGCCCCTTCGTCTTCGCAGAACAGGGATACTGTCCCGACGGCGTCTACGCCGCCGCCCTTTTGGCCAGCATGGCATCTGAAAGCCGTCTCGCTGACCGGGTGGACGAACTGCCCCGTTACCCAATGTTCAAGAAAAAATACCAGTACAGCAACGCCAAGGGCGCCATACTGCAACGCATGGAGGACGAGGTCTCCGGCATAGAGTGCGAGGAGGTCGTCACCTTGGACGGTTTCCGTGTCGGCATGGGGGACGCCTGGTTCCTGATCCGCTTCTCAGGAACGGAGCCCATAATACGACTGACAGCCGAGGCCCGTGACGACGCCCGGCTGAAGGAGGTCGTGGAATCGGCGGAGGGACTGGTCGGGAGGTGCCTGTGATGAAAGCTTTGATACTGGCGGCGGGCGAGGGGACCCGCCTCAAGCCTCTGACCAGCAATGTCCCCAAGCCCCTGCTCACCGTCGCCGGCAAACCCTTCATGACCCATACCATAGAGGCCTTGAAGCAGGCGGGGGTGGATGAGGTGGTCATACTCACCGGTTTCCGCGGTGACCGCATAAGATCCCATTACCGCAACGGCGAGGGCCTGGATATCAAGATCACTTACCTGGAGCAGAAGGAACGCAAGGGCACCGCCCACGCCATCGGCATGGCGAAGCGAGAAATCGACGAACCGTTCTTCTGCCTGGCAGGGGATGTCCTGGTCAACGCGGAGGATCTTAAGGCCATGAGGGCCTTGCATGAGGAGGGGGATTCCACGGTACTCGGCGCCGTGGAGGTCGAGGACCCTTCCCGTTTCGGTGTCATCGAGGTGAAGGACGGCAGGATGGTGGGGATAGAGGAGAAGCCGCAGAAACCCCGCAGCAACATGATCAACTCCTCGGTGTACCTGTTCAACCCCGACATTTTCCAGAAGATATCCCTGACCGGACTGTCGGACCGCAACGAATACGAAGTGACCGATTCCATCGCCATGCTCGCCGCGGAGGGCAAGGTCCTGGTCCATCCCATGCAAGGGGAGTGGATAGACGTCGGCCAGCCCTGGGACCTCCTCAAAGCCAATGAGAAGCTCATGGCCTCCATGAAGCGCAGCATAGAGGGCACCGTGGAGGACGGGGCGCACATCATCGGTGATGTGGTCGTCGAGGAGGGGGCCCGGATACGCTCAGGGAGTTACATCGAGGGCCCGGTCTACATATCGGCGGGATGCGACATCGGACCAAACTGCCACGTCCGCGCTTACACCTGTCTCGGACCGGGTTGCCGCGTCGGCAACGCCAGCGAGGTTAAGAACAGCATCATAATGGCCAACACCAAGGTGCCCCATCATAACTACATCGGCGACAGCATAATCGGCGAGAGATGTAACTTCGGCTCGGGTACCAAGGTCGCCAACCTTCGCTTCGACCGCCGCAACATCAAGGTCATGTGCAAGGACGGACTGGTCGACAGCGGCCGTCGTAAGATGGGCGTGGTGATGGGGGATGACGTCGAGACCGGCATCAACGCCATGATACTCCCCGGAACGGTGATCCATGAGGAAGCGGTGATAGGCGCCGGGGCTACCGCCCACGGACTCGTAGGCAAAAAGGCGCAGATACTCTAGACAACGTCCACGTCTATATGGTCGCCAGAACTGTTGTAGGCCTTCCAGCTCCGGGAGTTGAAAGGCTCGCAGGTGATTATGTGTATGCCGCCCATGCTGTTGAAGAACCCCCGGTCGGCCTCCGATGGTCGGTTGCAGGTCCCGGGATGGGAGTGGGCCGAACCGACCACTCCGAAGGAGATAGGCGCCATGTTGACGTCCAGGATGCCGTGGCTCTCACCGCTTATGGTCCCGGGAAGGAGCACCAGTTCGATGATCACCCCTTTCTCCGACCGTAGAAGGCAGAGGAACTCGTTGGGAAGGCTGTAACGGGCGGACTCGTTTATGGCCTCGATGACCTCCCTCTCTATCGCCCATCGTTTCATAATGAACCTACCAGCTTCTCCTGCATACGGGCATAGAAGTTGTCCTCGAAGCGCAGGAAACGACCGTAGTCCTTGGACAATGAGAACTCAACGGTGGTGTGGCCCTCGATGTGGTACTCCCTCTGCCCGTCTATCACCAGAAGGCAGCCCCGGTCCATCAGGAGCTCGACCTTTATGCGGGCACTGGTGGGGACCACCATCGGCCGGGCGGCGAACTTGTAGGGGGCCATGGGCACGAACACGAACGCGTTGACATGAGGGTCGATTATAGGCGAGCCCACGCTCATGGCGTAGCACGTGGAACCGGTCGGGGTGGCCACGATGACGCCGTCGGCACGCAGCTCGGTAGCCACCTGGTCGTCGACCATTATGCGGAAATGTCTGATCTTGGCCACCGTGTCGGTATGGATCACGGCCTCATTCATAGCGTCCGCCAAGCGCTCGCCGCCGTAATCGGTGCGTAGTTTGAACCGTTTCTCGACGAAGTACTCACCCTTTCTGACCTTGGCGAAGCACTGCTGCATCGCCTCAGGACAGACCTCGGCGAGGAAACCCACCGATCCGGCGTTGATGCCCAGTATTATGGCGTCGTTCTTCTGCATGGCACGGAGTATGGTGCCGTCACCGCCCACGGTGACCAGTATGTCCACCTTCATATCCTCCAGGGGCTCCCCTTTCAGACCTATGGCTTCAGCGAGCTTGGCCTCCAGGACAACATCCTCGCCCTCCAGATGCTGCATGACCTCCCGACTGACCTCGATGGACCTGTCGATGCTTAGGTTGGTGTATACGCCGTATCTCACAACAACCACTCCTTGATACGTGAGTCGCCCACGGCCAGGAAGTTGCTCCTGGTCTCAAGTTCGAAGGGCATGTCCATCAATGTGCCGTCAAGGTTGAATATCTCCCCTCCGGCCTCCCGCAGTATGAGATGGCTGGCGGCTATGTCTATGACCCTTATGCACTTGGAGAGGTCCTCGGAATTCATCATGAAACCATCGGCCACGCCGGCGGCCACCAGGCACATCTCTATCGATGCGCATCCGTAGGCCCTTGTGCGGCGGCATTCCTTCAGTACACGGAATGTGTCAGGATGGGCGGCGCTGCCTAAGTACAGCATCATCGTCAGAGCGTCCCTCTGCGACTCCTTGCGGACCTGCATGCGGCAACCGTTGAGGAATGCCCCCTGACCCTTGACGGCGTGATAGACGTCGTCGGTCACCAGGTTGCGTATGTAGGCGTACTCCACATCGCGGAGGGAGTCCTTGCCTACCGCCAGGGATGCTGTGTACAGAGGCACGCCCATGATGGAGTTGTAAGTACCGTCGATGGGGTCCAGGACCAGGGTCATGTCCCCGCCACGGTCCACGAAGCCGATCTCCTCGCTGAGTACATTTAGCGCAATCCCGTTCTCTTCCAGATAGGAAAGCACCACGTTCTCGGCACACTTGTCGATCTGAGTGGTGGGCGTCCCGTCCGCCCCTTGGCACACCTCCGTCCCGCGGTCACAGGAATCGGGCATGTCACGGGCGGTGTCCCGTATCAGAAGGGACAGTTTCTCCAAGAGCTCCATCATCGTCAGCTCATGGTGGTGGCGCCTATAATTGGGTTTTGTTACAGTCGGGGTCAGAAACGATATTATGTAACGATGTTGATTCATTCCGGTTGAAATTGCATCATGTGGTAGGACTGGCAGACCTGGGCGCTGACGCCCTGGAGACTGTGGGCGGTAAAGCGAGCAACCTTGCGGTCATGTCCCGTGGGGGCATGCCGGTACCGGATGCCTTCGTGATATGCACATCGGCCTACCATCTTTTCCTGGAGGAGACGGGCCTGGGCGCCAAGATCTCATTCCTTCTCGATAAACTGGATTTCAACGACCGGGAGGAGATGGCCGCTGCCGCGGAGCGGATTCAGACCATGATATCGTCCCAGGTCATGCCCTCCTCCTTGAAGGAAGAAATCGATGAGATGGCCTTGGGACTCGGCGGACTGTTGGCGGTGAGGTCCTCGGCGGTGGCCGAGGACATGCCGGATGCCAGTTTCGCCGGTCAGCAGGACTCCTTCCTCAACGTGGAGGCGACGGACGCATCCGTATACGCCCGACGTTGCTGGGCCTCCTATTGGAACGAGAGGGCGATGATCTACCGTCACGATGCCCGGGTGCCGCACATGGAGGGCGGCATGGCGGTGCTGGTGCAGAGGATGGTGGACTCCCGTGCCTCCGGCATAATGTTCACCGTCGATCCAGTCACCGGCGAGGATCGTACCGTCATCGAATCGGTCCGTGGTCTCGGTGACCGTCTGGCGAGCGGGGAGGCGGCACCGGACCGCTTCGTGGTCTCCCGCGACGGTACCGTGGTGGTGGCCGATGACGCCGACGGCCTTTCCATAAGTGATGCCGAGGCGACGATGCTCTCAATGATGGGCGCCGACCTTGAGCGCCTATTCGGTTCACCCCAGGACGTGGAGTGGGCTTTGGACTCTGACGGTGTGAAACTGCTACAGTCCCGTCCGGTCACCACCGTCGCCGAGGACGACGGCATACTGTGGACCCGGGCCTACGGTGATGAGTACTGGGCCGATGCCACAACTCCGCTGTTCTTCTCCGTCATGGGTCCGATGCTCACCGATTACGTCAACCACGAGGGCGCCCGCATAATGGGATACAAGGCCATACAGGACAGTCCCCTGCTACGGTTGCACAAATCGCACATTTACTTCAACACCTGGGTCCTGGAGCAGGCTTTCAGTTACTACCCCCGCTACGCCCGTTCCAAAGAACTGCTCAACTACTATCCTGCAAGCGAGAGGGAGAGGATCGCCCGTTCACCGTCCCGCACCGGCATGGCATTGATGTCGCAGCTACGGGTGGCGGTGCGCGACCCTGACGGGATGCTAAACCGGACCGACCAGGCTTACAAGGATTGGGCATCCCGCTTCATGAAGCAGTGCCTGCGCTTCGACCGTCTGGACCTAGCGGCGATGGACTACGGACAGCTGAAGCGCGTGTATGCGGAGATCGAGGGTGCGGCCATCGGCCATTATCGTCTGATACGTTATGGGATGGTCTCCCATTCCATAGCATCCAACATGATCGTCAAACAATGGCTACGTTCGTGGCTGGATGATGATAGCGGCGAGCTCTACTCCAAACTGATCTCCGGCCTCCGTGGCAACAAGACGCTGGAGACCAACGTGGCGCTGTCGAAGTTGTCGTTGCACGCCGCCAAGGACCGCCATGTGGCCGCCGCCCTGAGGTCCATGGACAACGAGGAGTTCATGAATGCCATGAGAGACGACCCGATGCTCGATAACTTCCATGAGCATCTGGACGAGTTCCTCTACGAATACGGCCACCGTTCACACACCCGGGAGATCATATATCCCCGCTGGTCGGAGGATCCGGGAATGGTGCTCGACGTCCTCCGTGTACTGCTCGAATCGCCTACCGACCTCTCCAAGGTGGAGGACACCAGGGTAGGGGAGAGGTTGGAGGCGGAGAAGAAGGTCTTCTTGGCGTTGAGAGGGATGAAGGCGGGCAGGGTGAGGGCTATCGTTTTCGAGAAGGTCCTCCGTCTGGCCCAGACATATCTGCTGTTCCGGGAGAACCAAAGGTTCTTCCTGGACCACATACTGTTCCGCCAACGACTGATACTCAAGGAGTACGGGAACAGACTGCGGGACGACGGCGTCATCGACGATAGCGAGGACGTGTTCTTCCTTGAGCTCAAAGAGGTCTTCGCCCTTCCCGGTGAGGATCCGCGGAGACTGATCGCACAACGCCGCCGCGACTTCATGCGCCATCGTGACGCCTTGCCTCCTAAATTCCTCAGAGGAAGGATGGAGTTCGATGACACCGTCACCCGCATGGATGATTCCACGGTCATACAGGGTAGCGCCGCCAGCCCCGGTGTGTTCCGTGGCAGGGTACGGGTGGTCTCATCGGTCCGTGAGCTTTCCGCGGTCGAGAAGGGCGATGTGTTGGTGGCGTCCAACACCGACCCGGGATGGACGGCGGTCTTCCATCGCTTGGGAGGGCTTGTGACCGAAACTGGAGGCATACTGTCTCACGGTGCCGTTGTGTCCCGGGAATACGGCATTCCCGCCGTCACCGCCGTCAAAGGCGCCACAACGGTATTGAAGACCGGTCAGATGATAACCGTGGACGGCAACGAGGGAGTAATCAGATTGGAGGAATGACATGGAGGATTTCACACCCCAGATGCCAGGCAAGGAAGAGGATTGGAGCGAGAGCCTCTATTTCAACTTCCATGACCGCGAGAATGACATCACGGCGTTCATGCGTATCGGCCTGAAACCGAACCGCGGTCACAAGGAGGCTTTCCTGTTCATCATGACTGAGGATATGGTGTGCGGCATGCGCTCCGCCATTCCTATCGGGGATGGCGACATGTCTGTCAACGACCTGTCCTTCCGAAAGGAGGGAAGCGGTTGGAGATTGTCTTACAACGGTCAACTGGGAAGCATGACCGAGGACGGACCCATACCGATCGAGGCCTCACTGGACATCTTATGGACTCCTCTGAACGAGGAGTTCGACTACCGTCGCTGCGTGGATGAAAGGGCGGAGAAGATGGCCGCGGCAGTGGCCGCCGAACACCGTGAACAGTACGGTGAGGCGGTGGGTGCGGTGAGTCTGGGTTCCAAGCGGCTCCGCGTCAGAGGCCTGGGCGAACGTGACCACAGTTGGGGCGTCCGCGATTGGAACGCCCCTCGGGAGTGGATGTGGATCAACTGTCACCTCGACCGTCGCACATCCCTGAACCTGACACGCCTGGTCGTTGACCAGGGGGAGGTGGTGGCGGGATTCGTTCATCGTGATGGAGAGAGCCATCCTATCGTGAGGGCTAGGGTCGAGACCCGCTACTCGTCCAAAGGCGGACCGCAGTCCTTCGACCTGGATATCACCGATTCCGAAGGGAAGCGCCACATCATCGGCGGGAGCGTGGTCAGGGAGACGGTGCTGCCCTTCGAGAAGGATGGTGTGCGCAGTCTGCTCTTTGAGACGCTGGCGGAATACGATTGGAAAGGCGGGAAGGGCTACGGCATAGCCGAGTATCTCATCCGTACCTGACCACAAGCTCCTTGCGTAATCTGAGACCGAGGGCGGAACGCTGACGGGAGGGAGACCGTTCCAGACTTGAACAGGTCTCCATGACCGCCTTCCGACATCCATCGCCCCGACGGGCTATGGACCTCATCGCCCATGCCATCGACTTATGCACCAGGGGACGCTTGTCGTCAGCGTATCTTTCCACCAGTTCCAGCATGGATATGAAGGACGGATCGTTATCCAAACCCTTCGTTGAAACCGCCGCCGCTGCGATGGTGGCGAACGCCGCCCTCCGCACGAAGAGTCTTTCATCATCGGCCCAACGTGCCGCCCATTCCAAGCAAAGAGGATTATGTCTGACGAGGTTCATGCACAACTGGTCGCAGGTCTCCCAATCATTCACTTCCTGCAACCACCCCATCACGGCGGCCTCATCGGCGGAGTTGGCCGGAGCTATCAAGGTGGCCAGTATCCTTGCCTCCCTCTGCCCGGTAGACCATAGCTGATTGGCAAGGGCCTGGTCCTTGCCTATCCTACGGCCCAATGCCCGGAGCTGGGGCATGCTGACGCCCAATGCGTTCGCGGTGTCGATACCGAAACGAGACATCCCCTGCAATGACGCCGGGTCCGCCAGCTCCCTCAGAGTCTCAAGTACTCCTTTCTTGTCCATGTCAGGCCTGATATGCTTATATGGGATTCGAACATGCATAAAGCATGCGCATACCTGCGGAGCTCAGCGACAGGCTAATGGAGGCTAACGGCCGCCCCTACACCTTGTCGATTGACCCCGGTCACAAGGTCTACGGCGAAAAACTGATGATGCGTGGAGGCAAGGAGTGGAGGGAATGGTCGGTGAGCCGCAGCAAACCCGCCGCCTATCTTGCCGCCGGAGGTTCTTCGTTCCCATTACGTCGCGACAACAGTCTTCTTTATCTGGGTGCTGCCAGCGGGACCACGGCCAGTCACTTCTCCGACATCCTGGATCAGGGAGCTGTGCACTGTCTGGAGTTCTCCCCCCGCTCCTTCCGCGACCTGGTCAGGGTCTGCGGCAGGAGGGGCAACATGATACCCATTATGGGGGACGCCACCCGGCCGGAGAGCTTCGCCTTCGCCGTGGGGGATGTGGATATCGTGTACCAGGACGTCGCCCAGAAGGGTCAGGCCACAATACTGGCTGACAACATGGACGCCTTCAATGCCGACCTGGGGATGCTGGCCGTCAAGGCGAGGTCCGAGGATGTGACCGCCTTACCGCGTGATGTTTTCATTGCCGCCCGTGACCTGCTTAAGTCCAGGGGCTTCAAGGTCATGGAGTGCAGACCCCTCGACCCGCATGAGAAGGACCATGCGATCATGGTGGTGGGAAGATGAGCACCGTGTACTGCGTCGGCATGAAGGGCTCCGAGTTCCTGATGATATTCAACCCCCGTCGTGGCGGGTGGGAGATGCCGGGAGGTCGGGTGGAAGAGGACGAGAGCATCCGTCAGGCAGCCGTACGGGAGTTCGCCGAGGAGTGCGGATTAGAGCTCGAACTGCTCGCCTGCCGACCGATATACGACAGCAACGTATGCTTGGGGACCGTGGGGCCAGAGATCGCGGATGGCGAGATGGAGTACCGGTTCTTCAGCTCGCTGCCATCGCCGTTGGCATTCCCCCGCGAGGAATACATCGAAGTACTGGAATGGGCGTATTCCCTGATGGGTCTCGAACAACCTTTATAAGCGTCGATAAAAATCACCAGCTGAGATTGACCGAGATGGCAGCAATACGCGTCGAAAACATGGTATCATCAACCGCTTTGGCCAAGAAACTTGACCTTCAGTCGATAGCTTTGGCCTTGGAGAATGCGGACTACGACCCGGAACGCTTCCCCGGATTGATTTACCGCCTGAAGGAACCCAAGACCGCAATACTTCTGTTCCGCAGCGGCAAGGCGGTGTGCACCGGTGCCAAAAACCTGGATCAGGTCAAGGAGGCCATCGCCAAGGTCTCGGCTCAGCTGCAGGAGCGGGATGTCGAGGTGTTCGATGACCCGGTCATAGAGGTGCAGAACATGGTCGCATCCGCCGATCTGCAACACGAGATAAACCTCAACGCCATGGCGATAACCATGGGACTGGAGAGGGTGGAGTACGAACCCGAGCAGTTCCCCGGGCTCGTATACCGCATGTCATCGCCCAAGGTGGTACTGCTGGTGTTCAGCTCCGGGAAGCTCGTCTGCACCGGGGCCAAGACCCTGGATGATGTCGAACGCGCGGTGGCGATGATCGCTGACGACCTCAAGAAGGCGGGCATCATCTGATTCAGATGTCGTCCAGGCCCTCGTTCCAATTCTTGATGCCGTATATCACGCAGAATGCGGCCACCAGCAAAGAGAGCAGATAGGCGACCGATATGTACGGGTCCTCTATTCCTAGCATGTTGTCTTTCTCCTTTCCCCTATGACGCTCCTGGCGTCGATTTACTATTAGATCTCGGGATTATTTAACTGTGACCGGGGAGGGGTGGCTGAAACATCCTGGTCGAGAGTTGTCCGCGGTGCGAATGCATTTCATATGTACGGGTGCATTAGGTGGTCGTTCAACATGGACTGCCCCTTCTGCTCCCCGCCCGGGGATGAGGTCGTTATCAGCAACCACGCGGGATACGTGCGGCGTGACCGCTATCCTGTGAACCACGGTCACATGTTGGTCATACCCCACCGTCACATCGGCGGTTATTTCCAATGCGATGAGGAGGAGAGGGAGGGCCTCTGGAAGTTGGTGGAGGAGGCCAAGGGCTTGCTCGATGACGAGATCTCCCCGGATGGCTACAACATCGGCATAAACATCGGCGCGGCGGCCGGGCAGACGGTCATGCACCTGCACATCCACCTGATACCGAGGCACCATGGCGACATGGACGACCCCCGTGGCGGCGTCAGAGGTGTTATACCGGACAAGAGGATATACTGAGACGGCTCCACGAAGGTGGTGAAGGGCTTATATACTAGGAGTAGGATTGGCAAAAGCCTCGCCGCCAGACGATTCAATTGGAGGATCAAAATGGCAAGAATGCACGCAAGAAAAAAAGGAAAATCATCCTCACGCAGACCCCTCATCACAGAGAACCCGGAGTGGGTACCCATTTCCGCAGCCGACATAACTGACCTGGTCGTCAAGATGGCCAAGGACAACGTGTCATCCGCGAAGATAGGTCTGGTCCTGAGGGACCAACACGCCGTCCCCGATGTGAAGTTGGCTACGGGCAAGTCTATTAACGAAATCATGGCGGAGAACGGCGTAACAGCCGACATCCCCGAGGACATGGCCAACCTCATGAGGAAGGCCGTCAACCTGAGCGTTCACCTCAAGGACCATCGCATGGACGTTGGTAACAAGAGAGGGATGCAGCTGGTTGAGTCCCGGATTCGTCGCCTTGAGAGATACTACAAGCGGAAGGGCGTACTGTCGCCTGACTGGAAGTATTCCATCAAGACCGCCGAGCTGATGCTCAAGTAAGGTGGCATATGGACGTTGACGTCCAGCTTCCCCCGAAACTCCTTTCCAGTTTCTCTTATTGCGCTGATGTACTGAAAAAGCATTGCCATGTTCAGCTGATATCGCATTACGACGCCGACGGCATCGCTGCTGCCGGCATCATCGCCAACGCCCTGTTGCGTCAGGGTAAGAGCGTGCATGTGAGTATGTACAAGGCCTTGAACGCCAAGGGAGCGGAGGCGATAGCCTCCTCAGGAGAGGCCTGCACCATAATCACCGACATGGGGGCTTCGCACCTGGGCACCCTCTTCTCCTCTGATAACGACGTGATCGTTCTTGACCACCATCAGAACGATGAACTGTATGAGGACCGCCCTTACGTGAACCCGCACAACCACGGCATAGACGGAATGACGTCGGCCTGCGCCTCATCGCTGGCCATCATGCTCGCCGTGGAGATGGATGAACGTAATTGGGACCTCGTGCAGCTGGCTTTCGCCGGCATAGCCGGTGACCGTCAGCACGTCAACGGCGTCACGGGCATCAACGCCCATCTTCTCAAGGAGGGCCTCGCCCGGTCCCACCTGCAGCTGCAGGAGGGCTCCCTGATACCCCCGGGTGAACTGAGGTCGGCCCTGTACCACAGCACCGACCCCTACATCGTGGGAGTGAGCTCCGACCCCGAGGGCGTTGACGCCCTTCTCCAGGAGGCTGCTGTGCCTCCAGGGACCAAGGACAGTGACCTCGACCCGCAGTCGCGCCGGAGGTTGTCCTCCTTGATAGCCCTGCGCCTGATGTCCCAAGGCGTCAGCCTTCCGACCCTGCGGGAGGTGTCACGGACCCGCTACACACTGCCGTCATGGGGTGTGGACGCGGAGGGTCTAGCCTCCCTGCTGAACGCCTGCGGGCGCAAGGACCAGGAGGGCCTGGGGATGGCTGTGGCACTCGGGGACGAGGGTGCACGCGTTGCGGCGGATGCCATGCGCTTCGAGTACATGGACGAGGTCGTCAGATCCATCAAGGACCTCGAGGTCCAAGGATTGCAGAGTATGGAGGGCATCCAGTATTTCCACAGCCCCTCATCAGGATACACCGGGATAATCTGCGGGGTGGCAATGCAGTACCTCGGCGACAGCCGCTTGCCCTGTTTCGGCCTCAGCCGCAAGGAGACCAGCGTCCGCATCTCCGGACGTGGTACGAACGAACAGTTAGCAGAGGGTATGGACCTCGCCGTGGCATTGAGGGACGCCAGCGCATCGGTGGGCGGCAGCGGTGGCGGTCACCGCATAGCCAGTGGCGCCGCGGTGCCCTTGGAGAAGGAAGAGGAGTTTTTGAGCGTACTCAACGATATCATCCTATCCCAGCGCTCCGGCGCCAAGTGACCTCCACCTCATCGGTGCGGAAGCGTTGGTCGACCCTGCTGCCATCGATCCCCGAGCGTATACCGGCGTCGTGCATCACCTTGCCGGTCCAGGCTATCATGGCACCGTTGTCGATGCATAGCTTCGGTTCGGGGACGAATATCTCCGCCCCCCTCTCCTCGGCCATCATGCGCGCCATCTCCCGCAACCTCTTGTTCTGGACCACGCCGCCTCCCAGCAGCAGTTGGTCCTTACCTATGTGCGCCATCGCCCTCTCCGTGACCTCGGTGAGCATGGCGAAGCAGGTCTCCTGCACCGAGTGGCAGATGTCCGGTAGCGGCACGCCTTTACGACGCAGGGCCACGGCGGCGGTCATTATGCCGGAGAAGGCCACGTCCATCCCCTTCACCGAGTAGGGCAGTTCGTGATACCGGTCCGATTCCAAGGCCAGTCTCTCAATGGCCGGCCCGGCGTAATAACCGAGACCTAGTTCACGACCCAGTTTGTCGAACATGTTGCCGATGCCGATGTCCAACGTCTCACCGAAGATGCGGTAACGCCCCTCGGCCAAGGCGATCACCTGGGTGTTGCCGCCGGAGGCATAGAGGAGCACGGGGTCATCGCAACCGGTGCTGGCTATACCTATCTCCAGATGAGCTATGCAATGATTGACGCCCAGCAACGGGACGTTGAGGGACATGGATAACGAACGGGCGGCGGTGGCCACCGTACGTAGGCAGGGTCCGAGCCCCGGGCCACGGGAGAATGACACCAGCCCTATGTCCCGGATCGATACCCCGGCGGCCTCCAGTGCCTTACGGATGACCGGTGTGACCCTTTCAGCGTGATGGTTCGCCGCCTCGCGGGGGTGTATGCCGCCTTCAGGAGGCCGGTACATCTCCAACTCGTTCGCCAGGACATTGGCGTTCTCATCGACTATGCCCACACCGACGGTGTGGGCCGTGCCTTCTATACCCAGGGTAAGCATCATTCGTTACCGGCGAGTTTCTTCAAACGGTCGATTATCTTTATGGCCCCGGTGACGACCTCCTCATCGACCACCAGAACCGGGAATTCTAATTCCAGTATCTCGTAGTACGCAGCCTCGGCCATCCCGTCGACGGTGGTGGCATCCATGAACTGGATGTCCAGCCCCCCGGGTATACGCTGCTTGACGTGGTCGCACTTCTGGCAATCGGGCTTGCTGAAAAGGATTATCTCTGTCATGACGTCGTGACGATTGCTTATCCGGATTAATACATTATCCCGTCTACCATGGAGAGGCCGCCGCCGCGTCCGCGTCATGCGTCCTGATGTACCCGCAGAGGATGCCAGCAATGCGCCGGACAGTGCAAAGTTATAATAATAAAAACGGGTATCCACGTTCCCGAGGGCTCGTGGTCTAGGGGTTATGACGTCGCCTTGACATGGCGGAGGTCGCCGGTTCAAATCCGGCCGAGCCCACCATCAACCTATTTACTTCCATTCTATCGTCGACCTTGATGCCGACGCAATTGATTATCAGCAATCAATGACATCCGCCTAGCGGCCAAGAGGGCGGGTAGTTTCTCATGGATGTTACCAAGGAGGCGATCGACAGACTTCTACGGCACCGGTGGGCGATATTCGCCATACTCGCCTTGGCGTACTTCCTGGTCTACTTCCACCGCACATCCACCTCCGTGGTCGGATCGGACATCGGCGCCACCTTCGGCGTGGGAGCCACTTCGATAGCCCTACTCGGTTCCTCTTACTTCTTCGTGTACACCGTGATGCAGCTGCCCAGTGGCATACTGGCCGATCGGTGGGGCTCACGTAACACCGTCTCCCTCTTCCTGGTGATCGCCGCCATCGGCTCCTTGATCACCGCCTTGGCGCCCTCTTTCGAGGCGGTCATGGTGGGAAGGATACTGACCAGCGCGGGTGTGGCCATGATCTACATACCGACCATGCGCATACTGGCACTGTGGTTCAGATCCGATGAGTTCGCCTCCCTCTCCGGCATCCTGCTGGCAGTCGGCAACGCCGGGGCCATCGTCGCCGCCACGCCGCTGGCGGTCATGACCGCCTCATACGGGTGGCAGAACGTCTATCTGTTGTTGGCGTTGCTCACCGCCATCCTCCCTGTGCTCTGCTACATCATCGTCGTCGACCGTCCCTCGCAGAGGGGGCTTCCCGATATACAGACCATCGAAAGGTTCGAGACCGGTGTCACCGACCCCGCCCCCGTCGTGGAGACGTTCACCGTCATGGAGGGCGTCAAGACGGCGTTCATGGGAGGGAGGAAGTTCTGGCCTCTGGCCATCTGGTTCTTCATAATATATGGGACCATCATGATGTACCAGGGCCTGCAGATGGGACCCTACTACCGCAACATCTACGGCATGGAGGACTACAGCCTGATGATAACCATGGTAGGGGTGGGCATCATCGCCGGATCACCGGTCTCAGGACTGTTGTCCGACAAGATACTGAAGTCGAGACGCAAGGTCCTCATCGCCGGTACGTTACTGTACACCGCAGTGTGGTTCGTCCTCTGGTCGACCGCGGGGCAGTTGGACAGCCTCGCCATTCAGGCGATCATCAACTTCCTGTTCGGTTTCTTCGGGGGATGGTTCATAGTGACCTTCGCACAGATCAAGGAGATGTTCCCCCTCGCCATAGTAGGGACGGTGACCGCCTCCCTGAACATATTCCCCTTCGCCGGCGGGGCCCTGTTCCAGGTGGCCTCCGGACTCGTGGTGACATCGGGCACGGAGCTCGCGGAGTTCAAGACCCTGTGGGGCTACGCCTTCCTATGCATGCTGGTGGCCTGCGTGGCGGCCTATCTGACGGTGGAGAAGGAGCGTTAGGCCGCGGAACTCGCTCACAACCGCTCCCGTGCGACCGTGTCATGCAATGGTTGGATGGACAGTATTATATGTCGCGAAAACGAACATTCTCTTTATTCTCAAGGTGGGATAATGACGAAAAAAATGACTACCAACAACGGCGCCGTGATCGACAACGACCTGAACAGCGTCACCGCCGGTCTACCAGGGCCGGTATTGATACAGGACGTGCATCTCGTGGAGAAGCTCGCCCATTTCAATCGCGAAAGGATACCGGAGAGGGTCGTGCATGCCAAAGGGGCGGGCGCCGGTGGATACTTCGAACTCACCAAAGACGTCTCGAAATGGACAAAGGCCAAGTTCCTGTCCGAGGTGGGGAAGAAGACGGAGGTCTTCGTCCGATTCTCGACCGTGGGCGGGGAGAAGGGCTCCGCCGATGCTGAGAGGGACCCACGGGGGTTCGCCATCAAGTTCTACACCGAGGACGGTAACTACGACCTGGTGGGTAACAACACCCCGGTCTTCTTCATCCGCGACCCGGTGAAGTTCCCGGACTTCATACACACCCAGAAGAGGAAACCGGGTAGCAACCTCAAGGATGCGGACATGTTCTGGGACTTCCTTTCCCTCACACCGGAATCGGTGCATCAGGTGACCATCCTGTTCTCCGACCGTGGAACTCCCCGCACCTACCGTAACATGAACGGTTACGGCAGCCACACCTACAAATGGTACAACGACGCCGGAGAGCAGTTCTACGTCAAATACCACTTCAAGACCGACCAGGGAGTGGACAACTTCACCATGGAGGAGGCCGAGGTGATGAAGGGCAAGGACCCCGACAGCGCCACCAGGGACCTGCACGAGGCCATCGCCCGTGGCGACCCGCCGTCCTGGACCCTACAGGTGCAGATCATGACCCCCGAGGAGGCCGAGGAGTACCGTTTCGACCCCTTCGACGTCACCAAGGTCTGGCCCCACGGGGACTATCCGGTGATGGACATCGGCCGGATGGTCCTGGACCGCAACCCCGGCAACTACTTCGCCGAGGTGGAGCAGGCGGCATACGCGCCCAGTAACTTCGTGCCTGGAATAGCCGCCTCACCGGACAAGATGTTACAGGGGAGGCTCTTCGCCTACCCCGACGCCCACCGCTACCGCCTGGGCGCCAATTACACGCAGCTGCCGGTCAACGCCCCCAAGGCGGCGAGGATGAACAACTATCAGCGCGACGGCCCGATGCGTTTCGACGGCAACCTCGGGGACGGTCCCAACTACTGGCCCAACAGCTTCGGTGGTCCGGATCCGGTGCCTGACAGCGGCGAGCCGATGTTCGAGGTGTCCGGCAAGGCCGGCAGACAGCCCTATATCCATCCCAACGACGACCACGTCCAGGCCGGGGACCTTTACCGCAAGGCGATGAATGACCAGGACCGTACGAACCTGGTGAAGAACATCGTCGCCCATCTCGGTAACGCCCGTAAGGACATCCAAGTCCGCCAAGTCAAGATATTCCTCAAAGCGGATGAGGAGTACGGTGGCCGCGTCGCTGAAGGATTGGGCCTGAGCGCATCGGACCTGCAGTGATGGTTCGACAAACCCCTTCCATTTCTATGCCCTTCTCAGGCCGTGATGGGCGGCGGCCCTTCTGGCGTCCCGGTACTCTTCGGGACGGATGCGCCGTTTGAGTGCCGCGTGGGCAGCGTTGGACCCCAGGACCTTGTGGCAGGGCCGGTACTGGTCCATGATGTTGACGTAGCTGTCCCGTGACAGCTCCTCGGCTATGAAGGCCATGACCCCCTCGCTACCTGCCAACCTCTCCGGTAGCACCAGATGTCTGATGATCATCCCGCGGACGGCGATGCCGTCCTCCACTACGAGGTCCCCGACCTGACGGTGCATCTCCTTCAGGGCGGAGCGCATCACCGCCGGGTAGTCGTCCACATGCGACAGCCTCGAGGCCACCGCAGGGTCGTCGTACTTGGCATCGGGCATGTAGATGTCCACCACGCCGTCCAACAAGCGCAGCGCCTCCACGCGGTCGTATCCACCGCTGTTGTAGACCAACGGCAACCTCAACCCCCTCCCGGCAGCGAGGTCCAAGGCCTCCAGTATCTGCGGTATAACGTGGGAGGGCGTCACCAGGTTGATGTTGTGACATCCCATGCGCTGCAGGTCGGCCATCATCTCCGCCAATCGTTCAGCGTCGACCGCCGCCCCTTCCGAACCCTGACTGATGCCGTGATTCTGGCAGAAGTCGCAGTGCATGTTGCAGCCACCGAAGAATATGGTCCCCGAACCGTTTCTACCAACCAAGGGAGCCTCCTCACCGAGGTGGGGGCCATAACTGCAGACCGATGCGTTGCGGCCGATGCCGCAGGCGCCTCTGACATCATTGATGCGGTCGACGCCACAGTGCCGGGGGCAGCAATGACAATCCGCGAGACGGGACACCGCCTTAGCCGCCCTCTCCGAGAGCTCCCCGCTATTATGCAGCGACAGGTACGATGGTCCGCTCATCAGGGAAAAATGGGTGGATGAGATTTAAGCCCTTGTCATTACGTCGCTCGACCACACGGTCTGAACAAGCGTTTTAAACCTGAATTCGTTACACCGTCCCACGCGACTGTAGTCTAGCGGTTAGGACCGGGGCTTCCCAAGCCTCTAACCCGGGTTCAAATCCCGGCAGTCGCACCAGACCCCTTCACCAACTAGTCCCTGGGACGCTCTCTTTCTCCCTTAAGAATGAAATATGATGGATAACGCTACGAGTGACATCGTCCGCGGACGGGGGGATTTGATGATTGATATGGGAACCTTGGATACTGGAATACCGTTGCTGGGAATGACGTGGTTGAACCTTCTGTCCTCGTTGTTGATCCTTGGCATCGGTATCGTGGCGGTCAAGTATGCGGTCCGATATTTCCGTAAAGGCCTCTCCCGGAGCCGTCTACCCGACCTCGTGGTGGAGTTCCTGAGTCGTTTCCTCAGTGTGCTGCTTTATGTGGCGGTCCTCCTCGTCTTCGTGTCCTCACTCGGTATCGAGGTGGGTCCGGTGGTCCTCGGACTTTCCGCCATAATCGGCCTGGTCCTCGGATTCGGAATGCAGGACACTCTCACCAATATATCCAGTGGCGTATGGATCGCCGCCCTCAGGCCGATGGACAAAGGGGACTTCGTAACCATCGGCGGATACAGCGGCACCGTCAACGCCGTCGGCATAATGGCCACCGAGCTTCTCACCGTTGACAACCAGCTCATCACCATCCCCAACAAGCTGGTGTGGAACAACTCCATAATCAACAACACCCGGATGCCCACCCGCCGGGCCTCGGTGGACGTCGGTATTTCGTACAAGTCCGACCTCGACAAGGCTATAAGGGCGGCCATGGACCTCATGAACGCCCATCCCAAGGTGTTGCAGGACCCGTCCCCGGCGGTGGTGGTCCTGGGTCTCGGCGACTCGTCGGTGGATCTCCAGTTGCGTGCCTGGACTGCGAACGCTGACCTGTGGGGCGTCAAATGGGACCTGACCGGCGATATAATCAAGGTTTTCAGGGACAACGGAATCGAGATACCCTATCCGCAGAGGGACGTCCATATGATCACGGAATGAGTTCCGCGCCCTTGACGGTGATGCTTCGCCCGCACCCCGGTACCTGGCTCAGCATACCCTAACCTTTTATGGTGCAAGTGCGTATGTTGAAGCGCTGGTTGACACCATGATTGAGGTAGATGGTTCCAGAGGTGAAGGGGGAGGGCAGATAGTGCGTACCTCCATCGCCCTGGCCGCTCTGACCGGCGAGGAAGTCAGACTCACCAACATACGCGAGAACCGCCCTACCCAGGGACTCTCCCGTCAGCATTGCACCGCCATCGAAGCGGTGGCCGATATGAACGAGTCCTGGGTGTCCGGCAACGTCCCCGGATCTCGGGAGATGGTCTTCCGCCCCGGGGTGGGCGGTAGAGGGAATGTCTGCATGGACGTCGGTAGCGCCGGCAGCATAAGCCTGGTCCTGCAGGCCATGCTGCTCTGCGCCCAATCCCATGATTCCCGGGTCACAATGGACATCAAGGGCGGGACCAACGTGAAATGGGCCCCGCCCATCGACTTCTATCCTCAGGTCCTGTTCCCTCTTCTTTCGAAAATGGGCATAAGGGCGGAGATGGAGATAATCAGCCGCGGTTTCTACCCCCAGGGCCAAGGCCATGTGCGGGTGACCTTCGACCCGGCCAAAAGGATCGAGCCTTTGCGCATCGATGATTTGGGGGAGATACGTGAGGTCAATGCGGTGAGCTACTGCCAGAACCTCCCGCCGCGCATAGTGGACGAGATGGCCTGGTCCTGTCAGGAGATGCTCTCCGACATCGCCGTTCTCAATGCGGAGAGGGACATCCGTCAGGGCGGCTCCACCGGGGCGGGAATCTCCCTGGTGGCCGTCCACCGCAACGGCATGGTCGGCGCCAGTGCGCTAGGCTCTCGCGCAAACCCCGCCCGTTTGGTCGGCGAGGAGGCCGCCAAGGATCTGATCGTGGAATTGGAGGGAGGAGGCACCTTGGACGTCCATGCCGCCGACCAGCTGGTCCCCTACATGGCGCTGGCGGAGGGCGGTAGCGTGTTCAGGGTCTGGCGCATCAGCAAGCACCTCCTGAGCCAGATGGACCTTCTGGAGACCTTCCTCGATGTGAAATTCCATATCAGCCGTCTCCCCAAAGGATACCGTATCGAGGTCGAACCGGGAGGGAAGGGATGATCAGGGTTATCGTGAACTGCGCCATGAGCGCCGATGGCAAGATAGCGGGCTGCGACCGCCGACAGACCAGGATCTCCACACCGGAGGACATGCAACGGGTCAAGGCCCTGCGGCGGTCGGTGGATGCGATAATGGTCGGCGTAGGGACCGTGCTGGCGGATGATCCCCATCTCACGGTGAAACACCTCGGCCCGGATGAGAACCCGGTACGCGTGGTGATAGATTCCAAAGGCAGAACGCCGGATTCAGCATTGGTGCTGGACGGTCGCGCCCGGACCTTGGTGTTCCACGGCGAGGGATGCGACCGCATGTGGGAGGGCGCGGAGTCATTCGTCTGCGGACGTGACCGTGTCGACCTGCGGCGTATGCTCGGTATCCTGGAGGAGATGGGCATCGCAACGCTCATGGTGGAGGGGGGCGGCGAGTTGATAGCCTCCCTTTTCGACGAGGACCTGGTGGACGAGTACAACGTCTTCATCGGCCCGATGGTCATCGGCGGCCGGTGCTCCCCCACGCCCGCGGACGGCGACGGAAGGGATGGTAAGGATGCCATCCGTCTGCGCTTCGCCGGTTCAGAGGTCCTGGGCGAGGGCGTCCTACTGAGATATCTACGTATTTGAACACCGATTCGAACATTTTATGTACAAATGTTTCATAGTAGCGGTGAGACCCATGTTCAAGGAACCCATCTTCAGCGGAGTCTACGCATCGCTGGTAACACCTTTCGACGCCGATGAGGGCGTCGACGAGTCCGCCCTGAGGAAACTCATCTCACGCATGGTCGGAGAGGTGGACGGACTGGTGGTCTGTGGTGCCGAAGGGGAGTTCGAATACCTCTCCGATACGGAGCGACGCAGGGTGATCGCCGTTGCCGTGGACGAGGTGGCGGGAAGGGTGCCGTTGATCGTCGGCACCGGCTCGGCTAGCACCCGCCTGGCTTGTCAACTGTCATCCTTCGCCGAAGAAGCGGGGGCCGATGCGGTCATCGTTTCCACACCCTACTTCCTGTTCCCTGCCGACAAGGGATATCATCAACACTTCCTCGAGGTATCAAATTCCACATCCTTGCCGATGATCGTCTACAATCCCATGGAGACCTGCATCGGTCGCATACCCCGGAAGGTCCTGGAGGACATATCCTACTTGGATAACGTGGTTGCACTGGCGGATTCCTCGGGCGACATGCCGTACCTCATGGAGGTCATCGAGAAGGTGAAGGGCAGGATGGACGTCCTGGTGAGTAACGAGGAGACCGTGTATCCCTCCCTGTGCGTCGGATGCTCGGGTATGATACTGGGTAGCGCCCAGGTCTATCCGTCGTTGTGGAGGGGGATGTTCAATTCCTTCGCGGATGGTGACGACGATCAGTCACGCATCCTACAGGCCAGGGTGCAGAAGCTCTCCCGCCTGTTCATGAGACACGGTCTGGCGGTGCCTTTGAAGGCGGCACTGAGGATGATCGGTGAACCGGTGGGCAAGGCCCGTGGTCCTTTGAAGGAGGGGGGCTCCCTGCTGCATGAGGACCGGGAGGAGATCAAGGTCGAACTGGAGAGGATCGGTATGTTGGAGCGCGCCGGCCAGTCCGTAACGGAATACGACATGCCCTTGAACGAGAGGTTCAGCGACATAGGTATCAGTCCCGCGGACATCCAGAGTCATGGCGTACGCCTGTCGTCGGCATCCCATGGCAGCGGGGAGGAGCGGGCGGTCATCGATATCGCCCTGGGCCGGAAGGACGGCCTCCTGGGCGACGTTTTCGCATCCCAGCTCGTATATCTCGATCACGGCAAGGAATCATTGCCCATCGTCCTGGAGCCGAACCTCGCCACCCTGCCACCGTGCCTGATCATCCCGGTCATGGAGCTGCGCAGCATGCGCCAGGCGAACATGGTCTACGGTCCGGCACAGGGCGCGATAGCCAAGGCCATCGTGGACCTCTGTGCCGAGGGCATGGTACCGCAGAGGGTGATGGATGAATGCATAATGCTGGCACGGGTGTTCATGGACCCCAACGCCCTCGACCGTTCCTCGATCTACGTGAACTTCCATCAGGCCACCCGCAAGGCCATGGAGGAACTGCTCAAGGAGGTGCCGCAATGAGGAGCTCCGACCTGAGAGGCGTCTTCGCGCCTCTGGTAACACCCTTCGACGAAGGTCTGAAGGTCGACGACGAGCGGTTGCGTGGACATGTGAGATGGCTCATGGGCCGCGTCGAAGGCCTGGTCTGCACCTCGGACGTCGGGGAGTTCGTACATTTGACTGAGACTGAGAGGGTCGAGGTCTGGAGATCGGTGATGGATGAGGTGGACGGGCGGGTTCCAGTGATCGTCGGCAGCGGTTCGTCGAGCACCAAGGTGGCCAAGGAACTCACCCTCAAGGCCGCTGAGATGGGAGTCGATGCCGCCCTTGTGGTCGACCCCTACTTCTACCGCAGCAGCGGCAAGGAACGCTACGAGCACTTCCAGGCCCTGGACGCCCTTGGCCTCCCGTTGATAAACCACAACGTCTGCCGCTACACCGGTGCGGAGAGGGAATGGTGGACCACCGAGGGCATAGCGGCCTTGGAGAATGTCATCGGCATATTGGATGCCACCGGGGACATGGCCTACACCGCCACCTTGACAGAGAAGGTGGACGACGCCGCGATTCTGGCGGGCAAGGACGAGGTGGCGGCGATGGCACTGGCACAAGGCTGCAGCGCCGCCGTACCGCCCACCGCCAACTTCATACCCGACCTGTGGTCGGAGATATATGCGGCGATAGGTGCCAACGACCTCGACTCTGCCCGTTCTTTGCAGATGAGGATACAGAAGACATGTCGCATATCCCACACCTGCCCCCACCATGTGGCCAAGGCCGCCCTGTGGATGATGGGGCGGGACATGGGACGACCTGCACCCCCGGCGCTGCCCGGCGACAACTTCCTGCATGAGGACTGGGATGAGCTGCGCCATCAGTTAGCAGGGCTCGGATTGCTGGACACCAAGAAGGTTCGCATGACAGTCGGTGATGCGTCCTGGGACAGCACCGTGGCATCGATACCGCACACCCCTGACTCCGTCGACCTGCGGATGCTGATCGGCGAAGCCTATTCCGGTCCGTCGGCGCATGAGGCGGCACACGTTGACCTGCTCATCGGCAGCGACGATGGGCCGGTGGGGAGGGCCTACGACGCGTCGTTGCTAAATGACCGGGAGGGCAGGGTCAGGGAGCTGATGTCGATGCCCCGTTGCATGGTCGTGCCAACGGTGACAGCGAGGACGGCGAAGCAGAAGAGACATATGGAGCTGGCCTCCGCCGGGGTGGTCCAGGCGGTGGAGGAGGCGGTCGGTGACGGTTTCCTGCCCCGCGACATGCTGGACCGTATCCGCTTGATCGCCAACGTGTTCGTGCACCCCGGCGCTGCCAACGAGAGGCGCATCCGGGTGAACAACTACAAGGCCATGCGCAACGCCATAAGGAGGGCGGTGGAGGGAAGACCCCACGCCGAGGAACTGGTGTGGCTGAAGGACTCTGTGAGACACCCCACCCGCTACACGCCTTAATAGATGGGCTCGATGATGAACTTGCAGTAGTTGTAGGCGATACCGAAGCACTCGTTCTCCGAGATGCGGAAACGACGACCGGTCTTCTCCTCCAGTACGGCCTTGAAGACGCCTTCGTGGAACATGCACAGCTTATTGCCGGCCTCGGCGTTGGTCTCGTATTCGTCACGGATGATTATGGTTAGTGGCACGAAGGTGTAGACACATACCTCGCCCAGATCGTGCATCTCATAGAACTCCTGCAGTTCGGAGACGATGTTCTCCACATCGGTGGATTCCATCTGAGTGGAGAGGGCCTTACCGACCTCGCTGCCCACCTCGTACATGGCCGGGTCGATGGCCAGTCCGATGGCTTCCAATCCTATCAGTATCGAGCGCATCAGTCCTTTCAGGAACGATGACGGTGTCCCGGCGGAATCCAGGACGGTCTGGTGCATGTACTCCATCATCTCCTCCGAGGGGTTCGTGGCCTTGGCCACCGGTTTGGAGGATAGGAAGAATATCTTACGGCGGTTGTCGGAGGGGTCGTCCCTTGAGAAGACCAGTTTCTCCTTCACCATCTTATCCAGATGAACTGACAAGGTGGATTGGGCCTTGCCGGTTATGTTCGCGATCTCCGTCAGGGACAGGTCCTTAACCTGCAGTTCGGCTAAAATCCTCTGCCGTACTGGGTTACATATCTGTTTCAAACCGGAACTGGTCGAATAGATTTCGAATGCAGGATTGTCCATGGGAGCAGAGGCCCATCGGGATGATTCCTAATTAAACTTCCCGTTTGAATTATCAGGCCGGGCCATCATCTTAATCTACATTCGGGATTATTGTCTCAGCAGGGAGCGGTATGAGGTTCAAGGACAACGGAGAGGTGAGAGATATCAGGGCCCTGTGGTTCGAGAACAACGAGCTGGTCATGATGGACCAGCGACTGTTGCCCCAGAAGGTTGTTTTTCTCCGATACAAGGAGCACACCGAGGTGGCCAAGGCCATAAGGGACATGGTCACCCGCGGTGCCCCCTCGATAGGCGCCGCGGCGGCCTACGGGATGACCCTGGCGGCATTGAACGGTGTCGACCTCTCCGCTGCCGCCACCGCCCTCAAGGCCGCGAGGCCCACCGCCAACGACCTGTTCTACGCGGTGGACCATATGGCAGAGAGGATATCCTGCGGGGATGACCCGGTGCGGGTCGCCGACTCTTACGCCTCAGCGATCATAGACAACTGCACGGCGATAGGCGTCCATGGCGCACCGTTGATAAGGGACGGGTACACGGTGATGACCCACTGCAACGCCGGGGCCTTGGCCACGGTGGACGTGGGGACCGCCCTGGCCCCCATCCGTGCAGCATGGTCGGAGGGCCGGAGGTTCAAGGTTCTGGTATCAGAGACCAGACCCCGTCTCCAAGGCCTACAGCTCACCGCATGGGAACTTGTCCAGGAGGACATCGACCACGCGGTGATCGTCGACGGTGCCTCGGGCCACTTCATGCGCAAAGGTGTGGACATGGTCATCGTGGGGGCCGACCGCATCGTGGCCAACGGGGATTTCGCCAACAAGGTGGGCACTTATGAGAAAGCGGTCATCGCCAAGGAGCTGGGCGTACCGTTCTACGTCGCCGCACCCGTCTCCACCTTTGATTTCGAGACTGCGGGCGGTGATGAGATCGACATAGAGGAGCGGGACGGGGATGAGATCAGCACCATCGCGGGTGCGTCGGTGGCGCCGGCCGGGGTCCAGGTACTGAACCCGGCCTTCGATGTCACCCCCGCCCGCTATGTCACTGCTTACATAACCGAGAAGGGCATACTCAGGGCCGAGGACATCGATACCATGAGGAGGGAATGAGATGGACGAACGTGGACATCGGGACGAATTGGCGAACATCTGCAAATTACTATACGACCGCAACCTGACATTCTCCTCCGGCGGGAACATGAGCGTGAGGGTCGATCCAGAGCACATAGTGATCACCCCTTCTGGTAGGAACAAGGGCATGTTGCGCGGAGAGGATATGATCAAGGTCAACCTGGACGGCAAGGTGGTCGGTGAGGGGAGGCCGTCCATCGAGGTGGGGATGCACCTCATATACTACCGCATGCGCGATGACGTCGGGGCCATCGTCCATTGCCATCCCCCTTACTGCACATCATTGGCCATCATGGGGGAGAGACTCAAGAGCAATCTGACCCCGGAGGGTGCTGTTCTTCTGGGAGAGGTGCCCATCGCACCATACGGGACGCCGGGCACCACCCACCTGGTGGACTCGGTGAAGGATCACGTTCACAGCGACTGCCTGATAATGGAGAGGCACGGGGCGTTGGCGACGGGCGCCGACCTGATATCCGCCTACAACCGCATGGAGGAGTTGGAGTTCCACGCCCGACTGCAGTTCATCATCGGCGACAGGGCCCGGGAGTTCGATGCCGAGGAGATCGAGAAAATAAAACAGGGATGACCATGGCACAATACCTAGTCACCAAATGGTTCGGTTGTTTCCTCTGCGACGGGACGAAGATAATCGATAGTCGTGTGTTCGCTCCTGATGCCGAGGCGATCGCACAGAGATTGGCCAAGGTCCAGCGTGGAGAGGTGCTCACGGAGGAGAAGGAACTCGTCGGTGAGCGGAGGGTGCGTGTCAGTGAGCAGCGTCAATCGCCCCTGGGGAAACCGGGGATGTTCGATTCATCTTTCATCGTCCCTGATGAGGATAGTCATGGACGCGAACTGATGCACGAGGTGATGATCGGGCTGGGGAGGTTGCGCACCAGCGAACCTCTCGCCAGGGACCGTAACCTGGTGCAGGCCATACGCGGCCTGGACGACCTAATCGAGACCTCCAACCTCATGAACGAGAGGTTGCATGAATGGTACGGCCTGCACTTCCCCGAGCTGGCGGACCACGCTCGTGAGCGGAGGTACGCGTCCCTCATCGCCGAGCACGGTGAGCGGGAGGGCATCATGCAGGAGCTGTCACTGGACTTCGAGTCCATGGGCGCCGATATGGACCCGGAGGACATAGAGAGCATACGCGGTATGGCCGAGGGCCTGGTGCACATGTACGAGCGCCGGGCGGTCCTCGAGGCCTACATAGCCGCCAACATCGAGCCGATAGCTCCCAACATGTGCGCCCTCCTGGGACCCAACCTGGCGGCCAGGATGATATCCTTGGCCGGAGGTTTGCAGAGATTGGCATCGCTGCCGGCGTCAACCTTACAGCTACTGGGGGCGGAGAAGGCGATGTTCCGCCATCTGCGTGACAAGAAGAAACCGCCCAAGCACGGCATCATCTTTCAGCATCCCTCCGTCCATCGAGCGCCTTACTGGCAACGGGGCAACATTTCCCGGGCGCTGGCGGCCAAGGCCGTCATCGCCGCCCGTGTCGACCAGTACGGCGGGGAATACCGTGGCGACGACCTCGTGGAACAGTTCAACTCCCGCGTGGAGGACATCCGCAAGAGATATCCGCAACCTCCCAAGAAAGAGAGGACGCCAAAAGGACCGAGACGCCGCCAGAGGCGTCGTTGAGGCCTCTGGTCCGTTCCGGTCATTAACAAAAATATTTAAACGATATGACGATAACAAAACGATTATCATGTGGGAGCAGAAGGAAGTCTCGGAATTGAAAGTGAACAGGTACGTCAACATCGATGACGAACCTTGCAAGATCACCGGCATCAGCACCTCCAAGCCCGGCAAGCACGGCGGGGCGAAGGCCAGGATCGAAGGAGTAAGCATATTCTCCGGTTCGAAGAAGACACTGGTGTCCCCGGTCAAGGCCAAGGTCCAGGTCCCGATGATAGACAAGCGTCGCGCCCAGATACTCTCGATAGTGAATAACGAGGTCCAGCTCATGGACCTTGAGACCTATGAGAACATCATCATACCCATACAGGACGACGTGGAGTCAACGTTGGAGGAAGGCGGCGAGGTCATGTACATGATCGCCATGGGCCGCCAGCGTTTGATGTGATAGCCCCATGATAAGAGGAGCGAGTTTCGCCGACTGTGAGCATTCCTTCGAGGATGCTGACTACGTCATAATGGGGATACCGTTCGACCGCACCACCTCCTTCCGGGCGGGGTGTCGGGATGCGCCTGATTCAGTGCGCCGTTCGTCCTACAACCTCGAGATGTACATGTTCGAACACGACCATGATATCGGCGACCTCAAACTCCACGACATGGGAGACCTCGACGATTACGCCCTGGTAGACGAGATGGTGGAGGCCGCGTGGATAGAGGCCTCCCGGATCGTCGATGCGGGCAAGTTCCCCATAACCATCGGTGGCGAGCATTCGGTCACCGTTCCCATCGTAAAAGCGTTCAGCAAGGACATCTCCGTCATATCCGTCGACGCCCACACAGACTTCCGCGACGAGTACATGGGGATGAAGAACAGTCATGCCTGCGTCATGAGACGCTGTGCCGACCATGTCGGTAAGGAGAACGTAGCCAGCCTCGGTGTGCGTTCCATATCGAAGGAGGAGGTCGATGTCGGCCTACCTTTCCATGTGGACTCCTTCAGCATTCTCGAGAAGGGGATGGAATGGGCCGCCGAGAGGACCCTGGAGCACCTCAAGAACGAGAAGGTGTATCTGACGGTGGACATCGACGGCATAGACCCCGCCTATGCACCTGGCACCGGGACTCCCGAGCCGTTCGGCGTCCTTCCCTTGCATGTCAAGAAACTGATAAACATCATAGGCGAACGCCTGGTCGGTTTCGATGTCGTGGAGGTCTCGCCCCCTTACGATAACGGCAACACCTCGGTCCTCGCCGCCCGTCTGATACGGGAAGCGATAGCGGTCAGCTCCAAGAAGAGGTGAACCTTTGGACCTCGCCGTTCTCCTGAGCTCCTTCGGACTTGTGGGGATTGCGGAGTTGGGCGACAAGAGTATGTTCGCGGTCATAGCGCTCGCCGCCCGCTACGGTCGCCGAGGGGTGTTCCTCGGTGCGGTCTCCGCTTTATTCCTTTTGACGGTGATCGCTGCCCTCCTGGGAGCAACGCTTTCCACCATCCTCGATGACTCCGTGATCGTCCCCTTGGCAGCACTGGTGTTCCTGGCCTTCGGCTCTTACATGCTGATCAGGAAGGCGGAGGTGGAGGAGGAGGCGCTCTTAACGAAGTCATCGAACGGATTCCTGGCCACCTTCTCGATGATAACGCTGATGGAGATGGGTGACAAGACCCAGATAGCCATCTTCGCCCTCGCCGCATCCACCGGGGACGCAACGGCGGTAATCGTGGGGGCGTCCTTGGCATTCATAATCATGGTCGCCATCGAGGTCTATCTCGGTCACCGCATAAGCGCCAGGATCTCACCGCAGACCATGCAGTCACTGGCAGGGGCGGTGTTCCTGGTCTTCGGATTGTTCTACCTTATACAATGGCTGCTCTGATCAGCAGACCAGGTCCTCCAGCTGGGCGGATATCCTGTGCGCCCTCTCACTGGCCTTCGCCTTGTCCTTGGACTCCGAATACACACGGAATATCGGCTCGGTGCCGGAAGCGCGGATTAGCACCCATCCGTCATCGAACATTATCTTTATGCCGTCGGTGTCGTCCACCTTCTCATTGCGGAAGATCTCCTTGACCTTGTCCTGCAAGCCGGTCTTCGACTCGTTGGGACAGGCGAACTTCCGTTTCTCGGTGTGGTACACCGGTAACGCCTCCACCTGTTGCGACAGGGGACCGTGGCGCACCACGCTCTCCAGCACCTTGGCCAGGGTCATAGCACCGTCACGGCAGAACTGATGCTCCGGGAAGATGAGGCCGCCGTTCTCCTCGCCGCCGAACAAGGCCCCGGTCACTATCATACGCCGGGCCACGATCGGTGAGCCGACCGCGGTGTAGTCTATCGTTCCGCCTTCGGCGATGACGACCTCCTCCACCATGGAGGAGGAGCTGACCGGCGTTACCACCGTTCCCTTGTTCTCTCTGAGCATCGCTTTGGAGACCAGTGCCAGACTCTTGTCACCCGGGAGATATCCGCCCTTCTCATCAACGAACACCGCCCGGTCGGCATCGCCGTCGAATGCGACACCGAGGTCGGCACCCACCGCCGTCACCAATGATAGGAGGTCACGGAGGTTCTCGGCGGTCGGTTCACTGGGATGGCCGGGGAACTTCCCCTGGGGGTCGGCGTTGATGGTCACCGCCCTAACACCCAATCTGTCCATGAGCATCGGCCCCACGGAGAAGGCCGCACCGTTGGCACAATCCATGACCACCGTCAGTCCCGCCTCGCGGATGGCGGCGGTATCCACGTGGGACATCACCGCTTCGAGGTACTCCTCCACGGCCTCGGAGACCGGGTGCACGGCACCGACCTCCTCCCAGGCGGCACAGGGGATTTGGGACCAGAACATCTCCTCGATCCCCATCTCCTTTTCACGGGGCATCTCGGTGCCGTCATGGTCGACGCACTTGATACCGTTGAACTGCGGCGGGTTGTGGGAGGCGGTGATCATCACCCCGCCCATCACCTCGGGGCGGTTCTTAACGTAGAATTGCAACACCGGCGTGGGCACCACGCCCAGATCCATCACTTCAACGCCGGCGGCGGTGAGGCCGGCGATGGTCGCCGATGAGATCATGTGTCGGGACGTGCGGGTGTCGGTGGCTATGGCCACCTTGCCGCCCATGAACGTGCCTATTGCCTTGCCGAGTTGCAGGGCGAGGGGGGAGTTCATGTCCTCGTTGACGATGCCACGCACGCCGTTGGTGCCGAACAGCCTGTGGGTCATGTTATCAGTCCGTGCGTGCGGTTATGAGGATCTGTATGGTGTCCGCACAGTCCTTACAACGGTCGGCGGACTTCTCTATGGAGTCGAGGAGTCCCTTGGACATGATCGTCCCGCGGTGGTTCATGTCCGCCATCAGGATCTTCTTGAGTATGGACACATTGAGCTCATCGATGACCCTCTCCTGGGACTTGATGTTCTGGATGCACTTCAGGGTGTCCTCCTCATCAGCGCCCAGTCTTTCCACCGCCCGCAGGAGCATCTTGGATGCCAGGGAGAGCTCGTTGGATATCGACCGCAGGGCCTCCCATATGTGGTTGGGTATCTCGATGGAGGCTTCTATGATCAGCTGAACGTGGATGGCCCCTTCCATCGCCCAATCGGCGATGCGGTCCATCTTGCGGACCAGGTGCATGAGGTCCTCCCTCTCCCGAGGGTCTAGCTCGCCCTTGCTCAGCTTGAAGGCCAGACGGTCCTCTATCCTGTCCGCCTCCTTCTCACTGAGCACCAGACGGTTGATAGCGCCCATGGCGGTGTCGTCGTCCCCCTTGGACATGGCGATTATGCTCCGCTCCAGCTCATTGACGGCATCTATTATGATTAGACCGTGCTCCCTCATGCCCTTGAGGACGAAATCCTCACGCCTCTTACCGAACCACTCCAACAGGGATTTTCCTTTCTTGTCACTCAAGCCTGACCGCCTCCGCTATGCCCTCCTTGGGCCTTCTGTAAACAATCGACATCTTACGGTTGAACACCAGCTCCACATCCTGACCGATGGCCGGAGGCTCATGGTGTTTGGGGATGTTGTATTCCACTTTGTCCTCGCTCTTCGCCCGGGTCACCACACGCCAATAGCTGCCCATGTATATCACCTGGACCACCTTGGCACTGAGACCCTCCTTGGCGGTGTAAACGTACTCCGGCCTCACCGACAGGACGACGGCGTCGTTGATGTTGAATTGGCGGTTACCGCCCACCTTGATGTCCGTGCCGTCCCTCAACTTGACCAGTATGTTGCGGTCGTCCTTATCGGAGACCATTCCCTCCATGAGGTTGGTCTCCCCTATGAAATAAGCGGTGAATAAATTGTTCGGTCGCCGGTACAGCTTCATGGGGCTGTCGCTCTCCACGATGCTGCCGTTGCGCATGACCACGATCCGGTCGGACACCGACATGGCCTCGTCCTGGTCGTGGGTCACGTGGATGACGGTGATTCCCAGTTCCTTTACCAGGCGTCTGATCTCATATCGGAGGTCCATCCTCACCCGGGCGTCCAACGCTGACAACGGTTCATCGAGCAGGAGGAGCCGGGCACCTGACGCCATCGCCCTGGCGATGGCCACCTTCTGCTGCTCTCCTCCTGATAGCTCACCGGGAAACATGTCGAGGCGGTCGAGCATGTTGACCAGTTTGAGGAACTTGTCCGCCGTCTCCTTGCTCTCTTCCTTGGTCCTGCCTTGCATCCTCGGTCCGAAGGACACGTTCTTGGCCACTTTCATGTGGGGGAAGAGGGCGATGTTCTGGAACACATAACCGACATGTCTATCCTCGATGGGGACGTCGGTGACGTCCTCGCCGTCTATCGTGACACTCCCCTCCGTGGGGATCCACAGCCCGGATATCACCTTTATCAACGACGTCTTTCCACAACCTGAGGGGCCGAGTATGGTCAGGTACTCGCCGTCCTTGATCACCAGGTCTATGTCCCGCACGGCATATATGTCGCCGAACCTCATTGTGACCTTGTTCAGTGTTATACGGGGCATTATTCCAACCTCAGCTCCTCTTCCAAGCCCTGCTCGGGCATCGGGAACACCGTCGCCTCATCCGGCGACCATCCTACCACGACCTCGTCGCCGGGGGAGAATTCCTCGTACTTGCGGTTGGGCAGTTTGGCGGAGAAGAGCTTCCCGTTGGCCATGACGTCGATGTGTATCGTCACCCCCTCGTACAGTATCCTCTCCACCCTCCCTAGGAAGAAGCCCTCCTCCGTCCGTAGCTGGGTGTTGCCGACCTTGATGGCGACGATCACCTCCGAGCCCACGGGCAACTGGCAGGGCCGGGCCTTCACGTTTATGCCCATGTCGTTCTCCACCACGGTATAGTCGCCGTTAGAGACCAACCGGCCTTTGAAGAAATTGGACTGGCCGACGAAATTGGCCACGAAGGGACTCACGGGGGTGTCGAACACCTCCTTGGGAGTGCCCACCTGGACCACCTTGCCGTACCTCATGACGGCAACGCGGTCGGCTATGACCATCGCCTCCTCCTGGTCGTGGGTGACGTGTATCGCGGTTATGCCCAGGGCCTTGACCAGTGAACGGATCTCACGGCGGAGCTCTATCCTCAGCCGGGCGTCCAAGGCCCTCAGGGGCTCATCGAGCAGTATGACCTTCGACCCTGACGCCAAGGCCCGGGCCAAGGCAGTGCGCTGCTGCATACCGCCGCTGAGCTCGCGGGGGAGGGCGTCCTTACGACGGTTGAGATGGACCATCTCCAGCATGTTGTCCACGATGTCCTGTGCCTGCTGGAACTCCCACCCTCTGATGCGGGGGCCGTAGATGACGTTGCCATTGACATCCAGATGAGGGAAGAGGGAGTATACTTGTGATAGTAAAGCGGCCTCCCGGGCCTCGGGTTCGACCCTGGTGTAATCCTTGCCATCGAACAGTATCTTACCGCTATCAGGATCGATTAGTCCGGCGATCATCTTCAGAGCGGTGGTCTTACCGGCCCCGGTGGGGCCGAGGATGCATATGTACTCGCCCTCCTCCACTCTGAGGTCCATCCCGTCAGCGGCTATGGTTTTGCCGTACCTCTTACTCAGCCCTTTGAGTTCGACCACGGTCATCAGTAAGTGCCTCCTTCACGCCTTATCACATAACGGAGTCCGAACATGAACACGAATGAGACCATGATGAGCACCATGGCCGACACGGCGGCGAGATAGTAGTCACCGGTATTCATCAGACCGATTATGTAGACCGGCACGGTGTTGGCATCCGGGCTGACCGCCACCGTGGCACCGGTCTCGCCGAGTGAACGGGTGAAGGCGAGGATGGCACCGGCGAGGACGGCGGAACGGACGATGGGGAACAGCACGGTGCGGAACGTGGCGAAGGGTTTGGCTCCCAGAGTTCGTGCGGCCTCCTCATACGACGGGTCGACCTCCATCACGGCTCCGGCGACGTTCCTGACCACCAGAGGATAAGTGAAAGCTATATGCGCCATGATCACCAGGACTGTCAAGTTGGTGACTAAGCCCTGGGTGGTCCAGAACAAGGCCAATGAGAAACCCAATGCCGTGGTAGGTACGATGAGAGGTATGTTGACCAGGGAATCCACCGCCTGTGCCAACTTCTTGTCCTTATGCCTTGCGATGTACAAGGCCAGCGGTACGCCGAGGACGATGTCCGCCAAGGTAACCACACCGGCCACCATGAATGAATATGCTAAAGCGTCCAACAGCCCAGACCAGTCCATGTCCGCAGGGGACGGTACCAGAAGGTAGGCGAATATGAAGAAGGACGGGATTATGACTATGGCGAAGAGCCAGACGAAACTCACCACGTCCTTGGCCTTGGGCACCGCGCCCCGGCTCAGCACCCTCTCCCACCGCGGCCAAACCTTATCGAATGGTACGCCTACCCTTCCAAGGACGAACTTGATTATGAGAAGGAAGATTATGGCAGTGATTATCAGGATTATACTGACCACCGCCAGTACCGCCTCGACGTCCGTGGTCCCAAGGACGAGGTCGTTCTTCAACGCGGCGATCAGGGTGGGGCCGGTGAAGAACTTGTCCGCCTGACCGACGGTGATGAGGGCGATGAAGGTTCCACCCGTCTCACTGAGGGAACGGGCGAAACAAAGGATGAAACCGGTTATGAGACCGGCGCGGAAAAGGGGCAGGGTTATCGTCCTGGCGGCAGTCATGCGGCTGGCGCCGAGGGTCATCCCCGCCTCCTCGTAGCTCTGGTCGATCTGCTCCAATATGGCGGAGAGTGAACGGACCATGTAAGGGTAGGTGAAGATGATGTGGAGAAGCATTATGAGGATGTAGGGGGAGGCGACGATACCGAGCGCCCCGGGGGGCACAGGGGCTTCCACCGGCAGTCCCCAGAAGATACCGATCGAGAAACCGAGGGCGGCGGTGGGGAATGCCAAAGGCATATCGATGAGGGTGTCGAGGAGCTTCTTCCCCCGGAACTGTTTCCGCACCATTATCCAGGCCATCGGTATGCCGACGATGAGGTCGATGATGGTGACTATCAGCGCCAAGCTGAATGAGGTGAATACCGCCCCCCATACCAGCGACATGACCTCGGGGTCGTCGAGAACCATGTTGCTCAGGTTCTGGAAGTCCATTATGCCGAATATCAGCACATAAACCGTGGGGAGTATTATGAAGGCCAGGAAGAACAGGGTGATGATCCCGAACCATCCACTGCGGATGTCCCTCCTACTGGAGAGATCGTCTATCCTTTTGGTAAGGCTCATCGGCATCGGCGGACACTTGACTGATGATTATGTATATATCTGCTATGATTATAATCTATATAGCCTATAGAATCTCTATAGTTTTTTTCTTTTTCCGAACCCCTCGTCTCGTTGTGAGATAGAGTTGGATTATTAGGCCGCTCAAAGCGGGAAAACCTTTTCTATAGGGGCTTATAAGAATATGGTGTCAACGACCTTCTCGCCCTTTCTGACTTTAGCTCCGGGGCAGATGATCGAGTTGCGGATGAAAGCTTTCGATCCGACGCTGGCGCCTTCTAGAACGGCGGATTCGGCCACATCGGCGTCAGCAGCCACCGCGGAACCCGCCTTGAAAACGTTGCCCACTCCCTGCTCCTTAAGGAGTATCCCCTGTGCTCGTAGGTAGCTGTCACGCGTGCCGCAGTCCACCCAATATCCTTCCAGCCTCAAGCCGTAGAGTCCACGGTCAAGCACATTAGGGAAGACATCCCGCTCCAGGCTCACGACGCCGTCGGGGATGTGTTCGAATATCTCCGGCTCGAATACGTAGACGCCGGCATTGATCAGGTCGGAGAGCTCCTCGCCGGGGGCGGGCTTCTCCTGGAACGAGGTCACACGGTCATCGTCCAAGGCCACGACGCCGTAGGCGCTGGGATCCTTGACCTTCCACAGGGCTAGAGTCCCGATACCTCCATGGCGACGATGGAAATCCGCCATCATGGCGGCGTCAAGGGAGCAGACGATGTCTCCGTTGAATGCCAGGAAAGTGTCGTCGAGATATTCGGATATGTTCTTTAGCGCCCCTCCGGTGCCCAAGGGCTCCGTCTCCTCCACCAGTATGACCTCGCGACCGATGTCGACGGAGTCGAAATAATCCTGGAGGTCGTCTTTGCGGTAGTTCACCGCCAATATCACGGTGTCGACCTCAGCGGGCAAAGGGTCGATGATGTGCCTTATGAGGGGCTTGCCGACAAGGGGCACCAATGGTTTGGGCATACCTTCGGTCAAGGGCCGAAGACGCGTCCCCTGTCCTCCGGCGAGTATCGCCGCCTTCATCTCCTTGGTTCAAAGGGTGGATATGCTCACGACGTTGTTGCCACGGAGTACAACGGTGCCGAGACGCCTGCTCTGGTCGCCGTTGGTCTCCTCTGTGTCCTCGAGGACCATGTTCATGTAGTCGTCGAACCCGGTGAGCTTGCCCTCCAGGATCCTGCTGTCCTTGAGGAGTAAGCATATTCTCTTTTCCAAGGATTTCTCCAATAAAGCGAGAGGCATGACCATTTCAATCAAATGTGTGAACTGAATCATGTTTTTAAATGTTTTCTAATCTTGGACCTCGCGCGCGGAATCCATCCACCGACGGACATCCTCGCGGCGGCGGGCGTCGATGCCGAAATGCTCCGAGAAACGACGGTTGGTGCTCAGCTCCAGGGTCTGCCCCTTCTTCCTGGCGTCCACCAGGCCCATATCCCTCAGTTTGCGCACGTCGTCATAGACACGGGCGCCGAGGCTGCGGCAGAGCTCGCTCTGCTCCACCGGTTGATGGTAGGCTATCATGGCGGCCGTGCGCAGGGTCGACGGCGGTATCTCCGGAGGGGAGAACTGCTGCCCGTAGGGGAGGTACTCCTCACGCAGGCAGAGCGAGTATCGCCCACCGGCGCGGAGGACGCGCAGAGCAGAGCCGCGGCCCTCGTAATCATCCTGCAATGATTTGATGGCCTCTTGGACCTGCGACTCACTGAGACCGGTGGATTTGGACAGGTCCACCGCCCGCAATCCCTCATAGGAGGCGAAGAGCACCGCCTCCAGCAGGGCCTTGGGCTCCACTCACATCACCAGTTTGTCCTCGGTCTCGGCCAGCACCGTGTCCTCGACCTTGCCCTGCATCCAATCCACCTTGATCTCGATGAAAACCTCACCGTGCGGCAGTTCATCCTGCCATACCGCCAGCAGCCCGTTGCGGACCAGGAAGAGCACCGCCACGAAGGATGAGATGTTGGCGGCATGGTCGCTACCGAAGAGGTCCTTGAGGGCCAGAGGGCCGGTGCCCAGCCTCTGTATGCGTTCCCATACCTTATCCACGTCACTCTCCATGTCCTCGTCGTGGGCCTGATTCTGGAAAGGGACGGAGGTCTTCACCCTGACGGGACGGGAACGTTCCCGTTCGACCTCGCGGCGGGCGTCCTCAAAGGCGTCGAGCAGTTCCATCAGCGAGACGGGGCGTATCTCACGGCGGCGGAGGGTGGGAGTTAGCAGAGCCGGCGGCGGGAGCAGCCTCTCCGGCTCCTCACAGAGGTCGTCCACCATGCCGTCCATGTCCCACATCTGGAACGGGCAGTCCTGTCTCTCCTTCTCGTTGATTATCTCATCGCTCTGCAGACGCAGCACCTGCCAGGCCATGTGCACCAGCTTGCCGGCCACTATGAGGTCTATGCGCTCCTTTCCAATCTTCGTCGTGTATAGTCGTGTGAACTCCATGAGGTCCAAGGCCCAGGGGTCCATCCCATGGCTGAGGACCAGCTCGAACGCCGACCTTATGGACTCGTCGACGGGGTCGCAGAGCGATTCGCCCTCCCCCTCGTCGAGTATGCGCAGATACCTCTGCATGTTCGTTATGCCCGCCTCGTCGTCCACCAGCGCCTGGTGGAACATCAGGTGCTCCAGCACCGACTGGTCCCTCGTCTCGCTCATGTGCTCCCCTCCGCTTCCTTCAAGGTGCTCGTTATCTCGCTCAGTTTGGGCTGCATTATGACCTTGCTTATCCCGTTCGGTTGCCGGGTCACGCCCATCAGGTGGTCGGCCTTGCCCAAGGTGACCTTGCGCAAGGATATCTGCACGAACTGCGCCTTGGTGCAGCTCTGTTTGACCCTCCTCGCCACCATCTCGGCATTCACCGAGTCCAGGAACATGTCCACCTCGTCCAGGAGGTAGAATGGCGAGGGCTGGTGCTCCTGCAGGGCGAAGATGAACGCCAAGGCGGTGAGGCTCTTCTCCCCGCCGCTCAGAGCCTCTAAGCGAAGCAGCTTGCCGTTCTTGGGTTTGGCGTTGATCAGCAGCCCGCCCTGGAACGGGTCGTCGGGATGCTCCAATGAAAGGTAGGCCTCCCCTCCTCCGGAGAGGTCGGCGTACACGGAACGGAAATTCTCGTCCACGGCCTTGAACACCAGGTCGAAGACCGTCTTCTTCTCTTTGTTGAGGCCGTCCATGAGGACGAGGAGTTCTTCGCGCTGAGTCTCGAGCCTCTGCACCTCCTCCATCATGCGGTCGTGGCGGTCCTTCTTCTCCTCGTAGTCCTCGATGGCGCGCAGGTTGACGTTCCCCATGGCCTCCATTTCCGCCTCCGCCTTGCGTATGCGGGAACGGATGGCATCCAGGGACGGCAGGGGCTGCTGCACCGCCCTGACCTCCTCCGCCTCGGCACGCAACTGCTCCAGGCGCTGCTCGGCCTGTGCGAGTCTGACCCTCAGGCCGTTCTGGAAATCCTCCTTGGTGTCGATCTTGTCCTTCAATCCCTCCGCCTCGGAGTTGCGGGCGACCATCTTGCGGTAGGCGTCGTCCCTCTTGTCACGGAGTTCCTTGACCTCCTCCTCCATGGTCTGCATCATGGACTTGACCGCCGCCATCTCCGTCCTTATGGCGGTCTCCTCGCTACGGGCACTGTCCCTGACCGACTCCAGCTCCTTGAGGCTGGCCTCCAAGGTTTCGACATCATCATCATTCTTGGATAGGGAGGAATCCGTGTTATCCAGTGTAGCGTCAGCGGCCATGACCCTGCCCTCTATAGCGCTGAGGGCGCGGTCCGCGTTCAAGAGGGAGTCCTGCAGCCCGGAGAGCCGGCGCTGCACATCCTCGGGCGCCATCTCCAATAGCTTGGCCTTCATGGCTTGCAGGGACTCCCGCGTGTCAGCGAGCTCCTTGGAGCAGGCGGCGAGTTCGGAATCCTTGGCTTTGAGAACCTGGTCCTTGGCGAGGTGGTCGGCTTTGTTGGCGTCCAAGGATTCCTTGAGGACGTCACGGCGTCCACGGGCCTCATCCCTCTTCCTTTGCAGACGCTGCATCGAATCGTTGAAGTCGCGGTCACTGCTGCTGGCCTTGCGGAGCTCCTCCTCCGCGGACCTCATGGACCCCCGCACCCCTCCCAGCTCATTTACCAGATTCTCCATGGCCCCGGTGGCTATGCGCAGCTCCTCGGCGACGGCCTCCAGCCTGCCCGCCGATGCGGAGCCGAATCTCATGCCTTGCTTGCCCATGCTGCCACCGACCATGGCCCCGGCGGCCTCTATGACCTCCCCGTCCAATGTGACCAGCCGTACGCCGCCCATCAGCTGCCGCGCCGAGGGTAGGTCCTCGGTGACCACGGTGTCGCTGAGGACGTGCCAGAACGCCGCCCGGTAGGCGGGGTCGAAACGTACGAGGTCTATGGCGTATCCCAAGGAGCGTTCGGCGGCCATTATGGCCTTGGCCCTCGGCCTCCCTTCCTGCATCTTGCTCAGTGGCAGGAAAGTCGCCCGGCCCGCCTTGGTCCTCTTCAGCATGTCGATGGTTTGAGAGGCCACAGCGTCGTCGTCCACGATGATCGCCTGCATGCGTCCCCCGGCGGCGACCGACAGGGCGGTCTCGTACTCCTCATCGACCTCCGCCAGTTCGGCGATGGTCCCGTGTATGCCCTTGATCGTGCCGCGGTCCCGGGCCTCGAGCACCGACACCACCGCACGGTTGTATCCTTTCTGGAGGTTCTCAGCGGCCTCCTTCTCCGCCTTCAGTGAAACGTAGTCCCGCTCCAGGCGGTGCAGCGCCTGCCGCAGGTCCCTCTCCTCCTCGCTGAGGCGGGTCTCCTCGGCCTTCAGTGTCCGCAGGCGTTCGCTCACCTCCTTGAGCCGATCCGCCGCTTCGCCCTCGTTCTTCTTGATCTCCCTCATCTGCCATTCGGCGTCCTGAGTCTCGAACTTGGCCGTCTCGAGGTCCTCCTCCAGGCGTGACCTCTCGCGTTCCAGGGCGTCCATCTCGGTGACGATGCCGCCCCTCTCGATGCTGAGACGGTGCTCCTTGTCCCGCAACGTCTCGACGTTCTCCTCGGCGACGGCGATATCCTCCTGTAACTGGGAGAGCTCCCCGCCCCGGGACTCTATCTCCTCGCGCAGTCCTTCGAGTCTCGCTTGGACCGAGTCCCTCTCCTTGGCGGCGGCATCCCTCTCGTTGCGGATGGAGGTCAGGGCGGCTTCAGCGTCCGCCCTCTCGCCGCTGAGTCGGACCGCCTCCTCCCGGCAGGCCTGGAGTTCACCCTCCTCCTTGGTGATGTCGGAGTCCGCTCTCTCCGCCCGGTCCTTGCGCCGTGCCGCCTCGACCATGAGCTCGTCCCTTCTGTCCTTCAACTGACGGTACTCATCACCGCCGCGGGCCTCGATCTCCGTCTCCCAACGCCCCTTCTCATCCTCGAATCCGCGGGCCTCCTCGAGGAGTGCCCTCCTCTCAGCGGCGAGGGAGGCTATCTCCTGGTCATAGGCCTCTATCTGGGACCGGGTGCCGTCCGCCTCGGCCTGCGCTAGTTCCAGGTTCTTGTAAATAAGCTCGGCCTTGGCGATGTCCAGACCCTCCTTGGCGTCCAGATAGCGGCGGGCCGCCCGCCTCTCCTCATCCAACTGCAGCAGCTGCGCTTCCAGCTCCTTCTTGATTATCGATATGCGCTCCAGATTGTCGTCGGTCTGTCTCCGCTCCTCCTCCGCCTTGGATATGTCGGCGTCGAAACGGGAGATGCCGGAGATGCCGTCCAACACCCTCCTGCGCTCCAGGTTCCCCATCTCCACGATGCGGGTGACGTCCCCCTGCTGCACCAGGTTGTAACCCTCCGCGGATATGCGGGCGCTGGACAGCAGGTCATCGAACTCGCTCAGAGAGGAACGGTGGTCGTTGACGTAGAAATATGAGTTGTAGCCCTCCCCGCTGGATGACATCTTCACCAGGCGGGTCAGTCTGACGGTGTCGGCGTCCCAGGGGATGATGCGGTCGCTATTGTCGAAGACCAGGGACACCTTGGTGAAATCGGATGATTTGCGGCCCTTGCCGCCATCGAATATCAGGTCGCTGAGCTTCCCCGCCCTTATGGCCTTGGAGCTCTTGGGACCGAGCACGAACAGTATTGCATCTGAGATGTTCGATTTTCCGGAGCCGTTGGGCCCGGTTATCGCCAGATAACCTTCCAGCAAAGGAATGTTCAGCTTCCCGCCGAAGGACTTGAAGTTCTCCAGCTCTATCTGCTTGAGGTACACCTTTTACACCCCCTGCGGGGCGAGAGGCGGGCCCTGTGCGGGGGCCCTATATCGCATCCCATCGAGAACAGGCCAGACCTGTCCAGGTTTATAAGAGGTTTAGTTCGTATATAAATGTTATCGGTACCTCCAGCTACCTGAATAGGTCAGCGACGCTGCCGGCGACGACGTCGACCTCCATGCCTGATGCCTGCAAGGACTCCCTGTCCGCCTCACCGCTGAGGACCAGGACGGAGGTCATGCCGTTATCCACCGCCATCCTCATGTCCGTGTACAAGCGGTCCCCAACCATCGCCAGTTCATCCACGGGGACGTTGAGATGCAGGGATGCCATCTCCACCATGGCGCTGTTCGGCTTCCCTATCACCAATGCCCTGCTCCCGGTGAGCTCCTCGAACATCCGTATGAATGGGCCGACGTCCACATCGTAACCGTCCTCCGTAGGGCACAGGTCATCAGGATGGGTGGCGATGAGCTCTGCCCCCTGCAGGAGGAGATGGTAGGCGTGGTTGATCTTGCCGTAGGTGATGGTGCGGTCGAATGCCAGCAGTACGATGGGTGCGGCATCGGACAGTTCGATGCCCGCCTCCTTCAACTCCTCCGTGAACTGCGGCGTCCCCAGCGGATAGACGGCCTTTCCGGGGCGGTGGGCCTGGAGATGCAGTATGGTGGCGGTGGTGGATGTCAGTATGTTGTCGATGCCTATGTCGAAGCCCATGTCGGTGAGCTTGCGCAGGTAATGGGAGCGGCTGGAAGAGGAGTTGTTGGTCAGCATCACGAACGGGATGTGCTCGCGTCCGAGGTGGGAGATGAACTCCTTGGCCCCGGGGATGGGTTCCATGCCCTTGTATACCGTGCCGTCCATGTCGATCAGGAACCCTTTAACCCCTTCGAGATGCCCCATAGGGGGAGAATGGTGGTCAAATTATTAATCGATGATATGTAGTTGCGAATCACGGACCGTCAGGTATTCGATTGGAGTGTTGTTGCATGACAAATGGGGAGAACGCCGGCGTTACAATGGGTCGTAAGTCCTTCCTCATCATGGCCTCCAACATACTGGCGGCGTTGATAGGCTTCGTGGCACTGACCACGATGACCCGTTACGTCGGTGACGCCTACGGAAGCCTGATGTGGGCCATGGCGTTCGCCGCCACCTTCAACGCCATCTCCGACCTCGGCTTCTCCGCCGCCAACATCAAGAGGATATCGGAGGGCCAGGACGTCAACGACTGCTTCTCCACCTTCATCATCGTGAAGGTGGCGCTCACGGCATTGATGATGGCCGCCACCATCGGTTTCTTCCTGGTGTACATCTTCGTGCTGGGGAACCAGATATACACTGCCAGCATCTACACCCTGTTGCTGTTCGTGCTCTACTGGGGCCTGTGCAACATGTCAGGCGTGTTCACCTCACTGTTCAAGGCCCGTAAGGAGATATCGAAGGCGGAGTCGGTACATCTCATCGACCCTCTGCTCAGAGCACCGGTGATTGTGATTTTCGCATTGCAAGGAGCGTCCGCGACCTTTCTGGCATTGGCGTATGTGCTCGGTGCCATGGCCATGGTCCTGGTCGGGATACTGTTGCTACGGCGCAGCGGCATACGTCTCGTCCGGCCGACCCTGTTCCGCAACTATCTGCGCTTCGCCCTCCCGCTTTCCGGTATCGTGTTCCTCAGCGCCCTGCTGGTGAACCTGGACATACTGCTGCTCGGTTACTTCTGGAATGCCGCCCAGGTCGGTTATTTCGCCTCTTCATACAAGCTGCTGGAACTTGTGCTGACCTTCGGAATGGCCATGAACACCCTGCTTTTCCCCAGCATCTCGGAATGGCACGCGGTGGGGAACATGGATAGGATACGTGAGATCAGTGGCGAGGCGCAACGCTTCATCTCCATGCTGGGGATGCCCGTTGCCGTGTTCCTTTTCATATTCGCCTATCCGGTGGCGGGCATAGTGTTCGGTGACGGCTTCGTCGGTGCTGGCGGACCTCTTATGATCATGGCCTTCATGATGTACATAATGCTGGTCATGGGCGTGCAGGGTCAGGTCTTGATGGGGTGCAACCGTCCCGACCTGGCCGCCAAGACGAAGATAGTGATGCTGGTGTTGAGGGTGTTGCTGCTCATCGTGTTCATCCCCACCTCGTTCTTCGGTATACCGATGTTGGAAATGAAGGCCACCGGGGCGGCACTCGCGGGTTTGTTTTCAATAATAGCCTACGCGTTCATCGTGAACATGTTCACCCATCACATCGCCGGTGTAAGCATATACCGTGGTATCGGCCTGCACATCATGGCCGGAGGGATGACCGCACTGGCCATGACGTCCCTGGCGCAGATAGTGCCGATGACCGGTTTCCTGACCATGTTGTTCCTGGCGGCATTGACCATGGTCGTGTTCCTGACGATCATGTTCGTGCTCAAGGAGTTCCGCAGGGATGACATGGATATGATCATCAACGCTGTCGACCCCCGTAAGATGATCTCCTACATCCGCGGTGAGTTAGGCGAGCGCGAATGACCTTGGTATATGATTTATAAAAAAACGGAGATTGGAGGGCGATGTTGGTATCCGTCGTCCTCAAAGTCCGCAACGAGGAGCATTGCATCAGCGATGCCTTGGATTCGCTGGTTGTACAGGAAGGACCGTTGGAGATAATCATCGTCGATGGCTCCAGCACCGACCGTACCCGCGAGATCGTCAAAGGGTATCAGCAGATCTTCGATTTCATCCATCTCTACAAGGCGGGAAGGAACCGCGCTGAGAGTCTCAACCACGGACTGGAGAGGGCGAAGGGAGACATCATCGCCCTGACCGACGGGGATTGCATCGCCAACCCCTACTGGTTGAAGGAGATGCGCCGCTCCATCGTTGAGGACGGTCATGACCTGGTCGCCGGCCGCAGCATATCCCTCGGCCTTCGGGCCTGGGAAGAGTTGGCCCGTGTGGAACTCTATAACCAGGGTTTCGACTGCAGCTGGCCGGGCTGCAACATAGCCTACCGTCGCGAGGTCTACGAGAAGGTGGGTGATGTCGACCCGTGGTTCATCACCGCCGAGGACATCGACTACAACATCCGTGCCACGGATGCCGGTTTCACACTGCACCACAACCACAACGCCATCATATACAACCGTACGCGCAACACGGTCTACGGTTTCATCAATCAGGCCTTCTGGAACGGCGCCGGCCGTAAACAACTGAACATCAAGTACGAAGGCCGGTTATGGAAGAAGTACAACCCCATCAACATGCTCACGGAGAGGAAGATGACCTTCTGGTACATGGTGAGGATCGGCTTCGCCGGTATGGGTTACATCGGCTACAAGTACTTCGGCGCCAAGAAATCGATTCAGTAACTGTTAACTAATCCCAGCGGCATTGCCGGCCGAGGATTTTCTGTGAAAGTGTCAGTGATCATACCGACCATGAACGAGGCCGAGTCCATAGGAGAGGTCCTGGATCAGATCGGTGCGGCGTTCTCCGACAGTGAACTCGACTACGAGGCGATGATTGTGGACACCTCGTCCACCGACGGTACCCAGGAGATTGCCAGGTCCAAGGGCGCTCGCGTCGTCGAAGAACCGAGGAGAGGGTACGGCGTGGCCTACAAGACCGGATTCGCCGCCGCTGACGGCGACATATACGCCACTCTCGATGCTGACTGCACCTATCCGGCGGAGATCATCCCCGAACTGTGCAGGAGGTTGATCGATGAGGACCTGGAGTTCATAACAACCAACCGTTTCGGGAACCTTGAGGAGGGCGCCATGAGCCTTATGCACCGCTTCGGCAACTGGGTCCTGACCTGCACCACCAACCTTCTCTTCCGCATCAGGATCAAGGACTCGCAGAGCGGGATGTGGGTGTTCCGTCCGGAGGTCCTGGAACGCTTCGAACTGCACTCCGACGGCATGCCTTTGTCGGAGGAGATAAAGATCGAGGCCATGCGCAAATCACGTGCGATCGAGATACCGGTCAGCTACCGCCGCCGGGTGGGAGAGGTGAAACTCTCATCCTGGAAGGACGGCGGCGAGGATTTCTTCTACCTCTGGCGCAAAAGGTTCCTCAGACCAAAGGCCTGATAGTCCGTATGGTCTCGCGGAGGCCTTCCCGGGCCTCCTTGCGGTAGATGCAGGCGGCGGGATGGTAGGTGGGTATGAGTAATATCTCCCGGCCTCCGACATCGAGGGACATCCGCTTGTTGGCCATCTCCTTCATCGGCGATGTCAGGCCGGCGAGGGAACGGCATGCTGAGCGTCCCAAGGCCACCACCGCCTCGCAATCCTGAAGTTCGGCCAGAAGGAATGGTCGGCAGGCGTCCATCTCCTCCTGTATCGGGTCACGGTTCCCCGGCGGCCGGCACTTCACGGTGTTCGTTATACGTATCGATTCTCTCTCGACCCCTTCCTCGAGAAGCATTCTATCGAGTAGTTTCCCCGACCGGCCGACGAAGGGCGTGCCGCTGAGGTCCTCCTTCTCCCCGGGGGCCTCGCCCACGAAACAAACTTTGGACGAGGGGTCGCCGCAGGGGAGGACCATAATGGTCCGCCCGGAATGGAGACCGCAGAGCATGCAGTCCTTGTCGGGTCGCATCACTTCTGCAGGAGGCGGCTGGCGGTCAGGAGCGCCTCCAGCCTCAGGCCCTCGGCGGCCAGGGCCTCCCTGCCGCCCGCCTCGCGGTCTATCACCGTGATGACGGTGTCCACCACCGCCCCGTGCTCACGCAGCTGCCTGACGGCACCGATGACCGAACCGGCGGATGTGATCACGTCCTCAACGACCAGGACTCGCATGCCCTCTTCGAGGTCCCCCTCCACCGTGGACCCGGTGCCATGGCCCTTCCTCTCCTTGCGCACCATCAGCAAGGGTATGCCGGTGCGCAGGGACAGGGCGGTGGCCAACGGTATCGACCCGAGTACGACGCCGGCCACACGGTCGGGTCTCTTCCCGGAATCCAGCACGGATGCCATCTCGTCAGCGATTACAGAAAGTACGTCCGGACGGGTGCTGGCCTTCTTTATGTCAACGTAATAATCACTCTTCTCGCCGGAGGCGAGGGTGAACTCCCCGAAACGCAGGGCGCCGCAGTTCCTCAAAGCATTCTCCAGTTTCATGATCTCACCACGGTACGTCCTTCTTGCCCATACGGTAGCCGAGGATGTTCATGCCCCGATGGAGCAAGGGGGTTGCGATCAGAAGGGCGATGAGCGCCAATATGCTCCAGCCCTCGATGTATGATGTGTAGAACCACGACGGATAGAAGATGACGGCGAGGAGGAATGCACCGATGAGGAAGTCGTACTGATCCAGCACCGGCATCTTCGCCCCGCGGGGGACGTTCAGTCTCCGCTTGAGGAAGGAACCGAGCATGTCGCCCAGCAGAGATCCCACCGCCAATACAACTATCACACCCAGCGCCTGCGCGGTGGGCCCGTAGCCACCGTTGTCCGCCCATCCCGCCAGGGACGATATGCCCAGTAGAACGAGTCCCAACAGTATGCCGGCCCCGGCACCGCCGATGAACCCTCTCCAGGTCTTGCCGTCCCCGAGCAGGCGTCTTCCCTTCCAACTCCTCCCGAAATCCACCGGCGTCCCGCCGCCGGTCAGGACCGCGGCGGAGTTGGGCAGCAGGGCAGGTAATGCAAGCCAGAATCCACTGGCGGCTATGATGGCGGCCTCGGCCAATTCCATGGCCAGGGCATCAGATAGCACGATTATTAACCTTTGCAGCCGCGAAGAAGGCCTCCGCGGCACCGACGGGGTCGGCGGAGGGCATCGACTCCAGCGGGCCCAATGAGGCGGCGCGGTTGTCGAGTATCACTATGACCCCCCGGTCGGTCTCCGAACGTATGACGCGGCCCATGGCCTGCCTCATCTTCCTCAGGGTGGGGGCTTTCATCACATACTCCCAGCCCTTGCGGAACCTCATGTCGTAATAGGTGAGGAGGGCCTGGTTGCGGGCGGACGGTCGCGGGTACGGTATACCGACCAGTATCGCCATCTCCATATCGGAGTCGGGGAAGTCCAGGCCTTCGGATATCCTGCCGCCGTAGACGGCGAAGAGGACCGCGCCCTCGGCCTTCCGGAATCTCTCCACGGTTTCCATGAGTTCAACCTGAGCCATACCCTTTTTCTCAAGATGCACATCGCTCTTGATCCTCTGGACCACTCCGTCACGGATGAAGCGCTCCATCATAAGGTAGGAGGGGAAGAACACCGCGGTGTTCCTGCCCGTGGAGTCGCAGAGGTCGACCACGTAGTCCTGTATGCGGCGGGTGGTGTCGCGGTCCCTCTGCAGCACCTCGTATTTGGTGGTCACATCCTCGGCGTGCAGCACCAGTCTGTTCTCAGGCGGGAAGGGGCTCTTGAAATAACGGGCGGCGGCTTCAACACCCAGTCCGAGGGAGTCGCGGTACTCGGTTATCGGGTCCAGGGTACCGGACATATGGATGGTGGCATGGCAGTTCAGCAACGGCTCGGCGGCCAAGGATGGATCGAGGCAGTAGCATTGCAGCGAGGGGTTCTCCCCTCCGGTGACCACCTTGACATAATGCCTCTCGTCCAAGGAGGCGAAGGTCTGCAGGAAGGAACCCAGGATGAGCATGTAGGACCGCGGCAGGCGGCCGCTCTCCTTACGGGACTCCCTCACCGTCTCACCGTGGTCGCAGAGGCTGCGGTACATCCTCTCCAAGGAGTTGGAGCTGGTGCGCAGCTCCATCATGAGGCCGGTGGATATCAGATCGGGCGGAATGAGGCCGTCGTCGTCACGCAGATAGTCCTCGGCGGCCTCCAATATCTTCTCCTCGATGATGTCGGCGATGTCCAAAGCCGATACGCCGTTCATCACCTCCGGGTCTCCGAACTCCTCCACCTCCGCACGTAGCATGCGCAGGTGGTACAGACTCAAGGACGATGTCCAGACCTCGCGCAGATAATCGGGGAGGTTGTGGGCCTCGTCCACGATGACCACCGCCTCCTCCATGGAGGCGTTCATCCAATACAGGAAACGGTCGCGTATGAAGGGGACGAAGAAATAATTGTAGGGGGCGACCACCACGTCGGCATAGGGCAGCATGAGTTTCATCATCTCATAGGGACAGGCACCCCTCTCGGCGCAGATGGCGACGAACTCCTCCACCTGGGGCATCTTCTCGCGGCAGATGGAGAGCATCTCCTCCTCGTCGAACTCCAGGCATCGGCGGTAGTACTCGCAGCCGCCCTCGCCGGCCATGGCCTTGCGTTTCTGCTCACCGCAGTACTTCGACAGCTCCTCGGAGCTGCCCTTGCTCAACTCCTCGTCGGAGGCCGCCAGGGGGCAGGTGGAGTTCCGGCCCTGTATGCCCATCGCCAATACGGTCTCCTTCTCGGAAATGCGCCTCGTCTCGATGATGACCTGGCGCTGCTGCGATTTGGTGCGTGTCATGTACACCACCCTCTTCCCCATCTCCAGGGACGCTTCGAGGGCACCCGCCAGGGAGCAGACGGTCTTACCGGTGCCGGTGCCGCTCTCGAGGACCAGATGCCCGGCCCCCTGGACCGTGCCACGGACCAGGGAGACGAACTCCTCCTGCTGGTCACGGAGAGGGTAGGGGAAAAGACGCATGTCTATCAGAGAGAATTGTGTTTAAGAAGGGGTTTTCTGAGAGTTGGTCGAAACTGGATCACTCGCGGGTCCAGAACTCTTCCGGTATGTCTTCGTAGATGGAGTCCGGACCCCTGATGGCATCGGCCTCTTCATCGCTCTTACCGATGAGGTCCAGTATACGGTCACGGCGGAACAGCCAATAATGGATACGCCATTCCCTGCCGTCGTAGAGGGTGGTCTCCTCTCTCTCGGTGGTGAGTATTCCAGTGTCCTCGAGCATGTAGAAGGCGTCACGGTCCTCGGGCTCGAGCATGTTGTCGATGATGCGGTCAGAATATCCGAAGAAATTGAGAATGTGCTGTGCGAGATGCCCGGCCTCCTCGGCGGGCATTCCACGGGTGTCTATTCCGTTCGTGATGGCCATGGTGAGGTCGTCCGCGGTCAAGGTGGTTCGTTTAGAAAGCTCTACCAAGAACTCCTGTTCTACGGCATCTTCTAGTGTCGGTTTTTCATTCAAGGTAAATTCCATATTTATTTCCTCCAAGGATTATAGTTCCCTCCTGAGAATCGGTAATCGATAGGTGATAGACGTTTCGTTACAATTATTTAAAGCTTATTGTGTGTGTGATCCGCGGAGACAACGAAAAGTTGCTAAACGCGGAGAGCGATGGTATGGCTATGATAGCTTCTTTCAGCATCGTTCCTTTGGACAAGGGCGAGAGTGTCAGCGAACAGGTCGCCGAGTGTCTGCGGATCGTCCGGGAGAGCGGGCTGTCCCATCGCCTCACACCGATGTCCACCGTCATCGAGGGGACATCCGAGGAGGTGATGGCGACCATCATGCGCTGCCATGCGGCGGTGAGGTCGGCCTCCAGCCGGGTGCTCACCCGCATCGACATCGATGACCGTGAAGGGGTCAGCGATGGCCTCGTCACCAAGATGAGAAGCGTGGAGTCCAAACTCTAGCGCATGTAGGTCCGCGTCTGCGACAGGCGTATGAAGCGGGCCTCCTCGAAGCGGTCGAGGCCGTTTATCTCCTCCATGACCTTGTCGGGGACCGCCTCATCGACGGTCATCAGCATCAGAGCGTTCTTCTCCTTCCCCTCGCGGGCGACGACCATGCCGGCGATGTTGACGTTGTTCTCGCCGAACATGCGGCCGATCATGCCGATGATGCCGGGACCGTCACGGTAGATGGCCATGAGGAAGTCGGCGTCCAAGGGTATCTCGATGTTGTATTGGTCGACACCGACGATACGGGCCTGATGACCAGGGAAGACTGTGCCGCGGACCTCTCGGGAGCTGTCGTCGCTGCCGATGCGGACGCTGAGCATGTTGGTGTAGTGGTCGCACTCGTCGACCTTGGTCTCCACTATCTTGATGCCCTTGCTCTTGGCGATGGACTCGGCGTTGATTATGTTGGTGTTGTCACCGACGATGTGGGACAGAACGCCGATCAGAGCGGAGAGGGTGACCATGCGGGTGTTCTTGGAGGCCAGCTCACCATAGCATTTGACCTCCAGACGGTCGACGGGGCCGGTGCGGCTCTGGAATGCGAAGGATCCCATGCTCTCCGCCAGGGAGACGAATGGTTCGAGTTCCGAGTCCACCTGACCACGGGGGGCGTTGACGGCGTTGGATATTATGCCGTCGCGCAGGAACATGAGGACATGCTCCGCCATCTCCACGGAGACCTTCTCCTGGGCCTCGATGGTGGAGGCGCCGAGATGGGGGGTGGTTATTATGTTGGGCAGTTCGAGGAGCTTGCAGGGCTTCAGCGGCTCCTCCGCGAACACATCGAAGGCCGCCCCGGCGATGGTGCCGTCGGTCAACGCTTCAGCGAGTGCGTCCTCGTTGACGATGCCGCCACGGGCGACGTTAACGAGCAGCGCATTCTTCTTCATCATCGCGAACTGCTCCTTGTCGATCATGTGCTTGGTGGACGGCGTCAGAGGAGCATGGACGGTGATGATGTCCGATTCCGATATGACCTCCTCCAAGGTCGTCAGCTTGACGCCGAGCTTCTCGGCGATGTCCTCGGGGAGGAAGGGGTCGTAACCGAGGAGTTTCATCTCGAAGGAGGCGGCGCGCTTGGCCACCTCCGCACCCACGCGGCCGACGCCGACGATGCCCAGGGTCTTGCCGAAGAGCTCCACGCCGGTGAAGCGCTTCCTCTCCCACTTGCCCTCGTGCACCGACTGATGGGCCCAGACGATGTTGCGGGCCAGGGCCATCATCATCGCCAGCGAGTGCTCCGCCGCCGATATGATGTTGGCGGAGGGGGTGTTCATGACCAGTATGCCCTTGGCGGTGGCCGCCGGCACGTCGACGTTGTCGACGCCGACACCGGCGCGTCCCACGACCTTCAGCTTCTTGCCGCACTCGATGATGCGGGCGGTGATGGTGGTGCCGCTGCGTATGATCACGCCCTCGTAGTCAGCGATGATCTCGCAGAGTTCGTCCTCGCTCAGTCCCGGCCTCACATCCACGGGTATGCCCGATTCCTTGAGTATGTTGATGCCCTCCTCGGAGAGGGGGTCGGTAACAAGCAGTTTCATGCTATTTCCTCCAATGTCTCGTCCATCTTCTCGATGAGTTCCTTGATGTCGGCGACGGTCAGGTCGCCCATGTGACCTATGCGGAAGGTCGTGTCTTTAATCTTTCCGTATCCGTTGGATATCTCGTAGCCCTTCTCCTTGAGGGCGGAGTGGAAGGTGTCGAAGGGCATGTCGCCCTTGTTGATCACCGAGATGGTGTCGGAACGGAAGCCCTTCTGAGCATACAGTCCGTCACGCCCCTCCGCCCAGGAGTGCACCAGGGCCTTCATCTCCTGATGGCGGCGGTAGCGGGCGGGCATGCCCTCGGCGAGCATACGGTCCAGTTGTGCGTCCAAGCCGTACATCAGTGACACCGGCGGCGTGGTGAGGGCGTAGTTCTCGGTGTTCTTGTTGTGTATCTCGTTGAGATTGAAGTAATACCCAGCGTCCTTGGCGTCCTTGGAGCGCTCCAGAAGAGGCTCGGAGCAGGCCGCCAATGCGATGCCGGGCGGGAGCGCCAAGGCCTTCTGGGTACCGAAGACCAGGGCATCTATGTCCAGGGAACGGAGCTTGAGGTCGGTTCCGGCCACGGCGGTCACGCCGTCGACCATGACCAGCGCGTCGCTGCGCTCCTTGATGGCATCCACGATGTCGGCGGTGGGGTTGAGCACACCGGTGGAGGATTCGTTGCTGACGAAGTGCACAGCGTCCACGGACCCGTCGATGGAGTCCAGGAAATGCTCGGGCATGATGGGTTCGCCCCACGGTGCCTCGGCCTTGATAACGGTCTTGCCGTTAGACTCGCTGATCTCCTGCCAGCGTTTACCGAAGGAGCCGTTGGACATCCCCAGGGCCTTGCTCCTCACACCGCAGCGGGAACATCCCTCCAGCAGGCCGGTGGCGGAGGATCCCACAAAGAGTATCTCCATATCGGTGTCCAGCACCTTCCGGGTCTTCTCAACAATGTTCTCGTGGAGTTTCTTGTACTCCTTGCCGCGATGGATGATCATAGGTTTGGACATGGCCTTGACCAGTTCCTCCCTGACCTCCACGGGACCGACGGTGAACAGCCTGCGATTCACAACTACCCTCCTTCATCAATGCCAGCCCTTGCGGGCGACGACTGTGCCCTAAATGTAGAGATGTTATAAAGTTTCCGACAACAGCCAAGCAGTCCGGGGTTCAGAGACGGCGTATGGCGTCGTCGATGCGCGCCAAGCCCTCTTTGATGTGCTCCTCGCTCGCCGCGTAGGAGAGACGGAAGTGCTTCTCACCGCAGGGGCCGAAGGCGCCTCCCGGCGTCACGGCCACGTGCGCCTTTTTCAGAAGGTGGGTGGCGAAATCCTCGGAGTTCATATCCGCCTCGTACTTGGGGAAGACGTAGAACGCACCCTTGGGCTTGACGCACTCGATGCCGTTGATGTCATCGATGAGGTCGCAAACCAGGTCGCGGCGCTTCTTGAACTCCTTCACCATCTCCCTCATCTTGTCCTGCGGACCCTGCAGCGCTTCGACGGCGGCCGGTTGCGTGAAGGAGGTGCAACAGGTCACGGAGTGGGTCTGCAGCTTGTTGACGGCATTGATGTTCTCATCCGAGGCCACCATCCATCCCAGACGCCATCCGGTCATGGCGTAGGTCTTGGAGAGGCCGTTGATCGTCAGGGTGCGGTCGAACATGCCGTCCATGGACGCTATTGAGACGTGCTCGCCCTCGTAGATGATCTTCTCGTATATCTCGTCGGACAGGACCATTATGTCGTTGTCCTGGGCGATGTCGGCGATGGCCTTGATGTCCTCACGGGACATCACCGAGCCGCAGGGGTTGGAGGGTGAGTTCAGGATTATCATCCTTGTCCGCGAGGTGATGCGCTCGGCGACGGCCTCCGGGGACATGGTGAACTCCGTCTCGTCGCTGGTCGGCACGTAGACCGGCCAGGCGCCGGCCAGGCGTATGCAGGCCTCGTAGGTCACCCACGAGGGGTCGGACAATAGAACCTCGTCCCCTGGGTCAAGGAATGCCAAGGCGGCCATGAAGATGGCGTGCTTGGTCGGCGTGACGAGGACGTTGGACGCCTGGCAGCCGATGCCGTTCTCGACACGGGTCTTCTCGGCGATGGCCTCGCGTAGCTCAGGTATCCCCAGGGATGGAGTGTACTGGGTGAATTTCTCCTTGAGCGAACCGATACAGGAATCTATGATGTTGTCGGGGGTGCCGAAATCGGGCTCCCCCATCGAGAACGAAAGGACCTCCACTCCCTCCTGGCGCAACTGGCTCACCACGTTGGAGATCTTCACCGTTCCGGAAACCGGGACGCTCTGCAGCCTCTTGGATACCATTGACCACCAAAATACCAGAGGGTTACATATCCTTTGTTATTCCCTGGCCCGGTTATTGCTCATATCGTAGGAATTATACGATATTCGTTATGATATCTAGAGAGACACTCGTGGCGACGGGGCGGCGCCGGTTTATAAATAATGTACTTAAATGTTCATTTGTGTACATATGTGTCCGAAAGTCTTAAGTAAAAATGGACAATAACTCCAATCAGGTGAATTTAATGGCTCTTGAACTCGACATGTCAAAACTCCGCCACGGCAGTGACCTCATTAAGAGGGGTTTCGCCAAGATGCAGCAGGGCGGAGTGGTTATGGACGTTACCAACGCCGAACAGGCGCTCATCGCTGAGGAAGCGGGCGCCGTGGCGGTGATGGCCTTGGAGAGGGTGCCCGCTGACATCAGGGCACAGGGCGGCGTCGCCAGGATGTCCGACCCCCGCATGATCATTGAGATCATGGAGGCCGTGAGCATACCGGTAATGGCCAAATGCCGTATAGGGCATTTCGTCGAAGCGCAGGTGCTGGAGTCCCTGGGTGTCGACATGATTGATGAGTCGGAGGTACTGACCCCCGCCGATCCGTTCTACCACGTCGACAAGCGCCCCTTCACCGTGCCCTTCGTATGCGGCGCCCGTGACCTCGGCGAAGCCTTGAGGAGGATCGCCGAAGGGACGGCCATGATCAGGACCAAGGGCGAGGCCGGCACCGGTGATGTGGTCGAGGCCGTCAGGCACCAGAGGACCATCATGGAGGCCGTTCGTTCCCTGAAGGGCATGGAACACCAGGAGATGGCCATGTTCGCCCGGGAGATCGAGGCGCCCTTCGAACTCGTGCAAGAGGTCGCCGAGCTGCAGAGGCTGCCGGTCATCAACTTCGCCGCCGGCGGGATAGCAACGCCAGCCGACGCCGCCATGATGATGCAGATGGGTAACGACGGCGTGTTCGTCGGTTCCGGCATCTTCAAGAGCGCCGAGCCGGAGATACGCGCCAAGGCCATCGTCGAGGCTGTCAGCCATTTCGATGACCCCGTGGTGATCGGCGAGGTGTCCAAGGGACTGGGCGACGCGATGCGCGGCATACAGGCTGAGGACATCGAACTGGAACAGCGCTACGCCGAGCGCGGTTACTGATACAAACCCTTCATTTTTCAACGGGGCTCGGCCCCGTCTTTTCATACCATCCTCTTCAGCAGATGCTTTGAATGATTAGCTAACGACTCAGGACAGGATCTCCGGCAGGCGGTCCTCTTCGGCGGCCCTCTTGATCTCCATGGCGAGACGTGCGCCGCTGCTCATGCCGGGATGGATCATGTCCGCATACGGCGAGCCGGAGATGAAGGGGTTGGTACCGGCGACTATGCGTGAGGATATCTCGAAGACCTTGAAATCCAACTTATCAGTGACGATGGACTCCAAGCAGAACGGACCCCATATACCGCCGAACATCTCGTAGGAGCGCTTGATGATCTTCTCCGCCATGTCGAAGGCCTTGGGCAGAAGCGACTCGCGGATGACCACCGGGACGTTGCCGGTGACCACGAAGGAGGGGAAGAGACCGTGGCGCTTCATGTCCTCCTGCGAGCCGAGCTTGTACATCTCATCGATGTTACTCTCGTCACGGCGGTCGATGGACAGCATCTCCAGGCTTCCCTCATGGGCGTGATAGCCCTCAGTGGACAGCGGTGAGTAGAAGAAGTGCAGGTAGTACCTCGTTCCCAGGACGTACTCCTGTATGGTGTACGGTTGCGTATGGTCGATACCCATCTTGAACTCCGCGTAGTCCTTGGCGACGAAGAAGCCACGGCCGCCCTTGGCGCCGTGGTACTTCACCAGCACCGGCTGGTCGATGTCCCGGGCGTCGTCGATCATCTTGGGCATGGCGACGCCGGCGGAGGTTATCCACTGCCTCTCCATGTCGCGGTCCGACTCCCACTGCAGAACGGAACGGTTCCCGTACACTGGTATCTCCAGGTTCTGGAACCTCTTGGCCCCCATGTACTCCACGAAGGACCCGTGCGGTATGAGGATGACGTTCTTGTCCACCAGCTCAGGAGCGCGGGTGAACATCTCATCGAAGTCCTTGAACCTCAGTATCTCGTCCGGCTTCCCCAGCGGGAAGGCGTCGTAGTAACGGGTGTCATGGTTGACTGTCAGACCCATGGTCTTGAAACCTAGCTTACGTGCACCATGGAAAATCTGCAATGACGAATGAGAGGTGAGTGTGGCGATTGTTATGTCGTCACGGTCGTATTCGGCAAGAAGTGCGTCAATCCTCTCTTTGGGAACCATATAATAACATGGTGATTTCTGATTTAAAGTTTCGGTCGACTCAAGTCAGCTCCACACCCCATATGGAGAAGGCGATCATGGTTATTATCACCCTGTTGACGGCAGCCAGGAAGTTGACGTACGCGAAGGGTACCGCCCGTATGGTGCCCTCATCGTTGAATATCCCGAACAGGTAGACCGGCACGGTGTCCACCATCAGAGGTACGCTGAGTATGAAGTAAAGACCGGCGTAATGGAACTTGACCACCAGGTAGTTACAGAAGTTGACGAAGGCCTTCGCCAGACCGGTGCTCATCAGACGGCCTTGCATGATCTGGTTGACGTCCTTGCCCAGACGCAGGGCCACCACCGCGGCGGCGGCCTTGCCCAGACCGAGGGCGATGGCCTGGAAGAAGACGTTGGTCTCCGGCCCCAGGAACAGGGCGGCCTCCACCGGCAGGGGGAGGGCCAAGGTGGCAATGAATGTGAACAATGCCAAAAGGAAGAGGTAGAAGACCTCGCTGGTCGTCCCCGCCAATATGTCCATCAGACCGTCCATCGGAACCTCGTCCAATCATCTGTTAAAAACTATTTACCTTTGACGCATCATTTTCGCCCACCCTTGATGTATTACTTTTAATACGAAACACCTTAACGAATAAAGTCCCCCGCGACAAGGGAGGAAACTGAAATGATAATGGAAGAACTAACACCCACCATCGAGGAACTGAAGAGGGTGCTGGAAGGTAAGGCGGACGAGGATACCATCGTCCGCGAGCTGGACACCTACATCAATGTTTACCGCTCCACCGTGGATGCCGCCAAGAGGGGCATCATACGCAAGTACGGCGGCGACGAACTGGAGTTCGTCAGCGGCGAGAGCGTCAAGAAGAAGATAGAACAGGTGAGGGGCGACGAGCAGAACGTCGACCTTCTGGTCAAGGTGGTCCACGCCGAGGAGAGGGAGATAACCGCCCGCGGCGAGAGCAAGACCATATTGACCGGCATCCTCGGCGATGAGTCGGGGACCATACCTTTCACATCCTGGGAGACGAACAGGTTCTCCCTGGAGAAGGGAGCCACCTACAACGTGCGTAGCGCCTATGCCAAGACCTGGAACGACCGTCCGCAGATCAACTTCGGCAAACGGACCGAGGTGGAGAAGGACGACAGCAGCATCGAGGTGCCGCAACGGGTGATATCCTACTCGGCCAAAGAGGCCAAGCTGGGCGAGCTCATGGACGGTATGAGCAGCGTGAGCGTCACCGCCAAGCTGCTTTCCGTGATGCCCAAGGACATCAACGTCAAGGGCGAGCCAAGGACGATATTCACCGGCACCCTGGCCGATGACAGCGGCAAGGTGGAGTTCTCATCATGGACGGAGTTCCCCTATGAGTCCGGGGAGGTGCTGAGGATCGAGAACGCCTATGTGCGCGCGTTCCGCGGCATACCGCAGCTTAACCTCGGTGACCGCGTGAGCGTGACCAGGGTCGACGACGACATCGGCGACCTGGAGGAACTGACTTCGTCCACGCCGCGGAGCATCGCCGAGCTGGAGTCGGTGGGCGGCGGCCTGGACATCCTGGTGCGCGGATCCCTGGTGGACATACGCAACGGCTCCGGCCTCATCAAGAGGTGTCCGGAATGCCGACGCTCGGTCCTGAACGACGAGTGCATAACCCACGGTCGCGTACAGGCGCAGCCGGACCTGCGCATCAAGGCGGTGCTCGACGACGGCACCGGCGCCCTGACCTGCATAATCAACCGCGAACTGACCGAATCCCTGTCCGGCATCAGCATGGAGGAGGCGATGAGGATGGCGGAGCAGCATCACGACCCCGAAGTGGTGGCCAAGGAGATGGAGACCAGACTGTTGGCCAAGAAGGCGGAGCTGAGGGGCAACGTGGTCAGCGACGAGTACGGCATGATGATGATCGTGCAGGAGTGCTTGCCGGTGACGGTGGATGTCAAAGAGGGTGCTCGTGAACTGCTCGGTAAACTGGAGGCGATGCTGTGATCAGCCGTGAGATGGCCTGGAGGGTGTTCTCCGCTGAGTTGAACGCATCCTCACTGACATACAAGGGCGACGAGGAGAAGTCGCCCTCATATCTGGTGACCCCTTTGGGCGCCAGGATCAACCGCGTCATAGCCGCCGGCGTCCTCACCGACAAGGAGAACGTGGGCAGTGAGGACGAGCCTATGTGGAGGGCGAGGGTCAACGACCCCTCCGGCTCCTTCTTCGTGAACGCCGGACGCTATCAGCCGGAGGCCTCGGCGGCCCTGGCCGACATGGCCACCCCTTCGTTGGTGGCGGTGGTGGGCAAGGTGCGCACCTACAGCCCCGAAGACGGCAGGGTGTTCGTATCCATACGACCGGAGAGCATCGTGGAGATAGACGAGGCTACCCGGGACGCTTGGGTGCTGGAGGCCTGCCAGGCCACCTTGGAGAGGATGGAGGCCATGCGTATGGCGGTGTCCGCTGACCGGGCCGTTGATGTCGAAGCCCTTGTCGCCAAAGGCGTCAGGAGGCCGCTGGCGACAGGGATAGTCCGTGCATTGGACCACTACGGCCTACCGGACTCCGGACGCTACATCCGCGTGCTTCAGCAGGGCCTGAGGTTCCTGCTTCCCGATGAGGACGTGGACCTGGGACTCACCGAAGACCTCGGCTCGTTCGAGACCAAGGATGAGGAGAAGGCCCCCATCGACGTGGACGTGGAGGACGGCATCATGGACCTCATCGACGAGCTGGACAGTGACGGACGCGGAGCGCCGATATCCCGTCTCATCGATGAGGCTCAGGCCAAGGGCATAAGCGAGGTGGACTTCGAGGAGATCAGCAACTCCCTCATGGACAAGGGCCTGATCTACGAACCCGTCCTGGGGAAGCTGAAGAGGATCTAGACGAATTCCTCACGGCCCTTCCACAGCAGGTACAGCGCCAAGAACGCCGGGAACGAGAATATGAAGAACGGCGTGCTCAGAGCCACCAACAGAGTGAACACCACGGACAGTAACCAGTACCTCCCCGCGTACGCCATGGCACCAGCTGCCAGGGCCAATAGTGCGGTCGCCACCAGCGAGTAGCCGTAGAACATCACGAACTGCTCAGCGAAGGCCTCGTTGAAACCGAAGTCCCCCATCTGCAGCATCACCTCGTCGATGATGGGTTGAGGGTCCATCAAGGTGCCCACACCCATCCATAACAGGAATATCCCCGTTATGACGAGGATGATGAACGCCCAGCGGGGGCGCTTGCTTCGCATCGGTGATTGGCGGGGGTCGACATCCAGAAGGCTGCGTCCGCAGTTGCGGCAGAACGACTCTTCGCCTTTTACGTCCCCGCCGCAGCTGGGACAGAAGCCGAGCTCCCTGTCATAATCCATGGTTAATGGTAAGCCGAGGGCGCTGATAAAATTATCTCAGCGACGGAACTCCGCTGCTGCGTAGCCGACGACGTCGCCCATGCCGATTGTGTCGCCGGAGTCCATGTACTTCAGCAACCTCGCCGACGACGGCTGGGAGGCCATCATGGCAGCGGCGATTGGCCCATATCCACAGGCACTGACCCCCAGGCGGCGTATGGTGGAGTACATCCCGTCCACATCAAGGTCGACCACCCTGTCGAGGACCTCCAGGTCCTCGCGGTTGGCGCGGTCCTTGCTCACATAGTGCGACATGTCGCTGGATGCTATGAACAGCGTGTCCTTGCCCTCACAGGCCTGACGCAGCGAGCGGGCCGTCTCGGCGGCGCTCTCCGGGTCCTGGGCGTTCATCACCACCGCCACCATCTTCGGCGCGGGGTCGATGAACTGTATGAACGGTATCTGCACCTCCACCGAGTGCTCGTGCAGATGGGCGCGGCGGTCCACCTCGACGATGCCCTTGAGCCTCGAGACCACCTCCATGTCCGTCTCGCATACCCCGAGAGGCGTCCAGAAATCCTCGTCGGACACTGCCACCGGCGCTCCGCTCCCGGTATGGCCCGGACCGATGACCACGTAGAGCTCCGGCAGTCCGTCGGCAGCGATCGCATGGTAGGCATGGGCCTGTGCCGGTCCCGATGCCATGTAACCGGCATGAGGCGCCAGCATGGCGACGATGTCCCGCTGCGTTCCGTCCATACCCAAGGGGCCGGGGCCGTGGGGGTGCTGGAAACATTTAGTTATCTGTCTGTGGAGGGCGTCGCCCTCGTTGTCATAGAAACGTCCCGCGACTACCGGGTAGCGCATGATAGAAAGAAGAAAGTGGGTTGGTAAAAAGGGTTTTGATTCAGAGACGGGCCTCGAAGTCCTCGATCTCCATCTTGAAGTCCTCGGGGGCCTTCAATTCACCACGGGCCAAAAGCACCTCACGGGCCAGCAGCCAATAGATGCAGGCCAAAGCGCGGCGTCCCTTGTTGTTGGTGGGGATGACCATGTCGACGTTGCGGGTCTCGTTGTTAGCATCGCACATGGCGATTATCGGCATGCCGACCAGAAGGGCCTCATCCAAGGCCTGCTTGTCAGCAGCAGGGTCGGTGACCAGTATGACGTCGGGCTCCATGAACTTGGGCATGGAGGGGTTGGTGAGCGTTCCGGGGACGAAACGGCCGCCGAACACCGGGGCGCCTATGGCCTGGGAGAACACCTTCGAGGGGCGCTGTCCGTACTGCCTGGAAGACACCACGAGTATCCTTTTGGGGTCGTAGCGGGCCAGGAACTGAGCCGTGGCCTTCAGCCTCTCGTCGGTTTTCTTGACATCCAACACGTACAGGCCGTCCTGCCTGACCTTGTATATGAAGTCCTTCATGTCGGCGCTCTTCTGCTGGGTGCCGATGTGTACGCCTGATGTGAGGTATATGTCCTCAGGGACCAAAAGATCGTTCCTTTCCGCTTCACTCATGTGGAAACCTCAAATATTCTCTCTAGCCACTGTGATAGGGACCAAGTCCTGTTCGAACTCCAGCATGGCTATGTCTATGGGGTCTATCATCGTCTCTGGGTACTCCACCAGGACGGGTGCCCCGAAGGAGATCTGCAGCGCTCTGGCGCCAACGATCCGTGCCTTCTCAAACCTAGTGTACTTCATATAAGCTCACCATACCGGGAGTATTTCCGTATTAGCCTGTCCCTTATAAAACTTTTGATTGAGGTCAGCGCGGGCCAGTATTCGGTCGGCATGGTCTAAAGCGTTGTCTCATGGCCTCCACCAGCCCTCCCTTCTCCAGTATATCCAGGAGTTTTTCCGGCAGGGGCGGGAACGAGGTGTCCAGACCGTTGGATCCTTTGATGGTACCGGCACGGAGGTCGATCTCCGCCTCATCCCCTTTGGCCAGTGAGGAGGATTCGGCGCAGACTATGACCGGCAGGCCGACGTTGATGGCGTTGCGGTAGAAGATGCGGGCGAAACTCTCGGCTACGACCGCAGCGACCCCCAACTCCTTGAGGACCAACGGCGCCTGCTCACGGGAGGAGCCGCAGCCGAAGTTGCGTCCCGCCACTATCACATCTCCAGGCCGCACCGCGGAGGCGAAGCCGGTGTCGATGTCCTCCATGGCGTGGGCGGCCAAGGATGACATGTCGTAATTGTCGAGATAACGTCCAGGGATTATTAGATCGGTGTTGACGTGGTCGCCGTACCTCCATACCCTTCCCTTGATCATCCCATCACCTCCCGCGGGTCGGTGATCCTCCCGGTCAGGGCGGAGGCGGCGACCGTCAACGGCGATGCGAGGAAGACCTCAGCGTCCGGGGAGCCCATGCGCCCGCGGAAGTTGCGGTTGGTGGTGGCGATGGCCCTCTCACCGGACGCGAGTATCCCTTGGTGCGCCCCGAGGCAGGGACCGCATCCCGGGTTGGTGACGATGGCTCCGGAGCTCATGAGGGCGGCGATGGTGCCGTCCTCCATGGCGTCGAGCTGCACCTCCCGTGAGGCGGGCACCACGATCAGACGGACGCCCTTCGGTATCTGTCTGCCGCGCAGCAACGAGGCGGCGGCATGGAGGTCCTCGAGACGGCCGTTGGTGCAGCTGCCGAGCACCGCCTGGTCTATGCACAGGTCGCTGAGCTCGGCGGCGGGATGGACGTTGTCGACGCTGTGCGGCGCGGCCACCAGGGGGACGAGGTCGTCGCAATCGATGATATGCTCGTCACAGACCAGGTCGCCGTCGCTGAACACCTCCTCCCCTCCCGTCGCGTCGCGGGAGGCGAGGTACTCACGCGTCCTGGCGTCAGGGAAGCAGACGCCGGCCTTGGCGCCCATCTCTATGGCCATGTTGGACAGCACCATGCGCGAGGAGACGCTCATCCCGTCCACCGCCCCGCCGACGTACTCCACGCAACGGTAGTCGGCGCCGTCGGCGCCCAGGTCGCCTATGGCGCGCAGGATGAGGTCCTTGGACATGCAATGGTCGGGGATTTCGTTCTCGGCCCTCACCTTCAGAGTGTCAGGGACACGGAACCACAGCTCGCCGGTGGCCCAGACGGCCGCCATCTCCGTGGCGCCTATACCGGTCGCGAACGCCCCGAAGGCGCCGTAGGTGGTGGTGTGGGAGTCGGAGCCGACGATGAGGCTGCCCGGCAGCACATGGCCCTTCTCCGGCAAGACCTGATGGCATATGCCTTCGCCGTGGCAGTAGAAGTTCGCTATACCCTCGTCCTCCGCGAAGCGGCGTACGGTCTTGTGACCCTCGGCGGCGGAGACGGTGTTCGCCGGGATGCGATGGTCGAAAATCAGGACCACCTTGGATGGGTCCCACAGCTTCTCAGCACCGATCTCCTTGAACTTGGTGGACACGAGAGCGGCGTTCTCATGGCTCATGGCCAGGTCGACCTTCGCCACCACCGTCTCACCGACCTCGGCGTTGCATCCGCTGGCGCGGGACAGTATCTTCTGGGCGAAGCTGCGGCCACTCATGTCTGCTCCAATCTCATTTACGTTTAAATCCGTATTGGTCCAGTGCCTCGCGCCCAAAGAGCGGAGGCGTTAGGGAGCGGTGATCAGTCGTGGCAGCTGAGCAACAACCGTCGTATGATCGCCTGCGTCTCCTGCGGCGGTTTGATGGTGTTCACCATGTGCACCGGGCATTCCTTCAGGTAGGCGCGGAAGAACCTCTCCCTTATGGCCAGCTTTCGTTCATCGCGCATCATCTGATGCGGGTTGCAGAGGTCGTTGTCACGCAGATACTCCCAGGCCTCGTCAGCATCCATCTCCCGCACCGGCTCGGGGTCGTCGTGGTCCCTCTTGAGGAATATGATATGGTGCATGGAGGTCATGGGCGTCACCGAACCCGGTCCCGACACCCAACGGACATCCACGATGGCCCTCTGCCGGTTGTCGAAGGTGGCCTTGTCCACCAGTGGCTGGTACTCGTTCCATATCTCACCGATGTCGGAATCGATGTAGCAGTTCTTCTCCGAGCCGAAGGCCAAGGGCCGGCGGTCGGAGAGCCGCACGAAGTACCAGTCATCGGTCACCAGGCGCGCTTCGCGCATACGCAGCAGTCCCCAGGACTGCGTGGTCTTGCCGGTGCGGGACGGCGCGATGAGGGTGGCACCGCTACCGTCGACGTCCAGGGCGGCGCCGTGGACGGAGTGGATGTTGTGCTCGTCCTCGAGGATGTCCCCCGCCATCGCCAGTGCCACGCTCTTTATCCAACCGTAATAATCGAAATTGATCAGGAACGCCGTCTTGGTGAGCGGCTCGTAGAGTACTTCGAGAGTTCGTGACGGATCTTCGAGGCAGTACATACGGGCATGCGACCGGACGTGGTCGGACATGGCGTAGAAATTGTCCTCCCACATGATCTTGGTGGCTTGGTCGCAGGTGTACAGTTTGACGCAGATGCCGTGGATGTCCGCCTTGGTGCTGAAGAAGTTGGTGCCGCGCACCTTCTCGTACATGGCGTCCTTGTCCTCGGGGCTTATCAGAGTGACCTTATAGCTCAAGTTATCCTCAACACATTCGCTTGACGGTGATTTAAACCATTCCCATCCTGCAGTTATTTATCTTTCCTAGGGCCTAGCAAAAACGTGGATTGCGTCCGCGAGCTTCCGGTGAAGGGCCTCTGCCTGAAGAGGATGGAGGAGTCTGACATCGCCTATGTGATGGAGTGCATGGAGGAGGCAGTCCTGCGCTCGGTCAGCACTGAAGAGTCACGCGACCGTGAGCGCTGGTTACCGCGTCTGCGTGAGGGTATCGCATCCATGCACGACCACGCCAACGAGACCTTCATCCTCTGGCAGGACGAGGAGAGGATGGGGATGATATGGTTGGGCAGGGGACAGGACCAATTCACCCGCGAACCGGCGGGGTTCCTGTACGGGATACACGTGTCCGAGACCTCCCGCAACGACGGTCTGGCGAGATGGATGATGTCCTTCGCCGAGGAATGGTGCATCGAGAACAACCTGGAATCACTCTGCCTCAATGTCGGCAGTCACAACCAGGATGCGGAGAAGGCGTATCGTCGTCTGGGATTCTCACCGCGCTCCACGATAATGGCCAAGCGCATCAGATGAAGCGCAGGTTACCCTTCTTGAACGGGTCCCTGCCCACTATGAACAGCAGCCATTGCCACAGGGGAGGGTTGTCGGCGTAACTGGGTGTGAAGTACTCCCTGACCCGGGAGCTGTTCAGGTATAGGAGCATGACCGCCATGCCCGCCACCGTCAGAAAGGCGTTTATCTCATAGGCCTGGGCGATCCACACCGTGTCACGGCCGTCGTTCAGCGAGATGATGGCCAGCAGTATGTAGGCCACCGATATGCGGGACATGTGCTGCCATGCCCGCCGGCTTCCGGACTGCAGGCGGAAGGTGGTACCGAGATGCGAGGAGTAGATGTAGAACAGTACGGCCATGAAGACCACGTAACCGACCAGGGATATGCGGTCCTCGGTCTCCTCCCACACCGTGGGAACCGACAGTACCATGGTCAGGAAGTACAGGGAGGCGAAGAGTAACGTCACCAAGGCCAACGCCCTCAGGTACGGAGGGCGTTCCCTCACCGGACGCTCCACCCTCTCCTTCCTCCTCGACCTCATCGTTTCTCATAAACCATGTTGATTATTAAATGTCACTCGCGGGAGTCAAAATATTTCTATCATCATGCCGTACTCGATACGGTGACGACTTGGAAACCCCCGGGGACATCGGACAGCAGGTAGGCGACAACGTCCAAGGCATAGTCGAAGGGATCGCCGATGAGGTCGTGGCGCAGATCGTGGAGAGTCTCCAAGGCCTATTGGGCGAGCTCGGCGACCAGCTCGCGGACGGGTTCCGAGGCTTGGGCCAGGATATCGTCGACTCACTGGACTCCTTGGTCAACGACCTCGTGGAGCTCCTGCCTCTCTTCGCCGGACTCATCTGAGACGGTCGGAGTGATATTGTGCAAGCGTTTTATCATATCAATGCTTAGAGGTAACGATGCAGCTCTGCGACAGCCGTGACATCGCCAACCGCATACTGGTCAACGTGCACCGGCGGGAGAAGACGGACACCATCATCGAGCCCAAGCTGGTGCTGGTGGTGATGCTGTCCTTCCTGGTCCTGGTGAACTACATGCTGATCAGTCTGTTCATGTCCACCCGGGGCACGGATGTGGAGCTGGAGGAACTGTTCTTCAACCTTGGCCTGTACCTGGTGCTGCATCTGCTGATAGTACTGGCCGGTTTCTATCTCCTCATGCGCCGTAACGAGAGGCACAGCGCCCGGGAGGCGGAGTTGCGCTCCCTCATCATCGACTATTTCCGCTGCCACGTGGAGGACCGCGACATCCAGAAGCCGCTGCGGAAGATGATCGAGATGGACGGCCTGATCCGCAGGAAGGAGAGGCCGGTGCCCACTCTGAAGATGGCCGCGCTCATCGCGTTGCCCCTGATCGGCACGGTGATGATGCTCGTGCCGTCTTTGTCGTGGTTCGCCATCACGGTGGGCATATTCCTCTATCTCATCTCGTTCCTGGTGCTGTTGTACGTGATACGGAACGTAACCAACTTCTCCTTCGACCACGACCGGAGATGGATGACGTTCCAGAGACATGTGCTCAAAGCATCGGAGGCCATCGGCCTGAAGGTGGGGTGTCATTGCGAACGTACGGTGGGCATGCGGTCCTTCATGCTCTTCATCTTCATATCCTATGCCACGGGCGGTCTTTTCTTCCCTATCTGGATATGGTTGATCCTCAAGGACATGAACCGCCATTTCCAGGAGCAGTGGGCCTTGGAGGAGTCTTTGATCGAGGGACTGCGGGAGATGGAGTCCTCGCCGCGTTCCTGGGGCGCCGGGCTGGGGAGCTGACGCCGACGAGGCCCAAACATGCCTGAGCTTCCCGAGGTGGAGACATTCGCCCGTAGCATCGTCAACGCCGTCGGTGGACGGAACGTGGAGAACGCCGCGAGCTCCGGGCTGCCCTATTGCCGCGAGAGCGTGGGGACGGTGGAGGAGTTGCTTCCCGGCAAGGTCGTGACCGGCTACCGCCGCCACGGTAAGGCCTTGTTCCTGGAACTCTCCGGGGGACTGTGGCTGTACATCCATTTCGGTATGTCGGGAAGGCCATTGGCCTTCCACGGAGACGAGCCGCCATACACCCGACTGAGGATCGATGCCGATGGTACGAGCGTCGCCATACAGGACCCGCGTCGCCTCGGTGGCGTCGGTGTGATACGGTCGCCGGACAGCTTCGTCTCCTCGCGGAGGAGGGGGCCGGACGCATTGGCGGTGAGCGAGGAGGAGTTCCTCTCCCGCCTCAAAGGGAGGAGGGCCGTCAAGGCGGCCCTGCTGGACCAGTCGCTGGTTTGCGGAGTGGGCAACCTCTACGCTGACGAGGTGCTGTTCCAGAACCGCATCCTGCCCGTCCGCAGGGTGGACGAGTTGGACGATGACGAGAAAAGAGGCGTATTCCATTGGATGGGCAAGGCCCTGAATGCGTCGTTGGACGTGGGGACGGACTTCTCGCTCCTGCCTGAGGGCATGATGCTCCGTGACCGTGCCAAGGACGCTCGTTGCCCGAATTGCGGCGAGACCTGGAGCACCGCCACCGTCGGCGGTAGGACCTCCTATTTCTGCGCCGTGTGCCAGCATTGAGCGGTGCAG
>PWJQ01000007.1 GCA_003560875.1 Methanomassiliicoccaceae archaeon
AGCATGGTCGCCGAGGAGGATGGCGAGGTGGTGGGTTTCATTTTCGCCCAGATGATCAATCATGCCTACAACGTCGAGAACATGACATGGGTGGAGAACCTGGGCGTGCATCCCTACTACCGCCGCACGGGCATCGGTTACCGTCTGCTCGAGGCCTGCATCGACGAGTCGCAGAGACAAGGGGCATCAGTGGTGCACAGCGCCATCCAGCCGGATAACATACCGTCGTTGATGATGCACCGTAAACTCGGATTCTTCACTGACTCCCGCGAGGTGGCACTCCTCGACCTCAGCGAACGTAAGGTCAACGTCCCCAGATGAATTCCTGATCGGCATAGCGTTTCCGCAGTAACGAACCGGCATGCGCATTCTCCGTTTCAGTTGAGGAACTATTCTCGCCGCTGAGATCAAGGGCGTTCAGGAAAGAGGAGAGTAAAGCCTCAGAGACCTCCTCATGTTCCACATCCCTCTGCAAAAGTTCCGATAGTGATCCCACAGCGGAGCTGGACTTCAGAAGCACCTCCATCGCGGCCGGCTTTCTCAGGATGACGGTCCCCTGCAATGCCACCGTCCCTGCGGAACGCAATTGTGAATTGCCTGAGACCTTGAGTCCCGATAAGTGAACGTCGTTGGGTTCCTTCACCACCGCCTCCCCTCCCAGGGACTGAATGGCATCGGCCACCGCCCCACAGGCGAAGGCCAGGGCCGCCCCGCTGCCTTTAGGGAGGTCCTTCTCGGGGATTGCCAGGGTGTAGATGAGCTGTCCCTCATCGTTGTAGATCGTGCCGCCGCCGCTCATACGCCGCATAACAGCTATCCCCTTGGATTCAGCTAGCTCACGGTCGATCGCGGCCGAGGGTTGGAAGTATCCCAATGACACCGTGGGAGGGCGACGGTACATATGCAGTACAGGGGGCGAACCTCTGAGTCTTACGGAATCGACCAGCGAATGGTCCATGGCCGCCGACCACCACGGATCGATAAGACCTGCACGTATGACCCTCAAGGACATAGAAAAGGTAAAGGGGTTTGGGGGTAAATCGTTTGCTCAACGGCGCTTCTTGGTCTTGGAGGACGAAGAAGGGCGAGAGGGCTGGGTGGTTTTCTTCTTGGGCTCGTTCAAAGCCCCGAAGTCCTCCACCGGCGGCCTCTCCGTCTTGGGGGGCGCGAACTGGTCCTTGCCTCCCTTGAGGTTGAGCTTGCCGGATCCGGGCAGACGGTTCCTGAAGTATACCAGGACGATCACCAGAACGATGACCAGTATGACTGCTCCGATTATCGCCAGATCTCTCCATCCCGGCTCATCAACGGACACGGTGACGAAGCTGGAGGCCTCGACCTTGGATTCCTGGTAGTCCATGCTGGCATTGGCCTTCAGACGGAAGGTGCCTGCGGATCCAGGGGTCCAGGTCAGGTTGACGGTCTCCTCATCGCCGACCGCGATGTCGCTGATGGTGGAACTGGTAAGCTTTCTCCAATCATCGCCACTCATGTAGTACAAGGTGACGGTGACGTTCTCAGCATCCCAGTTGCCGGTGTTGTTGACGGTCACGGCTATGACGGCCGCCTGACCCTCTTCGAAGTCAGGCATGACGTCCGGCAGCTTCACCGAGAACTTGGGGGACTCGGCGCGGTAGACGTCCACGGTCATCGTGGTGTTGCCGCTGTTCCCGGCCGCATCGAAGACCGTCAGGGTCACATCATAGGTGCCGGCTTCAGCGAAGACGTGGGTGACGTTACCACCGTTGGTGGTCCTGTTCACCGGGTCAGCGTTATCTTCGAACACCCAGCTCCATTTGACAATCTTACCGATTCCGTCATCGGCGAAGATGTCGTCAGTGCTGTTGTGTCCTGCGAAGCTGGTGGACTGACCGGCCTTGGGTGTGGCGGTGACCTTGATGATCTCCGCTACCGGGGCGACGTCATCGACCTTCACTTTGAAGGTCACAGAGTCGTTCTTGCCGTAGAAACTCTTGACCTCGAGAGTCACATTGTATACACCTGCTGCTTCGTAGGCATGGGTGACTTCCTTACCCAATGAGGAGTTGCCGTCATCAAAGTCCCAGTCATAGACGTCCAAGGCGTTGTCGTTGCCGTCGACCGACTGTGACGCATCGAATGTCAGGTTCTGATCCTTACCGGCTATGTAGTACTGAAGCTCGCCATCCTCCTCCACGGCATATGCGAACTCACTGGCCACTATGGATCCAACCGCACTCGGTTCAGCATCGGTGGTGAACTCCATGGTCACGGTGGTCGGTGAGGCACTGCGCACGGCAGGGTCGAAGACGAACACGCCAGCGGACTCACGGTCGATGCTGAGGTAGTTTGTCTCCAGCTTCTTGAACTGATTGACCTCGAAAGTATCGGGGAGTGCGAAGGTGTAGGTGTAATTGTACTCCACGGTGTCGTAGGTCATCTTGGACTTGGCTTCGTAGGTGTCAGCGGCATCGATCTCATACTGAGCGACGTAATCGTCGTTCAGGGTGAGGGAGAAACCGTCCTGGGAGGACACATCACCCTCAAGGCCATCAGCGTTGATCACTAGGTTGCCGTTGCTACGGTATGTGACGCCCTCGACGGCCAGCAGATTGTCGGTGACAGCGGGGAAGGCACCGGTCCTGTTGGTCAGGTCGGCTATGAAAGCGTTCACGTCGTCTGTGACGATCGAGCCGTTACCGTTACCGTAGATCAGATCGATCTGAGCCCTCAAAGGTAGGAAGTTGTAGTCCAGCTCACCCACCGAGAAGGCGAAGTCCAGGGTCATGTTGACGCTGTAGTCAAAGGATTCCATGTCATTGCCGAAATCGAATCCATAGTCCACGGTACGCTTGTCCATCGGAGTCAGGGAGGCGTCTATGACGGTCCCATCCTTGACGATGTCACCCTCTACAACGGACAACTCGCCGCCGGCAACGGTCACATTTCCGACGAGACCGACGTATCCCTCGGCATAGATGAACAGCTTGTAATCTCCGTCAGCGAGTCTGGCGCTGAACGTGTTATCATCAATGGTGGCGAAGACGATGCTGTCTGCGGAGTAGTCGTCCTTGATGTAGACTGCCCTCATGTCGGCGGTCTCATCGGTCACGCCGATGATGTTGGCTCCAACGCTCATCGTTACAGTGGTCGTTCCACCAGCAGGGACAGTCGTCGAATTCTTGACGTAACCAGCAGCTTCCACGGTTATGTTATAGTCCTCGCCGGCCATGACTGACATGTTCACCACGTTGGTGCTTCCGTTGCTGACCGTGCTGTTGGTCACGACGACGCCGGTAGTTCCATTCTCTGCGGTGTAGGTGGCGGTGACGGTTATGTCGACTTCAGCGGTAACATTGTCGACCTCCACTCTTATGTTGTCAGCGACCGAAGCGAACTCGGTCAACTGGATGATGCGGTTGGTCTTACCGTCGAAGACGTATTTGCCTTCCGTACCATCATAGACCACGAGGGCCTTCTGGAAGGTGTGACCCTCCTTGCTAACCTCGAGTATGTAGTTGTCATGAGCGAGGGACTTGGTGGTGCCCTTACCGGCACTGGTTGTGACACCTTCGTCCATCACTTTTCCCGATATTACTGAAGTGACCGTCCACTCAGCACCTTCTACGAAGCCGTGTTGATCGGTCACATTGAACGTGAACGGACTGGCATTATCCTCCCAGCTCGCCATGCTCCCAAAGGGCAAGGCGAATACCGAGAGGAGCAGTGCCAGCATCACGAAGCCAGAGACAAGTCCTTTCAATTTCATTTGCATCAGTTCCCTCCTTCAACCGAAACCCTGCGGTACGGTGGATGGGTAGATTAAGTGCCTTATTGCATCTCCATTAATAAAGATTCCTTCGACCTGTAGCCAGGCCAGATGTTTGAGGTATGGATTCTATGTGACGATCTCCTCCACCCTCTCCTGCTCGATAGCACGGCGGACCTCCATGGCCAAACGGCGTCCGGTGCTCATCTCCTGCCTCCACAGTGAATTGGCGTAAGGGTGTCCTACGGCCATGTGCACGTTGGTGCCACCGCCGATGCGAGGTGCGACGTCGTAGATGTAGAAGTTGAGGTCCTTGTCCACACAGGTCTGTAGACAGAACGGCCCTATGACGCCTGGCGCATAGTGTTTCTCCGCTGCCTTCACATACAGCTCGGCAAGTTCGAAGGCTTTCTCCAGCAGGGACTCGCGCAGAGTTGCGGAGTTGTGGCCGCAGACGGTGTACTCCGGCAGTATGCCATCCTTCTCCAGACTGGCCTGTTGGCCGGCGGGAAGGCGGACGTAACCGTCGAGGGAGCTCTCGAAACGCCAGTCGACGCCGAGAAGCTCGATCTTCTCCCCCTTCTCCTCCAAGGGGGAATGGAAGAAGTCCAGGTTGAAGACCGGGCCGATGATGTACTGCTCCATACGGGCGCTCTTGAGGAAATCCTCCTCGATGACGCCCTGGGCGATGAGGTCCTGGCTCTTATGTTCGAACTGCTCCGGGGAGGATGCGGTGAAGAACCCCCTCTCCAACTTCTTGACCTTGTGGTGCACCTTGACTATGGTGAGGGAGTCGATATCCTCCGGCCTCTCCACCTTCTTAGGGTAGGGCAAACCGGCCTTCTCCAGGATCCAGTAGTAATCCTTCTCGTCGCCCCTCTCCTCGGAGCGCAGCATGTTGCGGCTGCCGACGATGGGGACGGCGAACTCATCCTCCACGGCATTGATGCCGCAATAGGAGACGAATGAGCGGTTGGGTATGAACAGGGCGTTCCTCTCTCGCAGGGAGCTCTGCATATCCGGCTCGATGATCTGACGGAAGTGGTCCACCATCATGACGTCGTCAACGACCCCGCGCACCAGTTTATCGTTCTCCCGTTGGGCGCGGAAGTAGTTGGCGAAGGTGCGGTCACGTCCTTTCTGGCATATGGCGAGGGTTCGGAACCCCTCGGACACGGCACCGTCGCAGGTGTCCAGGGCTGAATGGGAGGCGACCACGCCTATCCGCGCATCGGACAGGTCGTAACCCTCCAGGGTGGCAAATACCTTTTCCCGGTCTATCATAGGAACATCACTGCCGCGTAATCAGGATGATTATTATAAGTTTGTTTCAAAGACCGAGCGCCAACACCACCATGACGAAGAAGACCGTGCCTATGAGGTCCACCCCCGATGCGGTGAGCGGTATGCTATGGTCATCGGGGTTGAGACCCCAGCGGTAGGTCATGATGGCGATGTAGTACGCGAACACGTTCAGCACCGTCACGGTGAGGAACCCGGCAACCATGGATATCACCATCATGGCCCCCAATCCCGGACTGCTCATCCCCAAAAGGACGGCCAGTAGATGGGCGAGAACCGCTATCAGCAGGAATATCCCCAGATAGAAGACGTAGATGATGAAGAAGTTCTCCTGTGCCTTCCGTGTAGGTACGCGCTCCGGACGGACAACACCGAGGTGGAGCATTGATGAGAGGCGGGAGGTCAATATGCCGCCCAGCCCGTTGGCCTCATTGAGGAATGTCGGGAGGAGTATCAGAAGGGCCTTGGACGATATCAGGGACTCCAGCTCCATCTCGAGGATGAGACCGGCGAATATGTTCAGCGTTATGCATATCAAGAGCACGGGAGTGGATTGTGTCAGTATCCTCTGGGCCTCACCCTTGTCACTCACCCTCCTCTTGTAGTAATGTCCCATCATGATGAGGGTGGCGACAGTGAACAGCACGAAAACAGCATCAATGACATGCTCCGGGGAGTTGATGACGATCCACGCTGCCAGGAAGAGCATGGGGAGGGTCACGATGTCCCCCGCGGCGGCGATGAGAGGGGCGGTGATATTGTCCACATCCCACTCCCTCTTGTATCCCTGGTGGGCGATGAGGAGGTTGAACAGCAGGAGGAGGAAACCGGCGAGTATGCCTCCGAAGACGGATATGAACACGTATTGAGTGAGACTTATGGCGTGAATACCGAAAACGAACGTGGCCGCCCATGCGAGTATCCCCATCACGAAGGACAGGGCCAAGGTCAGTGCCAAGGCGGCCTCCACATTGGACCTCAGAACCGTGCCTTTGCGAAGACTCATCTCGAAGGTACCGAGGTGCATGGCGGTGCCAAGGCGGCTCCCCATGGCTCCGAATATGTTGCCTCTCATGGCCATGGCGGCCGGTATGAGCACGATCAACCCGGGCAGAGCCTCTAAGAAATCGGACAGGCTGCTGAGGGTGACGCCTGCCAGAAGTGCGGCCAGGGCGGAGACGGTCAGGGCGCTGAATCCCATGGACAGGACGCACCTGTATTCCCCATAGAAACACGCCTTGTTCCGACCGGCCATATGTTCACCCCATATTGCTCTATTGACCCTAATCGTCAATCATATTTATGTGTGTTCGAGTCTCCAACATCCACGAATATGAATTTAGGAAACGCTTTATAGGGAAATGGACATAAATCGGGATGGACCCGATGGGTCAGGTTTGGTGAGCCAGCGTTGACCAGTGACTGCGACGATTATCCGGACCGTTACGATGGTCCCAGCGTTCGCCACGACACATATTTCTTATCAAGGGGGCGAAAGGTATGATGGACGTAGACGAGCCTCCCTTCCTCGACCTCAGTGTCAGGGAGATACTGACGGAGATGAAGGACTTATCCGAGGTCATGGTGGATCTGGCCTATGCGGCCCTGATGTTCGACAGCGAGGACATAGCCCAAAAGGTCTCTGAGTTGGAGGCCGAGATGGACAACTTGAATTACGCGATCAAGATAAAGACACTGCTGGCCGCCAGGACCAGAGAGGACGCCATCCAACTCTCGGGACTCTTGCAGATAGCGGCCGCTGCGGAATCGATATCGAACGCCGCCGGCGATCTTGTGAAACTGCAGGACGTGGACATCGAGAGACGTCCGTTCCTTTCCTTCATGCTCCGGGAGTCGGAGGAGAAGATCCGTATGGGCACCCTTTCTGAGAAATCGGACATGGTCAACCGCACCATCGGTGACCTCGGCGTGGAGGCCGAGACCGGGATGCGCGTCATCGCCATCAAGAGACGCCAACGCTGGATATACGACCCTGAGCCCGAGACCAAACTCAAGGCCCGTGACACACTCATCGTGCGAGGGACCAAGGACGGCTATGAGAGGCTGGCCGACTTCATCAGCGGCCGGAAGCTGTGGCCGGTTTACGAGGAGGAAGTCTGATGCAGGAACTGGAAAAGATGCTCCTGGAGCTCAAGGACACCTCGGAGCTCATGATAGACCTGGCCTATTCATCCTTACTCTACAACAACCACGACATCGCCGAGGAGGTGGTCTTCCTGGAAGGCATGATGGACGAGCTGGGTGATGAGATCCAGGAGATGGTCATCAACCAGTCATCCCAGGGCGGTGATGTGATGAAATCCCTGGTCGTCCTGCGTCTGCAGATGGCCATGGAGGAGATCGCCGATGCCGCCGCCTCCATCGCCGACGTGGTGCTGAGGGGCATACCGCAGCATCCCGTGGTGCAGATGTCATTACGCGATGCCGACGTGGTCATATCAAGGGCCACGGTGGCGTCCTCTTCGGACATGGCCGGTAAGACCTTGGGCGATGTCAAGTTGAGCAGCATCTCCGGGATGTTCGCCATCGCCATCAAGCGAGGCAAGAAATACATCTTCGGACCCGATCGCAGCACGCGGATGGAGGCGGGCGACATCATCATGGCCCGGGGGCCGGAGGACGGCGAGGAGTACTTCGTCGCACTGGCCGACGGTACTGAGAAGCTGTGAGGAGAAGGATGGTAGCCCCGGGCAGATTCGAACTGCCGTCGCAAGATCCAGAGTCTCGCATGATTGACCGCTACACTACGGGGCTGTTTGGCCCCTGTAAGTAGTCATCATTATAAAATTTTCTCTTCAGAAAGATATGGATAAGGGGTTTTCCGACCTTGATTCAGAGCAATGCTTCGATCGCCTGGAATATGTCGTCGATGTCGCCTATACCGTCGATGTTGCGCAGAACACCCCTCTTCTCATAGAAGTCGATGAGGGGGAAGGTGCTCTCACGGTACACATTGAGACGGTTACGGACTGTGTCCTCGCTGTCATCGGAGCGCTGGTAAAGCTCGCCGTTGCAGCGGTCGCAGACGCCCTCGGTCTGGGGTTTCTTGTACAGGAGGTGGAAAACGGCGTTGCACTCCGGGCAGCTGCGGCGCTTGGTCAACCGGCTGACCAGCTCCTCATCGTCCACATCGAGGTTGATGGCGTGGTCGATCGAGGTTATGCTCTCCAGCACATCCGCCTGCTCCACGGTGCGGGGGAATCCATCCAGGATGTAACCGCCCTCCAATTTGTCTATCTTCTCCTTCATCAGCCCTATGACCAACTCATTGGGCACTAGTTGACCCTTGTCCATGAATCCCTTGGCCTGTTTTCCGAGCTCGGTCTGGTTGCGCACCGCCTCACGGAGAAGGTCTCCGGTGGAGATCCTCACGAAACCTAGCTCGTCCTCGAGCCGCTCCGCCTGGGTGCCTTTACCGGACCCGGGAGGGCCCAGCAGCACGATCCTTGCGTTCATGTTTTAGAGATAATCCTTTGATTAATAAACCGTTTGGTATTGCTTCCCGAGGCAGGGGACGGTCACCTTTATATCGGTCAAACCTGTCCTCCATCACATCATGTCATTCGAGATAACCTACGATGTGGCGGTTAATGCGGTGTTCATATCCGCCTTCTTCCTGTTGGCGAAATCGATGCCGTTGATAGTGTGGCGCATCGCGGTGGCCAACGTCGAGCTATTCGGCCGCGACCTCTTCCGTTCCGGCAGGGTCCCGTTGAAGGACGTCGCGGCGAGGATAATCGAGGAATTACCCGATGATGTGGACGACATCCGTTTCCATTTCCATCTCTATGATAGGAAATGGAGGGACCTCATGCAGAACCGCGACCTCATATCCGAGGCGGGTATAGCCACCTTCCTCCTCGTGGTATTATTGCTGAACGGCTTCTATTCTGCGGGCCTGGAGGCATTCATGACCGTGGCGGTGGTCCTGCTGTCGATAGCCATCCTGTGGTTCTATCGTCTCAACTTCAGATATTTCGAGGCCATCCGCGAGGTCCGCCACGAACTGAGGATGCGCGAGGAATCCCTGAGCGTACGGTGAGCCACCGGCCACCATCGATCGCTGAACCACTCTACAATTCACTTGGGAGTTACAATATCTATAAATCAACGCTCAATAATCGCTGCAGGGAGTGACCATGGACCAGGCGATAGTCGATCTCATAAGGGCCGCGGTAGGCGATGAAGGTTATAGCACCAGCAAGGCCCGCACCTACGCCTACGGTTTCGACGCCTCCATATACCACCGCACCCCGGACATGGTGGTGCAGCCGCGCAGCACCGAAGAGGTCTCGGCGGTGATGAGGATAGCCAACGAGCATCTCATACCGGTGACTGCCCGCGGTGGCGGGACAGGGCTGTGCGGCTCCGCGGTACCGATCGAAGGCGGAATCGTCCTGGACATGAGCCGTATGAACGCCGTCAAGGAGATCAGCGTGGGCGACCTCCTGTGTGTCGTCCAGCCCGGTGCGGTCTACGACGACCTGAACCGCGCCCTCGCCCCCCACGGTTTCTTCTTCCCTCCCACTCCTGGCAGCGGCGAGGCCTGTCAGATCGGAGGGATGGTGGCCCTGAACGCCAGCGGCATGCGGGCCATCAAGTACGGCGCCACTCGGGACTACGTCCTGGGCATGACCTTCGTCAAGGCCAACGGCGATATCGTGGAGGCCGGTACCCGCACCCTCAAGGACTCCTCCGGCTACCAATTGGCGAGACTGATGGTGGCCAGCGAGGGCATGTTGGGGATAATTACCGAGGTCATCCTCAAGATATCCCCTCGGCCCAAAGCCTCGGCGATGGCCCTGGCGGCGTTCCCCGGTCCTGAACAGGCGGGGGAGTTCGTGGCCGCACTCATCGCGGAACCCCTCATACCCTCATCGCTGGAACTGATGGATAGCGTGAGCATAGATGCCGTGAACCGTGCCATGGGAGGGCCCCTGCCGGAATGCAAGGCCCTGTGCATGGTGGAGGTGGACGGAGACCCTCTGATAGTGGACAAGGAGCTGGCGGTGGTCGAGGAGGTCGCCAGAAGGTGCGCCGCCATCACCGTGGAGACCACCCACGACCGTGCCCGGATGGCCTCCTGGTCCAAGAGCAGACAGGCGGTCATGACATCGCTGAGCTCACTCAGGCCGGGGTATTCGTCAGTATCACTGGCCGATGACATGGTCCTTCCTGTGAGTAAGATACCGAATGCTGTCAAGGCATACCAGCGGATAGCCGACCGTAACGGTGTGACCGTGGCGACCTACGGTCACGCCGCCGACGGCAATCTGCACACCAAGATGCTCATCGACCCTCGTTCCGAGGAGCAGTGGAAGGCGGCGGAGACGGCGGTACGGGAGATATTCCAAGCCACGATCGAACTCGGTGGCTCGGTCAGCGGGGAGCACGGGGTCGGGATGTCCAAGGCCGCCGACTTCAAGATCGAGCGTTCCTCGGCACTGGCCACGATGATAGATATCAAGAAGGCCATGGATCCCAACAACATCCTGAACCCAGGGAAGTTGCAGCAGTGGGAGGGCGAGGGCGTCATCGGTCCGTTGCGTTATCCCTGTGCTCCGAAACGTAATGGATGAAACTATCCCGTAGGTTGTTTTTTATACTCTGTAAGTGAGAATCCTATTCGAGGATACATGGGAGAAGAGGAGGATTGCAGGTTCCACAAAGGTGTGAGGGGAGCCGTGGTCTGTAGCATCTGCGCTTCAAGGGTCTGCGCGGAATGCGCCACCAAGGATACGGAGAAGGATGCGGATTCCGGTAAGGTCTACCATATCACCCGCTGCCCGCTCTGTGAGTTGGACCGTAAGGTCGCCAAGGCCGGGACTCCGTTGTCCAGTCTGGGAACGATAGCAGGGATCCTGTTAATCATTCCTCTACTGGCCTTCGCGCTGACTGAGCCGGTCTATGGTTTGCTGGGGGTCGATGCCGCCGACCCCGGATTGTTGGCTTATGCAACGCTGACCCTGGTTTTCCTGGTTCTCGTGAGCCTCCCGATACTCGGCCTGCGCCACGAGATCCGGAAGTTCCGCGAGAGGCCGGAGAAGTTGAAGGCGCTGGACGAGGAGAGGGAGGCCTTGCTGCTGAGATCCCAATCTAAGCATTGAACGTTGCCAGGAACATCAACAGGGCGAAACCGGCCACCAGGAAATAGACGATCGGGTTCCAGGCCAGGACCTTCGAACCGTCCAGCGGCGGGAAGGGTATGAGATTGAACAGGGCCAGTATCAGATTCACACGGGCCAGCATCAGCAGCACGAAGGCGACCATCCCGCCGGCGAACGCCCAGGCGGCCGTCAATGCCAGTATGCCGACCACCAGGTTCACGGCGGGACCGGCGACGCTGATTATCCCGTTCTGTTTCTTACTGATTATCCCTTGGATGTAGACCGCGCCGGGGGCGGCGAATATGAAACCGAGGAAGGCCACTAACAAGGCCAACGCCAATCCTTTGGGATACATGCGGTACTCCGCCCAGGCCCCGTACGCTTGAGCGGCGAACTTGTGTCCCAGCTCGTGCAAAACGAAGCCGGTCAACACCACCACCGCACAAATCATCAGCCAGGCTATGAAGTTTTCCAGAGTCGTTTCGTAAATGGCGGGGAACCATTGCGAAAAGACGATGGCGAACGCCAGTGTCAACACCACCACCGACACCCCTATCTCGTATATCTCCCGACGGCTGAAACGCATGTAGCTGAATCCGCCACTTCTCTTGTAGGGGCTTTCGTTGGGGTCGAACATCCAACAGTCAAGCACCCTAAACCTTTTTATCGCTAACGGTCCCACACCCTTCGAAAACCTAAATACAGGGAAGGACATCGAAGCGCGATGGCGGAGCACAGGTCCCATGGCAAGGAGTGGATGAGGTGGTGTGACAGCTGCGGCACCCTCGTGCTGGGTGGGTCTTGTTCCGTCTGCGCCTCCGATACCCGGGCCTTCGAGGTCAACAGCCCCGGGGACATAAGGCCGGCGATGGCCGGAGGGGAGGAACTGGTCCTCTCATTGTTCAGAACACACTTCGGTAGCGACGAGGCCCTGCGCAACAAGGCGGTTTTCCTGAACAAGGTCGCCGGCGAGGACCGTTCCGAGGAGATCATCGTCGGTGGTGCGGTGATCGGTACATTGCGTTGGGAACTCGAATCACGGAAATTCATATTGGAACTCAAGGCCGAGGGGGCCTCGCTGATATCATCCTCGGCCTGCAGCAACGTCATCCACTGCGGTCGATTGAGCGGCCATGTCAAAGGACGCACATTCCCTGGTTCGGTCATCACGAACGTGACGGGAGATTTCCAGCCCGGTGATCCCTTGGTCGCGGTCAGCGGCGGCTCGGTATACGCGGCGGTCGCCAGGTCCCCATCGGAAGGGATCGCCGACGCCCAGAAGGCTTTCAAGGTCAAGGACGTGACCCGGGACCAGTTCGTCGCCGGTCCCGATTCCGGCCGGGAGGCCTTCATATCCGCCAACCGGGAGCATATAAGGCGTCTGGAATCGAATGCCGTCAGCGACATACGCTCTTTCGCCAAAGGGAAGAGACAGCCCGTGACCGCATCATTCTCAGGTGGCAAGGATTCCCTGGCGACCTATCTGCTGGCGGAGAAGGCCATTGGTCCAATGGACCTCCTGTTCGTCAACACCGGACTGGAGTTCCCCGAGACCGTTGAGTATGTGCGGGAATTCGCGGCCGAAAGGAGCCTGAACCTACATGAGTTCAATGCCGGTGATGCCTTCTGGCAGAATGTGGATGCCTTCGGGCCACCGGCCAAGGATTTCCGCTGGTGCTGCAAGAGCTGTAAACTGGGTCCTCTGACGGAGGGCATTTCCACACGATATCCCCGCGGCACGATAACTGTGGAAGGGAATCGTTCCTTGGAATCCTTCTCCCGTTCCGACACCCGTTTCGTGGCCCGGAACCCCTTCGTCCCCAATCAGACGGTGTTGAATCCCATACGGGCCTGGAGCGCCGCTGAGGTTTGGGCGTTCATATGGTACAAGGGTTCCGGGTACAACCCGCTCTATGACAAGGACTACGCCCGCATCGGATGTTATCTCTGCCCCGCATCCCTAGGGAGCGATTGGGAGAGGACCCGGTTGTTGCATCCGGAACTGTTCGCAAGATGGGACTCCCATCTGAGGGGATGGGCCGAGGAGCGCGGTCTACCGCCGGAGTTCATCGATCATGGTTTCTGGCGTTGGAAATCTCTGCCGCCGAAGATGCTCCGCTTGGCAGAGGACATGGACATCAGGCTGAGGCCGGAATCCGCTGACAAAGTGTCCTTGAAGATGGTCAAAGGGGTGTCCCCCTGTGCTGCCGGCGGTCACTCCGTGGAGGCGGTCCTGCGGACCCCTCTGCGACGCGACCATGCGCTGATGCAGGACTCGTTGCGGACCATCGGTGACGTCCGGTACTCGGAGGAGTTCGACATCGCACTGCTACGCTACAAAGGTGCAACGGCCAAGGTCTTCGCCGGAGGACAGATATCCGTGGTGGCTCCCGACAAGTTTCTGGCCGAAGAGCTTTTCGACCTCACCGTCAAAGCCTTGGTGAGGTACCAGATGTGCACGGAGTGTGGCATATGTGCCAAGGGATGTCCGCGGCGGGCGATCAAGATCGACGGAGGTCTGAAGGTCTCTGACTCCTGCGACCGCTGTGGCAAATGCCTGCGCTCCTGCATGGTCGCCCATTATCACGACCGTATACTGTCCTGAGCATCAGGATTTATAAACGGCAGGGCCAATGCCCGGACATGGACCCGGTAATGGCCGCCGCGGCCGCCCTGGGAATCGGACCGGCGTTGGTCTTGCTGTATGTGGCGATAGGTCCCTACACCTATCCACAGACCGACAAGGCCTTCTTCGAGGACCGCAAGCTTTTCATGCTCTTCGCGGTGGGCATGGTCCTGGGGGTCATACTGTTCTCATCATACACATGGTTCCCCTGGTCGTCCATATTCGTGGCGGTGGGGTTCGCCATCATTCTGGAGCTGGTGAAGATGGTCATACTGAACCTTCCCCGTTTCCAGCGCAGGCTGGACACGGTCTTCTACGGCACGTCACTGGGCATAGGGATGGGAGCCACATTCGGTTTCGGACTGGCCTTCTACACCCTGACGGTGGCCGTGGACCCGGGGGTACTGGATTTCGTCATAATCGCCGCCCTGACCTTGCAGCAGGTGCTGTTGCACTGCTCCACCGGCACGACGATAGGCGAGGGTGTCGTACGCGGCTATCCCTGGGAGTTCCTGGCCCAGGCGATCGGCGTGAACCTGATCTTCCAGTTTCTTATGTTGCCCCTCTACAGCGGCATGTATCCCATCGGATACATCACACTGCCCCTGGCACTCGCCTTCGTGGCATGGTACTGTTGGCTCGTCATCAAGAAGAGGGTCCCGACATTGGTGTCCCAGGCCGTGAAGCAGTACCGGCTGTGATGCAAAGCGTTAATTATCCTGTACAATAATCATTACCAACATGGGCATAGGCTCCATGTTCAAGGCCGTCATACTCGCAGTCATATGCATCTCTTTACTGGGATTCGCAACGTCCCCTGCCGTCCATCAGGCCACTTGGGACAACATCGTTGAGCTGGTGCCCTTGGATGAAATATTGGATCAGTTACCTGGAGAAGAGGAGGAGGGCGATCCCGATCCCGCTTTTTTTTCTTTCCGGAATCCACAAACCTCACACTCAATCAGACTATAACCATCACCGCTGATGACGAAGTCACCGATTTCTTCATCCGTCTTGTGGTCCCGGATGATGGCGGCGATATAACGCGAGACGATCCGTATACACAGACACTCAACGACATCTACGTATTCGTTGAACCTTCAGGATACATCAATAAAACAGAATTACCCAATCCGGTGGGAAGTTGGGCTTTGGAATGGGTGAACCTGTCGATGAATCAATCCATGGGCAACCTCCAACCTCTCGAATCGATAACAATTTCAATAATCTACAATATAACATCCGATTTCCATTGGTGGCCCGATGCTGATGCCGACAGCGGAGTCCTGGCTGACATACCGCAATGGGCGATTGATACCTACATGGGCGACATGCTCTGGAACAGGTCCATCCCCGGTGAGGTCGGTTATGAACCCAGCCTTCCGGTGATACAGAATCTAGCGGATTCCATCGTTGGTTCGGAGACGGATGTCTACTCGATCCTAAGGTCAATTTTCCTTTGGAACTATGAGAATATCGACTATGATGTGGGCCACCCCGATCTTAGGACGGTCGAGGAGACATTGGCCGCCATGGATGGCGATTGTGATGACCAATCCCTCCTCTTCATCTCATTGGCAAGAGCCGCCGGAGTCCCCGCCTGGATGCAGATGGGTATGCTTTACAATAACGATACGGACACATGGGAGAACCATGCGTGGGTGCAGACCCACATCCCCGGAGTGGGCAACGTGTCGATAGATCCCAGCAACGACCTCTTCCTCATCAACCGCCCGGACCGGATAACCACGTACACCGACCAAGGCATAGATGAGGACATGGAGATGTTCTACTTCTACAGCGGAGTTTACGGAGGGCCGGCTACGGTTACTCCCATCCTTGTTCCCGAGTACTACTCCGCCTCAGGAGAGGTCCAGATTCCGTTCTCTCATATGCGCTGATATCTTCCCGCCCGCGGTTCGAAGACTATCCCAAGCTCGAGCATCCCTTTGACCAGGTCCTCGAAGGTTTCCGGGAACACGTTGCGGACGTCCTCCTTGCTGAAATGACCGCCGGGGGCGCAAAGTACATCCGCCACATGGGCCAACCGTTCCTCCGGGTCGGCGATCCTCTCGAAGTCCCGCTGCAGTTTGAGAATGGGGTCGGTGGAAGTGGGTTTCTTAGGTTCGCGGCCCTCGATGAACTCCGGGGTGCTGTGAAGAGACCACATCGCCGCTCGAAGCTCACCCTGGTCGTCGGACCGTAGATGGAGCTTGGCTCTGGAATGTTCTACGGATTTACCGCACCGCGGGCAACTGGATGCCGTGGATGCGAGGTCTATCATGCGCGGGTTGCCGCAACCGGAGCAGAGTATTATCGCGAACATCCGTGAATCACGCTTCAGTAGTCCACGAAGATCAGGCAGGCGATACAGGCACCATAGTTGTCCATGGGTATCGTCATCTCCTGTATCTCGTACTGGATCTCTTCCAGTTCTATCTCACGCAGCTTGGCCATCTCCTCCATCTTCCATTCCAGGACCTCACGGAGGGATTCCTTGGAACCGTGGAGGTGACCTTCGGCCACATACCCACCCATGCCGTCCTTGCGGAAGGCGTAGGAGATGCCGGCGGATATCATCTCACCCTCGCTGCCTCTCATCTGGGCCAGCACACAGTGGGTTATGCCTCCCATGGGCAGGGGACGCGATTCGACCATCTCCGCACCCTCAGGTATGACCGACGATACTGACAACATGTTCTGTTCGCCGACGCCGGCGTTTATCAATGCTTTGTCAAATGCGTTGAGATCGGAGACTTCGCTTACCGCGGCTCCTGAACTGATGAAGAACTTCTTAGGGACGAGGTGCATGAGCGTGCTTATATGCCTATTATTTTTAATATTTCCCCCGTCACGCCCCCTATATCCGCAGACGTGAAAGATGTCTCTCAGTCATCGGTACCATGCTCAGCAACAGGAGGGTCTGGACCGAGATGGCGACCAGGATGGCGGCGGGGCCGTGACCCATCGGCAAGTATACGAGGAAGGCCGAGGCCAATCCGACGAGTCCGGCAGTCATCAGCATCCTGCCGGCGAAGGGCTGCGCCTCCCTCCACATCGCCGGTGAACTCATGGACCTGCGGGTCCTATAACCGAACACACTGTTTATCCGCGGCGGATGACGCCACATGACCAGCCCTAGGGGAATCAGGACCACGGGGATGACGAGCACCGTGATCAGATAGAGCAGGGGCATCAACGATAGAGATGGGAGTTGTCACTGGATATGCCCGTGGTCTCCATGGCGCTCTTCATGCGCTTCTCCAACTCCTCCGCCTCCTTGATGAGGGGCTCGGTATCCAGGTCGAGTTCCGGCAGCATCTTGGCGACCTTCTCCATCAACCTTGCCGCCCCACGGGCGTCGGGCATGTCCATGCGTGCCGGCCCCATCAGGGTCAGGACGTTCATGTTGCGGGCGGCGGCCTCGTACAGCATGATACCGGAGAGTCCGCGGACCATCCCCTCCTCCATGGGTTTCACGTCATACTTCTCCATCATCCTCTTCATGTCCGGATTGCTGCCAACCCCCCATACGGTGTTAGGGTCGGCCTCGCCACTGCCGATGCCCTCGATGGTGACGATGGTCTCCACCTCGTTCTCCTCGCACCATTCCAATATCAGTTTGGTCATGGGATAGTGCATCTCCATCTTGGGCAGGAATTCGGCGGTTATCACGATGAGGTGCTCGCAATTCTCGCCATCCTCATCGCACTGGCGGTCGCCCCCGTATATGCGGACAGGGGGCATCGGGAACCCCTCTTGCACCATGGCATAGGGGGGGAAGTCCGGCGAACTGATCCCTGCGAGCCTTTTCAGCCCCAGGGTGCGGACGATGAAGTTCGTGGCGATGGAGCTGACGAGCCCCAGACTCGGGAACCCCACCAGCACCATGGCTTTCCTGCAATCCATCTTAGAGTATTCGGTGACAGTGAGCTCTTCAACCATTTTTCCACCTGTTTAGTATATAAGCCGGTCAAGCTTATTTATCAATTGCTTCATCTCCCCGATGTGAGCGAATACGAGTTGAATCTGACGAGCACCACCGCCGGGATACCCGTGGCGGTGGAGCGCATTCCCGAGTCACAGACCAGCGGTTACCTGCTGGCTGTGCGCACCGGTTCCCGCGACGAGCCGTCGCGCACCATGGGCATATCACATCTTCTGGAGCACGTCCTGTTCCGCGGTACCAAGAACCGTGACAACGTCCGCATAATGCGGGAGATGGAGGAGGCGGGAGGGCAGTTGAACGCCTTCACCTCCGCCGAGGTCACGGCGTACTTCGGTGTCACCCTGGACCGCACCGCCCAGGTCGCCAAGGACCTGGTCGCTGACATCACGGTCGATCCCCTGATACGTTCCGAGGACATCGAGATGGAGAAGAAGATCGTCCTGCAGGAGATCAGCATGTGGGAGAACGATCCCGACTCCTATATCCACAGTCTGTTCGCCCGAACCCTCTGGGACGGGCATGGTTTGGGCCTCATGGAGGCCGGGGAGGTGGAGACGGTCAAGGCCCTCAGCGAGGAGGACCTGCGGACCTACTTCGAGGACAGGTACCGCATACCGGAGTTATCCGTGATCGCCTGTGGCAACGTGGATGTGGAGGAGGTGACCGCCTGGGCGGAGGACAGTTTCGACCACCGCAACGGTTCCAAGGCCATAAGCCGTGAGGCGCCGAAGGGCCATGGAACCGGGCTCAAGGTGTTCCCGCGTGACGGAGACCACAGCTACATCGGCATGGGTTTCCCCTCCTACTCCTCTAAGCATCCCGACCGCACCGCGCTACGGGCCCTGAACGCCATACTCGGGGCGGGAGGGTCCTCCCGTCTTTTCCAGAGCGTGAGGGAGGAGAAATGTTTGGTGTACTCGATACACACCAGCGTGGACCAGCATTCCGACGATGGGTCCCTGGCAGCCTACTTCTCGTCCACCGAGGATAACGTGGTCGAGACCATCTCGACCGTAGCCGATGAATTGGCAAAGCTGCGTAGCGAAGGCATCGCGGAGGAGGAGCTGCAGAAGGCGAAGAACATGGTACGCGGACATCTGGTCAGGGCCATGGAGTCCACCTCCGCCCGCATGTACCGTCTGGCCCGCACTTACACCCTCAGCGGCGAAGCGGTACCGTTCCAGAATGACCTGCAGCGGATGGACGCTCTTACCGTGGAAGATGTGATGAGGGTCGCTGATGACATCCTACGCCCGGACAGGCTCAACATAGCCATCTACGGACGGGAGACCGAGGACCTCAAGAAGTTCGACCTAGGGGCCCTCGACTTCTAAACCCAGGAGTCTCAGGACCTCGTCCACGGCCTCGGAGGCGGCAGCCTCCACCGCGGGGGTCATCTCCTCACTTACCGTGAGCAGGTCCTCGGCCTCTATGGCCACGAAACGTACCTGCTCCGGCATCAGGTCCGGCTCTATCTGCCTCCCCAACGCCATGGCGGTGGCCAGGTTCACACTGTGTGCCGAAGCATCGGCGACGGTGGCCGCGAAGTCCTCGGGGTTGAAAAGGAGGACCGTCCCCGCCGGGCAGGCCCTGCTCTGCACGGCATCGACGATTATCACCCGGCGGTACCCGAATATGATGGGCAGGATATCCAGGCCCCCGACCGCCTCTTGACGTGTCTCCACGCCTTCGAGGTTCATGTCCTCTATCCTCTGTACCACTTCGAGCCCTATGCGGTCATCGGATACTATGGGGCTACCCAGGCCTATGACCAGGACGGTATCGCTCAGCCCCGCGGGCATGATCAGACTCCGGACTCCTTGCGGTTTCTATCCTCTTCCGCCTTGTCGACTTCCATGGGCCCTAGGGGGAAGAACGTATCGTCAGCGGGTATCATGTGCACCCGTCCGATGACCTTGTCAAGGGGCACGAGCATCGCGATCCCCTGTCCGGGTTTGTTCAGCTCCGCGGCCTCGCTGATGGCGATCAGGACCTGATCGCTGAGGCTCCTCTTGACGGCGGTTAGGAGTATCTCCTTCTCCGGCTCTATCCTTATGCCCATCAGTGTCTTCCTCTCATGCATGCCGATACCGCGGCCATATATCACGGTGCCTCCCTGGGCGCCAGCGTCAACGGAGGCTTTGAGCGCAACCTCGGCCCAACCCTTCTTGACCACTGTCACAATCAGGGCCACATCAGTTTCGCAGTTCATTCTTCACCCTCCTTTCTCGTCAATATCACGCCCAGGGCCGATATGAACAATATCGGTGCCAAGGCTATAAGAGCTATTATCCCGAACCCATCGACGATGGGGTTACCTCCCTCCGCCCCGGATGCTATGCCAACCGCCATGGTCATGATGATGGACACCGCCATCGGACCGGTGGCGACCCCGCCGGCATCGAAGGCTATGGCCACGTACTGGGCCTCCGAGAACCACATCATCAGAAGAGCCAATGAGTATCCTATAATGATTATGGTCCGGAAATCTATGTCGTAGAGTATCCTCGCCATCCCCAAGGCCACCAGCGCCGCCACGCCGAAGGACAGGGTCCAGAGGATCAATTTCGCTGATATGAAACCTCCGGAGCTGGTCTCCACCTGTTTGCAAAGGACCCGTACCGCCGGTTCGGCATAGGTCGCCAGGAAACCCATGATGAAACCGAACGCGATTATCACCCAGTTGTCGTAATTCAACGCCAGATGTTCCCCCATGGACCGGGCGATGGGCATGAAGCCCAAGAAGACGCCTCCCAGGAACAGGACCATGCCCATCCCGGTTATCGCCACGCCGATGAGGATCCTTTTCAGGGTGACCCATGGGTACTTGATGTAGAGATATTGGAACAGAAGGAAGAAGGCGATCACCGGCAGGAGTGCCTGCATGACGTCGAGCACCACATCCAACATGCTCATGTCGGGGTGTGTCAATAGAGGAACACCCCCATCAGCATCACGCCGAGGATGGGGCCTATCGATGCCAGACCTATGAACCCGAAGGTATTGGACAGATCCCTCCTCCCGGAGAGGACGGCGCTTATGCCCACGCCCAGTGAGAGTATGATGGGGACGGTCATCGGCCCCGTGGTCACCCCGCCGGCATCGAAGGCTATGGCCAGGAAGTCCTCGGGGGTGAAGAACGATAGGAGGAGGACCAGACCGTATCCCGCTGCCAACAACTTCTTGATGGAAACGCCCATGATGGTCCTCAGTGCCGATACGACCATGAAGAAGCCGACACCGAAGCCGATGACGAACATCAGTTGTGTCCTATCCAGCATACCCTCGGAAACCGAATCCACCAATGAGGCCAACACCCGCACGTCGGGTTCAGCTATGGTGACCAGGAAACTGAGGACGAACATGACGACCACGACGAAGAGCAGGGAGCCCCGTTGCGGCATCTCGGCACCCACCGCCTCCCCTATGGGCAGCATCCCCCACTGCACCCCTACGAGGAAGAGTGTGAAACCTGCTATGACCATCAGAGAGGTCCCTATGAAGAGCAGTATCTCATCCAGGGGGCTCTGTAGGATGAATATCTGCATGAAAAGGACGACGCTGATTATCGGCAACGTCGCAGTCAGAACATCCTTCGCCTCGTCTTTGGTCGAATTCGTCATTTTCTATTGAATTATGTGAACATCCTTGATAATGTTTTCTTGCTCGACAGAGTATAATAGTGCTTACAGGGTTCCAATCTACCGTGCGCTCGGACCCTAGGATCTCCTTGGAATGTGACAACGGCCTCATAACCAGCAGGCAGCTGCAGGCCTTGCAGGCCGTCGCCTCGACAGGGAGCATCAACGCCGCCGCGGAGATGTTGTCGGTCCGTCCACCAGTCATCTTCCGTCACATACGGTCGGCCGAGGCCTCAGCGGACGCGAGTCTCATCACGAGTTCGAAAACGGGGAGCGTCATCAGTTTTGAGGGGCGCAAGCTTCTGGACCGGGTCAGGTCATTGGAGGCCAGGCTCCGGGACCCGGAGGGAATGACGGTGGCCTGCAGCCCGGTCACCGAGGAGCTGCTGATGTCGGCCATCCCCCGGGTGGACCCGAAGATAGAACTCGTCATCTCCCACGACCGTCACAACATCGAACTCCTACGACAGGGCAGGGCCATGATGGCAGTCATCGACGACCCCTTGTTACTGATGGACATCGAACTGCCCACGGAGGAACTGGGTCAGATGGACATGGTCCATGTGGACAGGGGCGACCGCTACGTCCGTCACCGCTATGGCGCCCAGCGCATCGCATTCCGTCATCTGGAGATTACAGGTCAGGATTTCACGGTCGAGGGCGAGCTGTTGTCGGTGAAGGACCTTATGGATTCAGGGAGGAGCTTCTTCATTGACGATATCCTCCTGTTGCGGAAGGGCGTCCGGATACAGAGTTCCACCGATCCAGGTCTCCTGCGCCATTCGGTCATGGCGGTACACGACAGTGACGACCCCCGGGTGACGTCGCTGATACGCGAGTTGCGTGAGAGGATGCGCAGATAGTATTACCGTATAAGGTAATAAAAAAGCGGATTTTGTCACATCATTATATACGACGACTTCATTGACGGAACGATAACATGACCGCTACACCGAACATGGAATTCGTGAACGACATCATCGCCAACGGCGGTGAGTCGGTCAACATGTGCTTCCAGTGCGGCACCTGCACCGCCAGCTGCCCCTCTGGAAGGATGACTTCCTTCCGCACCAGGCGCCTGGTCAGGATGGCGCAGCTCGGAATGAAGGATGAGACCCTCAACTCTGACGAGCTATGGTTCTGCACCACCTGCTACAGCTGCACCGAGCGTTGCCCCCGTGACGTCGCCATCGTTGACATCATCGTGGCCATGAGGAACCTCGCGGTGGCCTCCGGCAAGATGTACGAGGGCCACAAGAAGACTGCCCAGTCCTTGATAAAGAACGGACACACCGTGCCCATCAACGACGAGGTCAAAGCTCAGAGGAAGGCCCTGGGCCTCCCCGAGGTGCCCCCGACCGTCCTTGCGAGCAAGGATGCCAAGAAGGACTTCGACAAGATTATGAAGGCCACTGGATTCAAGAAGATCATAGGTGAGTGAAATGGCTAAGGCAAAATACGCTTTCTTCCTGGGCTGCATAGCCCCATTGAGATACCCTGGAATAGAGAAGTCCACCCGCGACGTCTGCGCCGCTCTGGGTATAGACCTCGTAGACTTCAACGATGCCAGCTGCTGCCCGGCACCCGGTGTCATCAGGTCATTCGACCGCAAGACCTGGGTCGCTGCCGCGGCCCGTAACCTGGCCCTCGCCGAGAAGGCGGGAGTGGACATACTCACCATCTGCAACGGTTGCTACGGCTCCCTCTTCGACGCCGCCCACGAGCTGCACGAGGACGCCGAGCTGCTGAAGGAGGTAAACACCATCCTCGCCGAGATCGGTCTGGAGTACAAGGGCGGGACCACCGTCAGGCACTTCGCCGAGGTCATCTACAACGATGTCGGCATGGACAAGGTCAAGAAGGCCATCAAGAACCCTCTGGACCTGAAGGTCGCGACCTTCTACGGTTGCCACTTCCTGAAGCCCAGCGACATCAAGCAGCTGGACGACCCCGAGAACCCCTCAATGCTGGACAAGATGGTCGAGGCCACCGGTGCCACCAGCATGTACCGCAAGGACAAGATGATGTGCTGCGGTGCCGGCGGAGGTCTGAGGTCGGAGTTCAGCGACTTCGCGATGAAGTTCACCGAGGAGAACCTCAAGAACATGAAGGATGGTGGAGCAGAGGTCATAGTGGACATCTGTCCCTTCTGCCACCTGCAGTTCGACAGGGGCCAGAAGGAGCTCAAGGGATATTCGATGCCCGTGCTCCACCTCTCTCAGCTCTACGCCCTGGCTTTGGGTATGGACAAGAAGGAGCTCGGCCTCGACGCCCACTTGACCCCGGTCAAGCTCTGAGGTCGGATGCAGGAGTACGCCGCCCGCCTGGCGGGCGTCTTCCCAGCAGACCGGGTCCCCGAACCCTACCAGGGGTTCGTGGCCCACCGCGCCTTCACCGAGGGCAGGGAGATCAACGGACAGGAGGTGGCCGTTCTCGCCATAAGCGGGACGACCAGCTTCTTCGTGGTCTTCATGGACTCCCTGGACCTGGAAAGGTTGCGGGAAGAGCTGGGAAGGCAACGCGCCTTCCTCCCTGAAGAGGAGGCACAGGCCCTGCTCGATGCGTCGCGGCAATAGTCCTTGAAACCACTTCAAACCCCACATTTTTTCCGGTCTGGATAGTCCTATTCGATACTCTGGACAAATTGAAAACCTTTTAATACAAACACATATTCACCAAATTGCTTGAGATGGAGGATCTCGATGGCTGTTAAGAAAGGTAAAGGTGCATCCCGTAAAATCAGGGACAAGTGGAAGTCGAAGGAATGGTACACGCTGCATGCTCCCCGCATGTTCAATGAGGTGGAGATCGGCGAGACGCCCAGTGCAGACCCTGCGTTTCTTATGGGCCGCACCGCTGAGGTCACCGTGCACGATCTTACTGGAGATTTCTCCAAGATGCACATCAAACTCAGATTCCAGGTCAGCGATGTGGAGGGCAGTGATGCCCGCACCGTCTTCGTAGGTCACAATCTCACCAACGATCACGTCCGTAGACTTACCCGTAGGAAGAAGACCAAGACCGATCACGTCATCGATGTTACCACCAAGGACGGTTTCGTCGTCAGGGTCAAACCCATGAGTGTCGCCGACAGTCGTATACAGTCCTCTCAGGAGGCCGCCATACGCGTCATAATGGAAGACACCGTCAAGGAGATGGCCAAGGATATGACCATCTCTGAGATGGTCAAGACCGTTATCTCCGGTGACATGGCCCGTGACGTAGCCCGCTCCTGCCGCAGCATTATCCCCATCAAGAGGGTGGAGATAAGCAAGACGGAGATCCTTCAGGTAGGAGAGGGAATCCCCGAGTCCTTCGATCCTCCTGCAGAGGAGGAGCCCGAGGCTGACGTCGAGGAAGCCGAGACTCCGGAAGAAGAGTCCGCTTAGACCTAAACCCCAACAAACCCCCCTGCCGGGGTGGCTCAGCCTGGTGGAGCGTCGGACTCATAGGGTTCAGGTTCTTGGACCTCTTCCAGGGAAATCCGAAGGTCACGGGTTCGAACCCCGTCCCCGGCACTCCCCCTACTTACTAATTATTCGTCATTGTCAAATATTTGATATATTGACAGCATCCTTTTCATATGATTAGATGAGAGTCATCATTTACACCGGCAAAGGGGGCGTAGGTAAGACTTCAGTCGCCGCCGCCACCGCCAAACGCACTGCCAAGATGGGACATCGGACTCTGGTGATGAGCACCGATGCCGCCCACTCCCTGGCGGATTCATTGGAGATGCAGCTCTCGGGTAAGATCCAGAACATCGATGAGAACCTAGACGCCATCGAGATAGACATCCTCTACGAGATGGAGACGCGATGGAAGGAGATAGAGGGTTACATCAGCGACCTCCTGCAGTCCCAGGGCATGGGGACGATATCGTCCAAGGAATTGGCCGTCCTTCCGGGCATGGAGCTGATGTCAGCGCTGTTCTATCTCTGGGATTTCCAGCAGAACGACCAGTATGATGTGGTCATCATGGACACCGCCCCCACCGCGGAGACCCTCAGGCTACTCAGTTTCCCTGATGTGTCTCAATGGTACATCGACAAGCTCTACGCCATTCTCCGGAGGGTGATAAGCATGGCGAGGTACACCGTGGGCAAGATGGTGGACGTGCCGCTACCCACCGATGGCTTCCTCAAGAGCATGCAGAGCATCAGCAACCGCATGATAGATGTCCGTACACTCATACAGGACAGTGACAGGACCTCGATCCGCCTGGTCGTCAACCCGGAGAGGATGGTCATCAATGAGACCAAGCGCGCCTACACCTACATGTGCCTGTACGGATTGACCGTGGAGTCCCTGATAATGAACCGCATATTGCCTGAAAGCGAGGCCGGCGGTTACTTCGCCGAGAAGATGGAGGAGCAGAAGCGCTATGTGGACATGATACACGAGGCATTCGACCCCATGCCGATAATGCAGTCCATTCAGATGCCAACCGAGCTCATAGGGGACAAGAAGCTGTCCCAGATGGCCGATATGATCTTCGGCGACAGCGACCCCAGCATACTGCTGTCCAATGAGAGCCCCATAACCTTCTGGGAAGACGACGAGCATCACATAATGGCATTGAAGATGCCCTTCTCCACCAAGGAGCAAGTGGAACTTTATAATAAACAAGGGGATATACTCATCGTGCAGGTGGGGAATCACAAACGCAACATAATCCTGCCCCTGTCACTGGCTAAGCTGGAGATGAAGGGGGCGGAGCTCAAGGACGACCGCCTGCTGGTGAAATTCAAGAAAGGTGACGACGAATGACCCATCATGATGAGAACAAAGAGGGACACGAACACAAGGACAAGCACGGCAACGGTTGCGAATGCAAGGAGTGCCAGGACAGCACGGCGAAAGACTTCGCTAAGCATCTAGTTGCCGCGGTGAGCAGCCGCGAAACACAGAGGCATTTCATAAGGGCCGGTGTGGAATTCGCCATGGCATTCGAGAACATCATGCGCAATCTCCCGATGCCCGAACAGATGAAGAAGGCCAACGACATCACCCAGGACTATGTCCAGTTCGTGATCGAGGAGGCTTTCTGCGCCCATAACCCCTACTGCAAACACCGTAAGGACGAGGAAATCTCCAAGGTGGAGCTGGGTTGAACACAGGGTTCGATGAAAGCGTCGGTACGGCAGCGGTAGCATTGGCGAGGCAGGTCATAGATTCATACGTCAGTGGTAGGACTCCCGAGGCTGACGTCCCCAAGGATTTCGATGTCCTAGCCGGGGCCTTCGTGACATTGCACACGCATCCCGAACGCCAGTTGCGTGGTTGTGTCGGCATACCGGAGCCGGTGATGAGTCTCGGCGACGCCGTTATCCGCGCCGCGGTCGGCGCCTGTGATGACCCGCGATTCCCGCCCTTGCGTAGCGACGAGGCCGACCGTTTGGTGGTGGAGGTCAGCATACTCACCCCGCCGGCGTCTATCGAGGCTGAAGACCCGGCCACCATCCTGCAATCGATAGATGTCGGACGGGACGGTCTGATAATCGATAAGCAGGGACGCCGTGGTCTGTTGCTCCCCCAGGTCCCAGTGGAATGGGGATGGGATGCCGAGGAGTACCTGGAGAATCTCTGTCGCAAGGCCGGTCTCAAGCCGGGGGATTGGAAGGATGCCGAGTTGTTCAGTTTCGAGAGCATCATCTTCAGCGAGAAGGAGCCCCGCGGAGACGTGGCGATGGTCGGGGAAGTGGTCTGATGGATCTTGTGGTGGAGGGCAGGCTCTTCCTAAACGGAGAGCTGGAACAAGGATGCGTAGGCATCGAGGACGGCCGGATAGTGGCTGTGAAGAAGGTCCTGCGTGGCGACACCAAGATAGACGCCGGTTATCGCATCATCCTGCCGGCGGCCATGGACCCGCACGTACATTTCCGACAACCGGGGTTGACCAACAAGGAGGATTTCGGTAGCGGTTCGATGGCTGCGCTTCATGGCGGGGTCACCACGGTGTTGGACATGCCCAACACCCTGCCGCCGACCGACCGCTTGGCAGTCCTGAAGGAAAAGAAGAGGATCATCCGTAGAAGGTCGTTCGTGGATTACGGGTTTTTCGTGACCACGGACCTGCCGCGACGTCTGGAGGCCATGGCCCCCCACGCCGCCGGCCTGAAGATATTCATGGGGTCCACGACCGGATCCCTTCTTGACAACGACGATAATAGCATCCATAGGATGTTGCGCAAGGCCGAGGAACTCAGCGTCCCCGTATCGGTCCACGCCGAGGACGATGCGATGATATTCCTTGCGGAGGCGGAATCGCTGAAGGACCACCTGCGCAACCGTCCCGCCGATGCGGAGTTCAACGCCGTCAGGAGACTGGCGGCACTGGGGGCCAAGGGCGTAAACATATGCCATGTGACACGCGCCGAGGTCCTGGACATCGCCGCCGAGGCCGGAATGAGCTGTGAGGTGGCCACTCATCACATGCTACTCGACATCAACTCCCCATTGGGGTCGCGCGGCAAGGTCAACCCGCCCCTGCGTCAGCCGGCCGCCAAGGAGGCCTTGTACCGTGCCGTGGCCCACGGGAAAGCGACGATGCTAGGGAGCGACCACGCTCCCCACACGACTGATGACAAGGCGGAGGATTTCCACATCTGCCCTTCCGGCGTACCGGGAGTGGAGACGATGTTCCCTCTGATGATGGCCGCCGTTAAGAGGAACGATATCCCATTGGCCACCCTGGTGAGGATGGCCTGTGAGGAGCCGGCACGCAGGTTCAAGGTGCCTAAAGGCAGGATAGAGGAGGGCATGATCGCCGACCTCGCCATTTACGACCCCCGGGAGGTGACGACCATAGAGGGGGCGAGGCTGTACAGCAAATGCGGATGGACCCCTTACGAAGGCATGGAGGCCATTTTCCCGCAGACCGTGATAATGCGCGGGGAGATACAGTTAAAGGGAGGAGAACCCTGCGGGGAGACCATAGGGAGGGACATCAAGGATGGGACGATTTGAGACGGTCATGGACACCCTGCAAGGTTGGATGTACGACTGCAGTGACCGCTGTGGACTCTGCTGCCTATGCCAACCTGAGATCCTTCCCGAGGAAGCGGCCTTCTTCCGCCGCAACCACTCCAAGCAAGTGGTCCGTAAGACCACGCCACACAAACATATGGCCCTGGCATTGAAGAAGGGCCGTGGTTCCTGCGCCCTCCTTCAGGACAGGCGCTGTAGCGCTTACCAGAATCGCCCCCACTTCTGCAGCATGTTCCCTTTCCATTTCCATGTGGGCGAGAGACTATCGGTGGAACTGGACCTCTCCTGCCGGATGGTATGGGATAAGGCGGGGATCCCCGCTGAAGAGGAGGCCGAACGTCTGGTGGCATTGAACGAGGACCGGGTCGCCACGACCCTGCGCCAATCACAACGCGTCTATCAGGAGTTCCGTGCCAACTGCGAATCCGCAGGGGTATGGGCCGACCCTGATTCCCTGAGGGAGCAGGTCAGGGGCCGGATTGACAGGTTCAAGGACATCGGCTTCCTAGGACAGTTGATGCTCGCCGCCAATGATGACATAGAGGTCACCCTGGAATCCCTTGACAGCCGTGAACTCGATTACGACGCCGACGAGATGGAGGAGGCCGCCCGGGAAGCGGCATTGGCCTCAATGGAGTCGGAGGACCCGGTTAACGTGCCGGTGTACTGTGCTCCTGATTGGTCTTGGAATCTGTACATGTCATCACCCCAAGGGGTGGAGTGGAAGGTTCTGGACGACGAGGGGGACCTGCACCATCGTGGCTTCGTGAGCGCCGAGCAGGTGGGGCTGTTGCCCCTGACATCGGACGGAGAGGAGGAACTCCTACGCTACGTGTCGATATTGAACGATAGGGACAGCGTGATGGGTAACGCCTGTCAGCTGGTGGACATGTACGGTTACGCCGACCATCTATCCAACGTCTACTTCGGCATGCTGGCAGTGACCATCATAGACCTGCTCTGGAGGGCTTCGATGCTATCCCATTTCCATGGTTACGCGATGGACAGGCAAGGCATCAGGGAGGCGATCATATTCTACGATATGGACCGTCTCGACGCCCCTACCATAGGCGCCTTCATCTGAACCGAGGGGATTGATGGCCGGGCGGTCGGGAAGTTCAGGCTTATGCCAACGTCTGCTGGGTAGGGATCAGGGCCCGTTACCGACAAGCGTCCGATGCCGTGTGAAACAGCCTGCGAGGCGCATCGATCGCAACTTCATCCCGCCACAGAGAAAGAGGGCGATGTTTTGTACTGCGGACCTTGGATACTGGCCTAAACCAATAACTTCAAATACTCAACTAGGTATCGGCAGAATGGTGACCCAAATGAGGAAACCTTTGTCTGTACTCAATCAGTCCATAAACAGCCATGTAATAGTGGAACTAAAGGCCAAGAGAGAGTACCGGGGAGTCCTGGATGGGTACGATCCCCACATGAACCTGGTTCTCAAGAACGCTGAGGAACTGGTCGCCGGGGAGTCAGTCAAGAAGATGGACGTCGCCATTGTCCGTGGGGACAACGTCATATACATATCACCGTGAGGAGAGGAAGATGAGCAAAGGTACTCCTTCAAAGGGAAAACACAACAATCACAAGACGCATATCCCCTGCCGCCGTTGCGGAAAGCACTCCTTCCACGCTCGGAAGGGGGAGTGTGCCTCCTGTGGACACGGCAAGACTAATAAGATGAGGAACTACGCCTGGGCCAAGACCCACTAGCGTGGATTTTTCATGAGCGGACCCAAGCATAGTTGCGGGGTAGTAGGTTTCGCTCTAAACACCAATATTACTCCCTATATTTTCAAAGGATTACGTGTTATCCAGCACCGCGGTCAAGAGAGCGCGGGCGTTTCATATTACGATGGTGAGGCCGTAGAGACGGTGAAAGGTCCGGGTCTCGTCCACGAGGTTTTCGTACCGGAAAAGCTTCTGGCCATGGACGGCAAATCAGGAATAGGGCATGTGCGCTATTCCACTGCCGGGTCAAAGGCTTCGATGAACTCCCAGCCCATCACCGTAGACACTTTGCACGGTCAGATGGCCCTGGCGCACAACGGCGACATAACCAACGCCGACGAACTGCGCAACGAGTACCTTCAGAAAGGGTGGGCGTTCCTGACGGACTCTGACTCGGAGATAATCCTCCGACTGCTCTCCAAGGAACCCAACTGTTTCCACGACCCTGTCAAGGCCATAAAGAACGTCATGGCAATAATCGATGGCGCATACTCGCTGACCATCATGATAGGAAACCGGGTATTCGGCGCTCGTGACCCTTACGGCTTCCGCCCTCTGTGTGCGGGAAAATTACCGGAAGGATATTTCCTGGCCTCGGAGAGCGCTGTGGTCGATGTGCTCCAGGGGGAGTTCGTCTGCGACGTGGCCCCCGGGGAGGTCGTGGAGATAAGCACTGACTCCATTAAGATCGCGCCGTCGCGCAGCACCGGCAACAAGGCCCATTGCATGTTCGAATGGGTCTATTTCGCTCGTCCTGACTCCATAATGGACGGCCGGGAGACATACCAGGTCCGTAGGAACATCGGTTCCATACTGGCCAAGGAGTGCCCGGTGGACGCCGACGTGGTCATACCGGTGCCCGATTCCGGCAGAGCCCATGGACTCGGTTTCGCCGAGGCCTCAGGCATCAGCTACGAGGAGGGCTTCATGAAGAACCGTCACGTGGAAAGGACCTTCATCCTCCCCGAACAGAAGCAAAGGGAAGGCGCTGTCTCATTGAAGTTGAACCCCATCAAATCCACCATAAAGGGAAGGAGGTTGGTGGTGGTCGATGACAGTATCGTCCGCGGAACCACACTCCGGAAACTGGTGCAGATGCTACGCAAAGCGGGCGCCAAAGAGGTTCATGTCCGCATAGGATGTCCTCCCATCATATCTCCCTGCTATTACGGCGTTGACATGAAGTCCCGTGACCAATTCGTCGCTACCAACCGCAACGTGGAGGAGATCGCCGAACTAATAACCGCTGACAGCTTGGGTTACATAAGCAAGGACGGTCTCGTCAAGGCGTTGAACTTACCGGAGAACGATTTATGCCTAGCTTGTGTCACGGGGAAGTATCCGACCAACATACCTGACGAGTCACACCGTTTCCAGAGCCGCTTGGATAGTGAGTTCTAACACAACCTTTAATTACATCAAGTCTTTTCCCCGAATTAACGGGCTGGTAGATCAGCTGGAAGATCGCTACCTTGGCATGGTAGAGGCCGCGAGTTCAAATCTCGCCCAGTCC
>PWJQ01000021.1 GCA_003560875.1 Methanomassiliicoccaceae archaeon
GGAGGAACCTGGTGTCCCACCTGGTATCCGAAGGGCATCTGGAGGATGATAACTGATGGCAACTGGACCTAGATACAAGGTCCCCTTCCGCCGCAGGAAGGAGGGGAGGACGGACTACCGCGCTCGGCAGAGACTGCTCAGAAGCGGAGTCCCCCGCGCCGTAGTGCGCCGATCCCTGAAACACACCAGCATACAGCTGGTAGTATTCGACATGAAAGGAGACCAGGTGCTCGCCGCCGCCAACTCCAAGGATTTGGCCAAGATGGGATGGGGCTACTCCGGCTCCAACCTACCCTCCGCCTACCTCACCGGCTACCTGGCCGGGAAGAGGGCCCTGGCCGAAGGGATAGAGTCCGCAGTGCTGGACATAGGCAGGCAGAAACCCGTGAAAGGGTCCGTCTGCTTCTCTGCACTGGCAGGCATGGTCGATGCTGGTCTGGACATACCCCACGGTGAGGATGTCAGGCCGGCGGACGAGCGCATACGCGGGCAGCACATCGACGAGGGCATTGAAACCGCCTTCGACGCATTGATCGAGAAGATGGAGGCTGATTGATATGGATTGGGTTCCCAAGACCAGACTGGGAAGGATGGTTTATGACGGCGAGATCACCACCATGTCCGCCGCTCTCGCCACCAAGCTACCACTCCGCGAGGCGGAGATAGTGGACATACTGCTGCCTGAGCTGCAGGACGAGGTCATCGACCTCAACATGGTGCAGAGGATGACTGACTCCGGAAGGAGGGTCAGGTTCGGCGTGACATGTGCTGTGGGCAACGGTGACGGTTTCGTCGGCATCGGCCGCGCCAAAGGCAAGGAGGTCGGCCCCTCCATAAGGAAGGCCATCGACAACGCCAAGTTGAATATGATCGAGATCAAGAGGGGCTGCGGTTCCTGGGAGTGCGGATGCGCCAAGCCCCACACCCTGCCCTTCGAGGTCAATGGAGACTCAGGGTCCGTCCGCGTCAGCCTGAAGCCCGCCCCGCGCGGTATCTCGCTGGCCACCGGTGACGTTGCCAAGAGCCTGTTGACCCTGGCCGGTGTCAAGGATGCCTGGGGATTCGCCAAGGGTCACACCAAGACCAAGGTGAACTACGCCCTGGCAACCTTCGAGGCCCTGCGCCTGACCTCTGAGATGAGGATCACCGAGGAGCAGGGGCAGAGGCTGAGGATCAGTTCCGGCCCGGTGAACATACACGTCCACGAGACCGATGTGGACATCATGGAGGAATGAGAATGGCTTACGCTGTGATCAGGGTAAGGGGTCAGGCCGACGTCAGGCATGACATATCCGATACGATGGATCTTCTCAACCTCACCCGTGTGAACCACTGTGTCATCGTCCCCGAGGACGATGTGACCAAGGGTATGTTGCAGAAGGCCAAGGACTACATAACCTGGGGCGAGATAAGTGCCGACACGACTGTGGAGATGATCCGCAGCCGTGGCAGGCAACCCGGGGACCGCGTCATAGACGACGTGTTCCTGAAAGAGGCCGGCTTCTCCTCCATCGAGGAGATGGCCGCCGCCCTAGCCGAGGAGAAGGCCAGGATGACTAAGATAGGAGCCAAGCCGGTATTTCGGCTGGCACCACCGGTCAAGGGGTACGAGGGCATCAAGCGCTCCTACCGCTCCGGCGGCGCTTTGGGCTACCGCGTGGAAGCGATCAACGACCTCATCATGAGGATGCTTTAGAGGTGAATTGAATGCCAAGCAGGACCAAGAAACTAAGGGGCTCCAGAACCCACGGCCGCGGTAAAAAGGCCGGCAGGGGAGCGGGTCTCATCGGCGGTCACGGCAACGCTGGTCTCTTGAAACACAAGAGGTTGCGCATGTTGAAATACGACCGCGACCATTTCGGCAGGAGGGGCTTCAAGAGGCCCCAGTGCGTGGTCGGTGCTAATGCCACCATGAACGTCGGAGAGCTCCAGGAAGGACTCTCCCGCCTGCTCGATGGCGGCTTAGCCCGCCAAGAGGGCGACCGCTATATGGTGTCCCTGACCGATATGGGCATAGACAAGCTTCTGGGCGAAGGCAACGTGAAGGTCCCCATGGACGTGATCGTCGCCGAGGCATCCGCCAGCGCCAAGGAGAAGATCGAGTCCCTCGGCGGAACCGTCGCAGCGGAGTGAAGAAAAGATAACAAGGGATGGGAATGTCCGAGCAGCAGAGCCTACTCTACAAGATCAAGCCATACGCTGACCGCCTCCCTGCGGTCACCCGTCCGGAAGGGCACGTGCACTTCCGTACCAAGCTGATCTGGGTAGCGGTCATATTGGTGATGTACTTCATCATGACCAACGTCTACCTCTACGGTCTCGATACCGAGAGCACGTTGGACATGTTCGCCCAGTACCGTACCATAATGGCCGGTGCCTCCGGCACACTGATGCAACTGGGCATAGGCCCCATAGTCACCGCCTCGATCATACTGCAGCTCTTCGTAGGGGCGAAGATAATCAACCTCGACCTCTCCAAGGGCAGCGACAAGGCAGTGTTCCAGTCCACGCAGAAGCTCCTGGTCATCGTCATGATAATATTCACGGCGGTGCCCCAGGTCTTTGGCTTCCTGGTACCCTCTCAGGAGTTCATCGCCGCCGTCGGCACCTCCATGGCCCGTTTCGTCATAGTGTTACAGCTATGTCTAGGGGCCTATCTGGTGTTCCTGATGGACGAGGTGGTCTCCAAATGGGGTATTGGGAGCGGCGTGTCGCTGTTCATAGCGGCCGGCGTCTCCGAGGCGCTGTTCACCGGTACCCTCAACTGGTACCCGTTGGATTCCGCTGCGGCTGTGAGCGCCTCCAACCCGCCCGCGGGCACCATCCCCAAAACCCTCTACATAATAGGCTCCCAATCGGTCGCCGAACTCTCCCAAGGAGGCTACGAACAGATATTGTTGGCCGAACCCAACCCGCTCATAGCGTTGGTGGGTACCATAGTGATCTTCTTCTTCGTGGCCTATGTGGAGTCCTCGCGTATCGAATTGCCGTTGGCCCACGGTTCCGCCCGTGGCGCCCGGGGCCGTTATCCCATCAAACTGATCTACGCCAGCGTGATACCGGTCATTCTCATAGCCGCTCTGCTGGCCAATATAAGCATGTTCGCGCTCCTGTTCTACACCAGTGAGACCCTGAGTCAGGTGCCGCTGTTGGGCGGTAACCCGGCCCTGGGGCTGTTCGAACCTGGGGCCACCCATGCCTCCGGAGGTCTGGTGTGGTACCTCTCAGCCCCCATGGGGTTGAACGACTGGTTGCTTCCTATGCTGGATCCAGGCACCTACGGTAACGGGCACTCCCCGTTACAGAACATGATGAGGGTGCTCATATACTTCTCATTCATGGTCCTGGGATCCATACTGTTCGCCAAGTTCTGGGTCAACACCACCAACCTCGGTCCGGAAGCGGTGGCGAAGCAGATACAGAACAGCGGTATGCAGATACCCGGTTTCCGTCGCGACCCGCGTGTCCTGAAGAGGGTGCTGGAGAGATACATCCCCGTCGTCACGGTGATATCCGGTGCTCTGGTCGGTGGACTGGCCGCAGGTGCGGACCTCATAGGGACGACCGGTAACGCCACTGGCACAGGTGTGCTGCTGGCCGTGGGCATACTCATACAGTTCTATGAGGCCATGGGCCGTGAGCAGATGATGGAGATGCATCCAGTGTTGCGCGGATTCTTCGGAGGTGAGTGATTATGGCAGATGCTCCAGCGCCGCCCCAGATGGCCTCTCCCAAACTGACGACCATGATGATATTCATCCTGGCGATGTTCATCATGTTCGACCAGAACCTGAGGAACATGCTGGGCCGTCTGGTCGGCACGGTCCTACAGCCGATCATAGGGTTTGATTACCAATACCCTATGTTGACCCTGGCCCTCGCCGGTCTGATCATGGTCTCGTTCAGCATAATCGTACGCTCCCTTTTCACAGACTACGTGGACATGGCCCGTTCCCAGAAGGTCATGAGCGAGTTCAACAAGGAATTGCGTCAGGCCCGTCAAGACAACAACCTGTATAAGATCAAGAAGCTCACCGAGCACCAGCAGGAGATAATGTCGAAGTCCATGGAGATGAGTACTAAGCAGCTCAAGCTGATGCCGGCAACTCTGCTGTTCATCATACCGATCTTCGCTTGGGTATTCCTGTTCGTGGACAATCTGCCCTCAGCCATAATATCCGTTCCTTGGCAACCGGTCGTGAACCTGAAAGACAGCAACGTGCTCCCCAACTGGATATTGGTTTACACTCTGGTGAGCATACCGTTCGGGCACGTCCTGACGCGTACCATACGTTTCTTCCAATTCAAGAAGAAGCTCGATGAGATGGACGACCCTGAGAATGGGAACGAAGCGCTATGAGGATAACAATCAGCGGCCCTCCGGGCTCAGGCAAGACCACCGTTTGCGGCCTTCTGGCTGAGAGATTAGGGATTCCAGCAGTGGTCTTCGGCCGTCTGTTCCGTGAAATGGCATCCCATAAAGGGATAACCCTGGCGGAGATGGGGGCTCTGGCGGAGAAGGATCGTTCCATAGACGAGTCGATCGACGCCCGCATCCTTGAGATCGCACGTGAGACCGACAGCATGATACTCGAGTCCCGACTATCGGCGCAGATGCTGCAACGCGATGGCATCCCGGCCTTCAAGCTCTACCTGGACGCGGACCCTCTGGTCCGGGCTGCCCGGGTGGGCAAGAGGGAGGATGAGGACCTGCAACAAGCCGCCGAGGCCATGGCACAAAGGCAGATCTCCGAGGCTAAGAGGTACAAGCAGTATTACGACATCGACCTCTACGACCTCAGCGTTTACGACCTGATTGTCGACACCGGTGACAAGACCCCTGATGAGATAGTCGATGAGATCATCTCCATCCTACCCGAGGAACAATGATAACCAAGTCCGAAGACCCGGTGCCCAACCGCTACGGCAAGCGCCCCTCCGACCGTAGCCTTGGCGAGCTCCTGCGCAACGGCGTCATAATACTGGATAAGCCCTGCGGCCCCACATCCCATCAGGTGGCATCGTGGGCGAGGGACATCCTCAAGGTGGAAAGGATCGCCCACGGCGGTACCTTGGATCCCAACGTGAGCGGCGTGCTGCCGCTCTGCGTCGGTAAATCGGTGAGACTCACAGACCTCATGCTCGGTGCCGACAAGGAATACGTCTGCATAATGCGCCTCCATCGTGACAGGGACGAGTCCTCTGTGCGCCGCGTTATGGCGGAGTTCGTAGGCCGGATATACCAGTTCCCTCCCCTGCGTTCCGCCATCAAAAGGCAGTTGCGCATACGCACAATCCATTCCTTAGACCTTCTGGACATCGACGGTCGCGATGTACTCTTCCGGGTCTCCTGTGATGCTGGCACCTACATCAGGACTCTCTGCATAGATATCGGTGAGGCTCTGGGAGTAGGAGCCAACATGGTCGAGCTCAGAAGGACCCGCTCCGGTATGATGTCCGAATCCGAAGCCGTCACCCTGCAACAGCTCAAGGACGCCTATGAGCTCTGGCAGGAGAAAGGGAGGGCAGAGCCCTTGACCGCAATGCTGAGGCCTGCCGAATCACTCGTGGCTCACCTCCCCCGGGTGGTGGTCAAGACCGCCGCAGTGGACTCCGTCTGCCACGGGGCAGACCTGGCAGTTCCCGGTGTGGCGTTGTTCGACGATGAAATCCGTAAAGGACAACCAGTGGCGCTACTGACGACCCGGGGTGAACTCATCGCCATAGGCAAGACCCTTCTCTCTTCCGATCGCTTGATCGGTGCCAAACGTGGTGTGGCCGTGCGTAGCGAGAGGGTGTTCATGGATCGCGGCACCTATCCGCGCATGTGGAAGTTCTCCACCGACCTTTAGTGATACGACGGCTTAACAGAATAACATTTATCATCACACTCACCATTGCGTTCAATCTATGGGGAAGGCGAAGATAGTCCTGGCCGGGTCCGATCCCTCATTCCTCGATAATGCCGCCCACGCATTGAGAGGGTTAAGAGTCGAGTCATGGTCGACATCGGTGCGAACCGTCGATGAAGCAGTCAATGCCTGCAAAGACATCAACGCCGACGTCCTCATATGCGACCTTTCCAGCAACGGCTCGGACTTCTTTGCCATTATTGACGGTTCAAACGGTTCAGATCTAGACTCCCAACTGATAGTGTTGTCCGATGGATTCGACCGCGATCTAGCGACAAAATCATTTGACAATGGTGTGGCTTATTACGCTGACCGTTCCCGCCCTCCCGACGAACTATTCCCCCTCTTAGTCGACAAAGTGGAATCCCTCGTCATCACCAGACGTCAGAAACGGGAGGCAGAGATGACCGAGTACAGGCTTCAGACCCTGATCGAAGTGGCCGAGAAGCGTAAAGCCCCTTTCCATGAACTGACACATTTCGTTTTGGAGAGGATGGTGGAGATCACCGGCAGCAAGATCGGTTACATCGCGACGGTGGACCAGGAGGAGGGTATGATGAACATGTTCGCCTGGTCACAGGCGGGGATGAATCAATGCAAGACGCTCGATAAACCAATTTTCTACAGATTGGCTGAGACCGGTTTATGGGGTGAACCCGTCCGACAGGGGCGCCCTATCGTATTGAACGATTATGGCAATGAGACCGAACTACAGAAAGGGACGCCGAAGGGCCATGTAACGATGAACCGATTCATGGCCATACCCATATACCATGATGATAAGGTGGTGGCCACCTGCGGAGTCGCCAACAAGGAATACGATTACACCGATCGCGACGTCAGGCATCTGAGTCTCATGATGAACAACCTGGGGGATATGTACGACCTGGCCAACAAGGACATCACGTTGCATGAGGCGGAGAAGAGGTACGAAGGGATCCTGCGCAACATCCCTGTCGCCGTCGCCGTCCTGGATGCCGAGGGAGTGCTGGTCGATGCCAACGACCTCTTCATGAACATCGACGGTGGAACCCTGAGACGCAACATGAGTCTGGATTCCGATGAAGGCATCATATCCGAAATGTGGGAACTTTTCAAAGAGTGCCGCGAGCGGCGAGCCAAAGTCACTAGCCTCGTGGAACATTCCGATGGCCAGAACAGGAACACATATTGGCGTGCGACGGTCTCTCCGGTATGGGACAACCGGTACAGATTCAACGGTTCAATGCTGGTGATGGATGACATCACCAACGAGCAGGAGTCCATGAAGATACTGGAAAGGACGGCCCATCAGTTACGCACTGTCGAACAGATAACCCATCACGACATCATGAATCAGATACAGGTTCTGAGAGGGTACATAGAGATAATGATGGACGCAGGCGTTCCGGAGAATACGGTGAAGATGCTTTCGCGGATGGAGCATAGTATCAGGACCATCACCGATCAGATGAGGTTCTCCCGGACATATCAGACCCTGGGTGTGCAGAAGCCCCTGTGGTTGGACCTGGACGAGGAGGTCAGGAGGGCGGTCTCTGGCAAACACAGCATCATAATGGATATCGACCTGGATGCCGTTCAGGTGTATGCGGACATTTCTCTGAACAAGGTTTTCTTCAACCTGTTCGAGAACAGCATTCGTCACGGCGGGGACGTCACCAGGGTCGAGATCGTAAGGGATCATCAGGACGACGGTTCGCTGCTGATCATCTACGCCGATGACGGAAAGGGAGTTCCAGAGGGTAAAAAGGAGGACATATTCAACAAAGGCGTCGGTTCCAACACCGGGTTGGGAATGTTCCTCATACGGGAGATACTGTCCATGACGGATATCAGTATAAGAGAGGTGGGAGAGGAGGGCAGGGGTGTACGCTTCGAGATGCGGTTCCCCGCGGGCAACCATAGGATAAGGCCATAGCCCGTATAGGCCAGCATGACTTTATATTCACTTGGCGATAACATTTTCAGATGTACAGGGCTCTCCTTGTCGAGAAGGACAAGGCCTTCATGGAGATGGCCGTCACCTTCCTCACCAAAATCAACCGGGACATCAGAGTGGTGCCCTGCGAGGATCCCGAAGATGTGATGAATCTAATCGAGAAATACAATCCTGACATCATCATCTCGGACCATAGTCCTCCAACAGGAGTCGACGGACTGTCCCTCTTCCGCAACCTTCTCCGCCGAAATACCAACTTCCCGTTCATAACCATGGTCGGCAACGGTTCGGAGGAGATAGCGGTAGAGGCTCTGAACATGGGGATCGACTTCTACATGATCAAGGATCGTCCTCCCCGGGAGCTGTTCACAGACCTGGCGGACAAAATTATACTGGCCGTGGAGAAGAGGAGGATAGAGGACGAGCGTGGCCTTAACGAGAAGCGCCTGAAGGCCCTTGTGCGATTGGCAAAGATGCACCGATACGGATTCTCGGAGGTGGCTCACTTCGTCCTCGAGGAGAGCGTGAAGCTCACCCGCAGTGGGATGGGGTACTTCGCCCTCTACGATGAGAAGAGGGACATGCTTACGATGTACTCCTGGTCCCAGTCAGGGATGAAGGAATGCAGGATAGAGGAGAAACCCATCGAGTACCCCATGGACAAAGTAGGGATATGGGGGGAACCGGTCCGACAGAAAAGGGCAATCATCGTCAACGATTATTCAACGCCCAATCCTCTCATCAAGGGAATACCTAAAGGACACGTTGGTTTGAAGCGATTGTTGATGATACCGTTGATGCATGACGGCAAGGTCATCGGCACCGCCGGGGTGGCGAACAAATTCGAGCCCTATGACAACACCGACCTGAACCAGATGAACCTGCTGATGGACGGGATGACCTCGATATATATGGGTCGTTTGTCTGGGGAGGCTCGTTACGAGACAGAAAGGCGCTACGAGGAGATGCTGCAGTTCGCGCCAGTGGGCATAATGGTCGTCGATAACCAAGGGGTCATAGTGGAATGCAACCTCAGGACACGCAACATCCTAGATCATCTCTCTGACGAGAATCACATCGGCAAGGGATTGATAGAGTACAAGAACGACTTCACCGTGCAACTCTACTCCGCGGTCATGGACTCCATCCGTAACCGTTCCGCCACCCACAACAAAATACGTTTCCAAGCTTCCGAACTCAACATCACCCTCCAGGTCTCGATCCAGCCCCGTATGAACGGCAGAGACGAGATAAGAGGGGCTATAATCACATTGGAGGACATGAGCAACATCGAGAGCTCATTGGAGAAACTGGAGAGAGCCTCCTTCCAGTTGAACGTGGTGGACCGGATGACATTCCTGGAGGTGTCCAATCAGATACAGATAATCAGAGGGTATGTCAACTTCATAAAGGCCATGACGGAGAATGAGCCTCTCCAGGAACACCTGGACCGTATAATCGACTCATCTACCATGATTCAGGAGCGGATGCGTTTTGCCAAGGACTTCCGCAATGTGGGCATAATCGATCCTGAGTGGCAGAGCATCAGCGACATAATTTCACAACTAGCTATCACCATGGACGTCGATGAGGGATTGTTGGAGATAAAGACCGGTAACCTGGAGGTACTCGCCGACCCCCAGCTTCCCAAGGCTTTCGAGAATATCATGGCGGCAACCCTATCGGATGACACCGTCACCGGCATCAAGGTCGGGTTCAACATCGTGGAAGGTCGGATGCGGGTGGTGTATGAGGATGATGGGAAGGGGATACCTGACAGTCTCAAGGACAGCATCTTCGACGTTCCCTCTTCATTGGGGTCGAACGGGATGTATCTGGTCAAGGAGGTGATGGGAGTCACCAACTTCAACATCACCGAGAACGGCATATATGGCGAGGGCACCCGCTACGAGATGACCGTTCCCAACACTCACTACCGCCTGAGGAGTTAAACGTCCTTGTTGCGGGCGAGGGCCTTGGCCTTCTCCAACGCGTCGGCGAGCATCTTGTAGCTGCCGACCGTCTCCTCATGATACAGGCCCATTATGTCCGCGAACTCCTGCGACCGCTTCCGAAGGTCATCCACATCGCCCACTCCGGTGTTGATGAAAAGGCAGCGGGAGTAGCTGTCGAACATCATGTGCAACAGATCCATAGGATCCACCTGGTCGGCGACCGTGTCCAGCTTGAGTTCCTTTATCGAACCATCGATTCCCAGATTGGTCCATCCCGGTGAGTTGTACCATGTCCCGGCGCATTTCCGCCTCTCGGCGGCATAACCTTCCGGTGTGAGGAAAACGCCTATGCAGTCATCGGTGTGTACCATCTCCGCAGGGACGTCGATATCGTCAACCACCCCCATCAGACTCTGGCAGTAGCAGTATCCCAGCATGATAGCGTCCACCTCGTCCTTGATGGCGTTGGCCCTTTCCACCACCACCTGGCGCATCCTCTCCGGTTCGATGTGTAGGCCGAACTCCAGGAATTCGACGTGGACCACGTCCTCATCTCCTTCCACGAGGGCCTCCACCTCCTCTTTGAATATGTCGCAGGCTATCACCGCTACCTTCATCGGCAGCTTCCTCCCGCATAGAACTGACGGGGCTTTCCGACAGCGGTAATGCGTATCTGCTTCTCAAGAAGGACCTCGCCGTCATACTCTTGGCCGAATCCGAACTTACGGTCGTGGTTCTCAACCTTGACCTCCACCGAATCCGCACCGGCCACACGGGCCATGTGGTCCACATGGGCACTGCCGGTCTCGACCGCATACGCAGCCGCCTCACTGACAGATCCGAACTCCCTCTTCTCCAAGGTGGAGAAGAGTGTGCACGGCGGATCCATGGCGGTACCCATACCCGTTTTGGGTTTGATCAGTATGTCCATCTTCTCCACCACGCTTCCGGTGATGGCCCCGACGGCGTTGCCGACCTCAGCATGTTCCGGTAGTATCAGGCGGGTGTCGAACCTCTCGGCGATGGTGGGGAAATAGGCGCCTATGGGGGCACCGATGCCTATCAGGGGTTTGTTCAAGGATATCCGGCATCCGAAATCCTTTCCGACGGTTCCGTTTATCGCCTTGTCCAACAGGTCGTTGGCCACAATCCCGTCGGTCTCCGTTCCCGTCTCCTCCTGCATCAGTTTCAAGAGAAGTTCCTTGCTGAGCTTCTCGACCACCATGTTCTTCGCTATGCGGATGAATTCATCACTTTCAACGCCCAGCCGTCTTGCCTGCTGGTCGACCGCGATACGGGAGGCCTCGGCGGAGTACTCCACATAGGATCCCTCGGCATGAAGAAGATCTGTAGGGGTCAGACCCATGCGGGTGATGAGTCCCATCTCCTCCATACGCTTAACGTTGAATGAGAACTGATGGATGCCCAGTTTCTCGTTGGCCTCCATGAGGGAGTGCGGACCCTCATGGAGGAGTTTGAGGAACGCCCTGTCGTTATCGGACAGGCCGGGGTCGTTGTTGTCCTTCAAGAGAACGAAGAACTCGACATCCTGTATCACGTTGTCGATATCGAAACTCTCGGGGGTGAATCGTGATGCCCTCTTTGCTGCGATTTTCAGACGGTCTATGATGTCCGGGCGCTGTGAGGCACCGATGCACAACGGGATCACCCTCAGCGGGGTCAGCATGAGCTTCCGCCCGTTGGCCACGAACCTACTGTCCCCTCCTATGCCGGAGGTCGATATGTCCGCGGCGAGCACACGGGTCCTACGGCCGCCTATCAATGCACCCTCGGGGTCCAGTCTCGGATGTCCTCCGCGAAGTATCCCGATGTCAGTGGTGGTGCCGCCCATGTCCACGACGATCCCGTCGTCCTCACCGGTCAACATCTTGGCGCCGGTCAGACTGGATGCGGGGCCGGACAATATGGTCTCCACCGGTCGGAGTATGGCCACGTTCTCTCCCATCATCGACCCGTCACCCTTGACTATCATCATGGGGGATTCGATACCGAGGTCCTCGAGGACCTTCTTGACAGATTCCATCAGGTCTGCGATGATGGGTATTAGTCTGGCATTCATCACGGATGTGAGGGTCCTCTCGTTGAATCCCAGACTAGAGGACAGCTCATGGCCGCATACCACTGGTTTGGAGCAGACCTCTTTGACTATGGATTTGACACGGTCCTCATGCTCCGGGTTCCTCACACTGAGGTATGAGGAAATAGCGAAGGCATCCACTTTGTCCGAATACTCTTCTATGAATCGGGTGGCAGCCTCCACGTCCAAAGGCTCGGCTTCGTTACCGGAGAGGTTATGGCCGCCGGATATCCGGGATATAATGTCAACTGGTAGGGACCGGTCATAATCCCTGCCGACCACAATAAGGGCCACACGGCAACCCTTACCTTCAACGATAGAGTTGGTGGCCAGTGTTGATGAGACTGACACCAGTTCAATTTCGGGGAGACGGTCGCTCCCCATATGGGCAATCGCCTTGGAGATGCCAATGGAGAGATCGTCACGAGTTGTCAATGATTTCGCCTTGGCGATGACCTTCTGACAGCTGAACTCATAAAGAGCCGCGTCGGTGTAGGTGCCTCCCGTGTCTATGCCTAATCCTAATGACAATTAATTCACCTTCTGCCGCTCCATCCCATGTCCTGGTTATGCTTGGTGACGATGCGGGAGATGTGGTCGGCCATGTGTTTTTCGTGGTTCTTGCCGACAACCTCCGGCGTATCGCGTATCAATATCTCCAGGTCGCACTTCGCGCACCTCACCTTGGGGCAGTCCTTCATAGCCTCGGAGCAACCCTGGCAGGCTATGGTGCGAGCATACATCATCGAGAACTCGAAACCGCAGTCCGGGCACTTGAACTTCCGTAGCGATCTGACCGTCTCGGGCGAGAAGCCTTTACTCCTCATCGCATCGTAGAATCCTTCTGTTCCCATCATAAGTATACCTCAGTGGTGGTCTATCCCCTTCTCCACATCATAGTGGTCGTCCAAAATCTCGAAGTCCATGTCGTAGTCAGCGAACACCTCGGGCAATATCGACCGTGTGAGGTCGCGGACAACATCATCCCATATGCCATGGACGATGACGTGCATCGTGAACTCGAACTGCTTCAGGCTATCGGCCTTGAGAGAGTCCTTCAAGGCAACCGACTCCTGGGCGGCATCCACTATGCTCCCCATTATGTTACCCTCATCACAATATACGAAGGATTTCACATGGCCGACTATGTCAGCCCCGTTCTCCATGCACTCCTGCACAGCCCTCTTCATGATGTGGTTTATGAATCTGATTATCTCTTGCTTGGTCACGCCGTCATCGGCCTTGACCTTCAGGACTATGGCGTACTTACCCAACTCGTCGACCGCACGGTGCAGGTCGAGGTGAAGGTCATCGTGGTCTCCCGACATCACTCATCCCTCCTTCCATACTCTTTGCGGAGCATCTCCTCCTCGACCGCGTCGTCGTAACGCGGTGAGACCTTGTTCATTATTATATCCGTCACCATCTCCAGGCCCTCACCGGTGACCGATGACAGGTGGGCTATCTCCGCCCGGGGGTTGATGGTCTTTATCAGTTCTTCGGTCTTGGCTATGGATTCGGGTGTGGCGGCATCGACCTTGTTCACGAAACAGACGTCGGCCTCCCTGATCTGCGTCTCCACGAGTCTGCGCACGGCCTTCAGCAACATATCGATACGGGTGGCATCGACCAAGGTTATCACCGGTGCATGCTCGATCACCATGTCGGATTTGGCCTCAGAATATTCAGCGGCCCTTTTCAAGCCCCACGGTATGGCCACGCCGGAGGGTTCAACAATGACTATCTCCGGGTCGAATCCATCATGGAGTTTCGCCAGGGTCTCGGCGAAGGAGCCCGCTATCTGGCAACATATACATCCTCCCGCGATCTCGCGGGCCTCCAATCCATTGGCCTCGACATACTTGGAATCGATGCTTATCTCGCCAACGTCATTGACGACGATGGCGATCTTACAACCTCTCTTTACCAATCCTTCCCCGATCTTCATCAAGGCGGTAGTCTTACCGCTCCCAAGGAATCCTGCTATCTGTGAGACCTTCATATTCATCACTTTAAAGTCGAAGATGTTTGGAAAGGGTTTAATGAATGCGTTTGGACGTCTAGCAGTCTCCTAGTTTGCCATCCTCTTTGGTGACATCCACGACGGCCTTGATGTTCTCCAGCTTGGTGACACGATCCGGAGGCACCTCGCAGCCACTGGAGATGCAATAGCGGGAGTTCAGTCCCCTCTTGCACAATGCGGTCTTGACCTCTTGGCAGAGGTCGGAGGTGACCTTGGAGATCTTCTCCGTAGAGGCGCGTATGAAGAACTGCGGGTCGATGTTGCCGGCCATAAGGCAGTTGTCGGCATATCCGTTCTCGATGACCTCTCCCGCACTGGGGGAATCAGGTATCAGAGGGTAGTAGGCCATGCTGTATATGGCGGGCTTGAACTTCTTCACCTGGGTGTCCAGATGGGGGAGGTCAGCGCAGTTGTGTATGCAGTTCGCTATGCCACTGTCGACGACCAGCTTGTTCAGCTTGCCGGCGTACTTGTCGCAACCCTCGAACTCGTCATACTCCTTGTCACCGAGACAAGAGTAGTTGGCCCACAGGTAGTCCCAGACCAGACCAGCCACGCCAGTCTTACTTAGCGCTTCGACCATCTGCACGTCGAACTCCATCATGGTCTCCAATCCAGCATGCACTGCGGAGGGATTGGTGAACATGTCCATGAAGACCCTCTCGGCACCAGCGACCTGGGTCAGGGCCAGCAGGGGCCCCTCCAGGAATGCGGCGCAGATAACCTCGTCCTTCAACTTCTCAGTGAAGAGTCTCGTACCCTCGATGAGGACATTGGACCTTCCGGTCTTGATGTCCGGAACTTCCATCTTCTCATAGTCCTCGATGTCGTGAACGATGTGCTTGTCCACGAAAGGAGTGTTCTCATCATCCATGCGCACGTGTGCACCGAGGTCGCCAGCCATCACGGAAAGGTCCATGAGGCCAATTGCGAAGTCGAAGTCGAAGTACTTCTGCCCGGCCACGAAAGCATCGGCGAAAAGCTTGGGGTCGCTGCACCACTTGGCGTAAGTGACATCATCTCCCAGGAGCTTACGGTTCACACCGCAGGCTATGGGATAGGCGGGGAGACGGTCGGCCTCGCCGTCCGTCAGGGCTGCCATGGCCCTCTCGAGATGATTCACAACAATGCCTCCTTGAGCCATGCTACCGAGTCTTGGGCGTTCGCGTCACGGTGGTCGGCGCCTATCTCGGCTGCGAAGTCAGGCGATGTCGGCGGTCCACCGATAACGACCTTCGTGTTGCCGCGGTAACCACTCTCTACCAGGCCGTCTATGACGTCCTTCATCGCGTCCATCGTCGGGGTCATCAGTGTGCTCATCGCAACAACGTCAGACTTGTAGCTCTCAGCCGTGGATATGAATGTGTCAGTAGGTACGTCCCTTCCGAGGTCATTGACCTCCAATCCACCAGCGGTCATCATGGTCTTGACTATGTTCTTTCCAATGTCGTGGACGTCCCCCTCCACCACGCCGATGATCACACGCTTCTTGTCCGCAAGGTCCTCGGTTGGGATCATGGGCAGAAGTATGTCCAATCCAGCGTACATGGTGTTAGCCGACATCAGCACCTGTGGGAGGTAGACCTCCCTGGCAGCATATCTGTCTCCAACGACCGACATTCCTTTTACAAGCCCACCGTTGATAGCGTCCAAGGGATTGACCTTCTCATCAATCGCCTTCTGGGCGAACAACTTGGACTGGTCGGGCTTGCCCATTACGACAGCCTCGCTCAAACCGTTCAATATGTCCTCTTTGCTCATAGCGTTCCTCCTTTAGACGGGTTACTCGCCGTCCCTATGTTTGAATCCCGGTTTTCCATATTAAAAGACTAATGTATGGTTGGATGCATAAACCATTGACAATGGGTGAACATACAATCAAAATGGTTTTATCTTTTATATACTAAAAGCCTCAAGCAAGTTGTTAACAATATTATTGGTAGTATAAGGGCGAAAAAAAGAAAAACGCATATCAACATTATATATATACATTTCTAAAAGGAAAACAATAGTTAACAAAGGCACACAGACTATAACCCGTTAATAACAAAACCCTTGGTAAAGTAATATATACGTTATTTTAAATAAATAGATTGCAGTTTTTATTATTATACTTCCAAGGGTTTTTCGATAATGTTAGGAGGTCTGCGAAGAGGCCTGTCTCGCCACGAAAGCCTCCTGACGGAAACATGGGGACGATGCAATGGACTTGGAACAGTTCGAGATCGATCTGAATGCGAGATGCGTCTGCGGCTGCATGGAGGGAGGACGATTCCATAAGATATACCGCTTCGAAAACGGTTACGGGGCATCAGTCGTGTCCAATCCCCGGATAGAGGGATTCGAGGCCCAAGGGTATCAGATGATGTTCCTGTAGTTCGATGGCGATGAGTATGAGGTCGTGGAGATAGAGGGCATGGGATCCAAGATAATGAATGCAGGCTCATGGGAACATGTTCTGACCACTCTGTTCAAACTATCCGAACTCGACGTATAAACGATGAAATAGGAGTCTTCTGATTATTCCCCGATGGTTGAGAGGCATGACGTCCTCATCGTAGGCGGCGGTCCCGCTGGTCTTTCAACGGCCATTTTTCTACGAGAGTATGGTAACGATCCCGATATCCTGCTTCTCGAGAGGTTGCATGGCGACAGATTGTCACGATATCGGCGCATATGCGGCGAAGGGATAAGTGCCAGGGCCTTCAAAGCACTCGAACCGATAAAGCCCGAGGAGGTCAAGCACCGGATATCCAGGATGGAGATCGACTGGCCAGGGAACGTCAGGATCAAACAGAGGGCCAACGGTTACATTCTCGACCGCCCCGCATTCCTGTCCCGTCTTTCCGAGGACTATGAGGATATGGGAGGGTCCTTCTCCCGAGGGTCTGTTGTATCAGTAGAGAGGGAGGAGGCCGGATACCTTGCCCGCCTGGCTGACGGTAGTGAGGTCAGATCCCGCTTCATCGTGGGGGCCGACGGGGCGTTCTCGATAGTCCGTAAATCCCTCTTCAAGACCCATCCGCTGAAAAAATTCGCTGTCGAGCAATACCTGGTGGATTCCGAGGCCGACCCTGAGACCTTGATATTCCGCATGGGTCAGAGGTATCAAGGGGGGTATAGATGGGAGTTCCCCTGCGGGGGGCTGGTGAACACCGGGTTCCCGTTGGGGGCCGATAGCCTGGACCGGTACGAGGAGAGGAACGTGCGTTATCTGCCGTTCGGGGGTGTCGGCCCCGTCAGCGATGGACGGGCGCTTCTGGTGGGTGACGCTGCGGGCCAGGCCAATCCCCTGACCTTCGGAGGTATACGGGTAGCCCTACACGCTGGCAAGGCGGCGGCCAAGTCCATCATCTCGGGACGGCCGGAGAGTTATGGCTCCTGGTGGAGAAGTTCCCTCCTCTCCTCCCCCTGGTATATGAAGTCCCACCTGACTCTGGCCTCATGGACGGATGAGGACATGCGTTCCGCGGCGGCACCCTTCCAGGAGGGGGCCAGAGTGTGGCCTTTTGTCCATCGCGCCCTCACCTCTCCGCAGGATCTGCACATGTACGTGGCCTACACTCTCGCATTCCGGGATAGCTGGTAATTTGAAAAGTCCTAATACTTGTCCGGAAATCCCTTGAACATGGCCATTCTGCGCAAGAGGACTCCAATCCTCCCCGTTCAGTCGATAACCGTAGGGGATTTCGACCCTGCATTGCCGGGCGGATACGACAACGTCAAGACATTCCCACTGTCGGTACGTAAGGGAAGGTCTTTGTCTGTCAGGGTGGAGGCCGAACAACCTGTCGATGTGGCGGTCTCGGGGCCTGATGGGAGGATCCTCAGGTTCGAGGAGGGGATGAGGTCCGGGACGCTGGGACCAATCGAATTCGAGGAGAAATGCACCGCCGCCCTGGTCATCGGTGTTTTCAGGGGCGACAAGTCCCGACTAGAGCTCGAGGCTTGGACCGAGTGACCGAAAAACATTGTATAGGTTGTTAATCAATACTCTGGCAGAATGAGATTGGAAAAATTGGCAGGCAACAGGAGGAGACGAAAACTCGATCTGAGTGACAATTACGATATAGCCTTGCTCAGACTCTTCCTGCTGTCGTTGGCGGTGTGCACGGTCGCGTCGGCGGTAAGCATAGTCACCGGCATGGTGGCGACCGTCGCGGAAGCGATACCCATCTTCTCATTCTCCTTGGTCATAGTGGGTCTGGTCTCCTTCGCGGGAAGGTTCCGCTGGTACTATACCCTGGTACTGCTGGGGGCGGTCGGTCTGTTGTACCAGTACGGTGTGGAGACGGTAATACTGTTGTTCGTGGTCTACGCTGTGATGGGAGGTTTCGGAGTCGTGGCGGTGGTCGTGACACTGCAAAGGAAACTCTTCTATCGGACCCTGGCACGTATAGAGGGCCTGAGTCTCCGTGAGGAGAGGGAGATCAAGGACAAGATATTGGTATTCATGTTCAACATACCCGATGACATCAACACCAACGACCTGGTCATGGACCACAACATGCGTCGGGAGAGCATACCGGTCGATGACACCCTGAGGACAATGGGAATGGGTTTTCTGATAGGGGTGTTCCTGTGGTTATACATCAGTCTCAACCCCTCACTTCTAACCGCCTATTCCCTGGAGTACATACTGCTCATAATGTTCCTACTAACCCTTTACCTACCGTTCCTGGTCCTGCCGTGGTCCATATTCCGGTCCTTGGATGTGAGGATCAAAGGCCCCTATCATGACCTTCGCTTGTACAAGGGTGCGGTCTCCACCATCAAGAAGATAGCCATGCCCATAATCCCCATCGCCCTTTACACCATAGGTGCTGTGAGGCGTATGAGCCTCGGCGAGATAGGCGGCTTCATCGGCATGTCTGTTATCTTCAACATAATCATAATGGCCACCACGGCCATAGTGTACTTCTCGCTCTATGAGAGGCAGCTCATCGAGGACATAGTCTCCAAATGGCGTACATACCGCCCCCGTCCTGTGATGGCGGAGGTCGTGCAACGTGAGGAGGAGACGAAGGATGTGCCTGCGACCCCGACACGGTCGTATTCGATGGAGGACCTCCCCGATTTCATCCAGAGCCGATAAGGCGGCTCAGTATCCCTACATCGGCGATACCCCAGGATTCCTTCTTGACGGCCAGTACGGCCAGCAGTCCGCCCGAGAAGATTAGCGCTGTGACCCCGACGATGGGATTGTCTATGGCGACGTACCCCCCCAGGTACAGCACCACGATGCAGAGAAGTATGGTGGCGTAGTATTGGTACGTCTGCGGGATCCATATACCGAAACGGTCCCCGTAGTAGTACACCAGCAGGACCAGTGCCGCGACTATGATGGTCATCGTGGTGAACCCCGATGAGCCCATGACTGCCAATATGGAGTGGTATCTCTCCCCGGTCGGGTCCCGGATCATCCTCGAGAAGACCCCCGACATCACAATGGAGAATGCCATCCCCAGCCATTTTTCCAAAGACGTCAGCGATCCCCTTACGTTATCCAGCGGAGACCTGTCCACGTGCATCCCGTCTTATCAACTCCTCGTGGCGTTTTAATGTTTCTGCCGTATCCACTTTCGGAAATCCCCCTGCAATCCGGTATAATACCCTGCAAGATGACTGTCCCTTTCTGACGATGAGAGCGAAAGCCCCGCCCCGAGCCGATTGGATGCAGGATATGGAGAGTACAGCGAAGCCTCTACCCGCCCTACTATCCGGAGAGATCAACCTCCTCGATGGGGACCGGGAGTCCGTCTCCTCATTCATGCACGCCTTCTGTGCCGAACACATAGCCGTGCAGGGGAAGGTGGTGTGGGTTGATGGAGGGAACGCACTCGACCCACTTCTGCTGTCGAGGATGCTGAGGTCCCGCCGTTGTAGCACCCGTTATTCTTTGGACCGGGTCACGGTCGCCAGGGCGTTCACGGCCTATCAGATGAGTTCCATAATCGAGGACAGGCTTCCGGAGAAGGTCCATGAGGAATCGCCATCCCTTATCATGGTCACGGCCCTGTCGGCACTCTTCGCGGACTCAGATGTCGACGGTCGGGAGTCCCGGGAGCTGATCAGGAGGTCCATGGACTCACTGGACACTCTGGCCTCGGAGGGAAGAACGGTCCTCGTGTCCGGTTACGACGGTGTCTCCTCCGCACGGCGCCTCCGTGCACGGAAGACCAAGCGTGGGTTGGAGATAAGGGGTCCAGGAGGTGTATGACATGGGTCGCACCTCACCCACGTACCGTCGCGCTTCGGAGCGCATAATCGATGAATGGAAAGGATTCCGCCGTGCATTGTCTCCCGAGGACCGTGAGGCGTTCGACCATCTTATGGAGCACATAAGGGACCACGCCGCCGCCGGAAGCAACTGCGAGTCCCCCGACCCGGTGGAGAGTATGCTGCTGTCCGTCCTGCTGGAGCATGAGAAGCGTATACGGGGTATGGAACGGGAGCGACGATGAGAGGGTGGATAACCGATTGCCACCCCTCCGATGATGATCAGGGGGTGGTCCTATGGCTGAGGACTGCCGAGGGGCACATGCGTGTCCAGCGTCCGCTACGGCCGTCGTTCCTGGTCGCCGGCGGGGACCTAAAGACACTCGCCCGGGATGTGGAGGGGTGCGGGGCCCAGGCTTCGATGCAGAGGGCCAGGACACGGTTGGCCGGCCCTATGGTCGATGTTCTGAGGGTAAGTGTCGAGGGTTTCCAACAGATGACGAGGTTGGCCCGGACAGTGGACCGTTGGGGGTCCTACCGTGACCACGAGCTCTACAACGTCGACCTCTCCCCGTCCCAGCGTTTCATGTTGCCCCGCGGGCTGTTCCCTTTCGGACTCATGGAGGCGGACGCGGACATGAGGAGTCTGGACTCCCCCTTGCGCCTTAGCTATCCTCTGCCTCCTCTACGCACGATGATGATAGACCATGTGATATCAAGGCCCTTCGACCCCCGTCCCGACGATGTGTTGAAAAGCATCTCCGTGGACGGGGTCCCCTTGAAAGGTGATGAGGAGGGAATGCTGAGAGAGCTCTCGCACATGGTGGAGGAGGGGGACCCCGACATAATCATGGTGGATAGAGGGGACAAGGGCCGGACCTCACATCTATTCGACCGCGCCAGGTCGTTGGGTCTCGACCTCTGCATGGGCAGGGAGGCGGGAGTCCGTTCCGGGCCGGGTAAGAGCTATAATAGCTATGGCCGCACGGTCTACAAGCCACCGGCCCTGAAACTCAAGGGCAGGATACATTTAGACACCTCGTCCTTCATGTACTCGGAGGGCGGCCTCGGTGGCCTCATAGAATTGTCCCGGCTGTCCGGACTGCCCCTGCAGGACCTCTCCCGACTGTCACCGGGCACCGCGATATCCGCCATGCAGTCCGATCACGCCCTCCGCGGAGGAAACCTGCTCCGTTGGAAGAAGAACGTTCCCGAGGATTTCAAGAGCGTCTCCCAACTGGTGGTCTGCGACAGGGGCGGCATGATACATCAGCCGAGCCCCGGTGTGCATGAGGATGTGCTGGAGATGGATTTCGCCTCGATGTATCCATCCATAATATCCCGGTTCAACATCTCCCCTGAGACGCTGGAATGCGACTGCTGCCCCTCATCAGAGGATATGGTCCCCGGTCTTGGATACCGCATATGCAGGAAGAGGAGGGGCCTTCTGCCCGCGGTCCTGGGTCCCTTGGTGGAGAGGAGGAGGGCATTCAAGCACATGGCGAGGACCGACCCCGCCCGCGCAGAACTGCACAGGCAGAGGTCCAAACTCTTGAAGTGGGTACTGGTCACATGCTTCGGATACACAGGCTACCGGAACGCCCGTTTCGGCAGGATAGAGTGCCATGAGGCCATAACCGCCTATGGACGGGAGATAATGCTCAGCACGGCGGAGATGGCCTCGGACAGGGGTATGAGGGTGATACATGGCATAGTGGACTCGCTCTGGTTACAGGGGCGGGGAGACCACGAGGCACTAGCCGAGGAGGTGAAGGCAAGGTACGGGATACCCTTGGAGGTGGAGGGGCGCTACCGGTGGATAGTGTTCCTCCCCAACCTGCACAATGGCGCCGGGGCCTTGAACCGTTACTACGGGGTGTTCGAGGACGGGGAGATGAAGATCAGAGGCCTAGCGGCGCGGAAGAGGGATTGTGTGGGATGCGTAAGGGATTTCCAGACCCGGGCGTTGGACTCCCTGTCCCGGGCCCGGGACCAGTCTGAGATGGAGGAGATGGTACCTGAGGTGCTGGATATGTTGCGGTCCTGGACTGAAAAGGTCTACTCCGGGGAGGTCTCGGCAGAGGACATCACCTTGGTGAGGAGGACCTCTAAGATGATGGGCGAGTATCGTCAGTTCAACGACTCCCGGGCGGCCGCTGAGGTTTTGGCTTCGTTCGGGCATGAGCCTCTTCCGGGTCAGTCAATGGCATACATAATCCGGGACTCGGCCGCCCGGAAGGCATCGCGTAAGGTGTCTCTGCCCGAGTTCTGGGACGGGGTCTATGACCGGGAGAGGTATGTTGATATGCTCGTCCGTTCCGCGGAGGAGATCCTGATACCCTTTGGATGGGACCGGGACCGTATACGTTCGTTCATAGGGCCGCAGAGATCAGGGCCTGGGTTCCAGAGTGTGATATCATGACTGGGACGAGCAGGGAGGAGGTCAGATGCACCCTGCCCACCCCCACCGCCGACGGTAGCAGACCCAGGGAAGTCGCGGCTAGCAGCATCAGTAGTCCGCCGGGTCCGCACAGGGCCAAGGTCAGTAAGCACAGGAACGACGCTATGGAGATGTTCACCTTGGACAGGTCCCGCCCTTGCAGAATGCCGGAGAACCGGACTCCGGTCCTTATCGTGGCCACGTAGCCGATCAATGCCGACACCGCAACCGCTGCCAGAAGCATTGCGAACCCCATCATGTCCACGCCCCCTCCGGTGATGTCCAGTATCACCAGCATGGTACCCGTCCTACCTCTGCCGGTCACGGAGAGGGTAACCAAAGCGAACACCGTCGCCGCCGTGCCCACCGATGATACCATGGCTATGAACCTCTCCGGAGTCCTCTCCGGGGAGCCGAGGGAGGCCACAACAGTGCCTGCGGTCGCGGTTATGCCTGGAAGCCAACCGACGGCCATTCCGGCAATCAGGCCTCTGAGGGCCGGTCCGCTGTCGACCGAGGTCCGGGCCGACCCGGTCTGCACCGGCATCTGCCCTCCGCCGAGTGATATCAACAGGGCGGGCATACCGAACAGTCCAGCCAGAAGAGGGAGCATCAGTCCTCCGTTATCAAAGGTCATCGGGAGGGAGCCATACATCGTGATGAATCCCAGTGCGGCGGAGCCCAGGCAGAGGAAGGAGGCCCATATCCTCTTCCTGGTCGAGTCGGACCCCCTCTCCGACAGCAACAGCAGTATCATGACCGCCGGCAGGATGAAAGGCACGTGTTTCTGCAACACGTCCCAACCGCCTGAAGCCATCACCATGTGGACGGGCAATGCGAGGGCTATCGCCGCCATGGCTCCCACCAGACTTCCTTGGGCGGAGCATACCACGGCCTCGGCCCCGCGGCCCTCCATGAGCATACGGTGTCCCGGCAGGATGCTCAGGACGTCCTCCTCGCCCGGAGATCCCAGGAACACCGAGGGTATGAAGTCCATAAAGGAGTGGACCACCGCCGCCGAGACGACCGCGGCCGCCACCAGTATCGGTATCATCGATGGGCAGACACTCCCGGAAAGTATCAGGGCCAGGGACGGATATGATACCAGGAGCAGCACCGCGAGGGTGTTGACATGTATGCCGGGGACAAGGCCGCTGATGCAGCCTATTGCAGAACCGAACACTATCATATATGCCAGGAACAGGAAGGCCTCCGTCTCCACGTTCCAAGATGCTCGCTTAGGAGGTAAACGGATGAGGGTACATCTAGGCTTTCAGTCATTATAGACGGTCTTGCCGTCTATGACATCGACTTTGAGGAGGGTCTTCACAGGAACCCCGATCTCCTCCTCTATCTCCTTTTTGCGGTCCGTCTTCTCAAAGACCATTATTATGTCCACGACCTCCGCACCGACTATCTCCGTCAGGGCCTTCACGAGGGCCTTGAGGGTCCCGCCGGTGCTGAGCACATCGTCCACTATGGTCACACGGTCTCCACGTTTGATGCCGTTTATGTACATGTCCGATTTGGAGTAGCCGGTTGACTGGGCGATGTTAACCTCGCCTTCCAGACCATAGCATCGTTTGCGCACAACGCTGTAAGGTATGCCGGTGATGAGGGATATCGGCACTGCGAGATGTATGCCCATGGCCTCCGGTGCCAGTATGCGGTCGCATTCGAAGTCCCCAACGGCCAATAGCTCATCGACGACCTCTTGCAGAAGTTCAGGCTCCATGAAGGGCACGCCGTCGGTGATGGGATGTACGAAATAGTGATATTCACCGATGATGACCACTGGACATTCAGTGACGCTCCGTTTCAACCTCTCCAGCATAGGAAATCGCAAAGGGGTTTTAGGGTAAAAGGTTTTCATCACTCCATTACGACATCCACGAACTGGAAGTTCACCGAATCGAACAACCCCCTGTCACCCAGCTTCAGACTGGGGAGCACGAGGAGACTCTGGAAACCCATGGTCATGAAGGGGGCATGGAGTTTGCAACCGAGGCCTCTTACGAACTCGGTGACCTCCTTCTCCTTCGCAGCCACGACCTCCGCCTTCTCCGTGCTCATCAGGCCGGCCACCGGTAAGGACAGTGAAACGTCATTCTCACCGTCAGTGGCGAAGTACCCACCATTCACGGACACTCCCTTTACCACACGGGCCAGTGTCTCAGGGTCGTTGGCAACGGCGATTATGTTATGGGAGTCGTGGGCTATGGTTGAGGCCATTCCTCCTTTGTTCAGGCTGAAACCGTTCACGAGCGCCACGGCAGGGGCGGCAGAGCGGTAGCGGTTCACCACTGTAAGGTAGGAGATGCCGTTGTCCGGGTCGGCCAGTATGCGACCGTTGTCGACGATCATATCCGCCTCCCCGGCGAGGCTGACTATCTGGTCTGGAAGGGCCTCAATCACCCGTGCCTTGACCGAATCGCCGGATGCCGGTATGTGGAAATCCCCGGCTGTCAAATCAAGCTGGATAATCGCCGTCTCGCCGCTCTTGGGCCGGGCCTCGAAAAGAGCCTTGCCATCTTTTGCCACGAGCTCACCGTTTATGTAAACCTCTTCGACATTGAAATCCCGTAGGTCACTGACTATCACCATGTCGCCGGGCATGTCGAAGTCCAGATACCCCCCTTCGAGTTTGTAGTGACGCGAAGGCCAGAGACTGGCGGCCTTTATCGCCCGCAAAGGCTCAACGCCTAATCCGACCGCTTTTCTGAGGAGCCGGTCCATGTATCCGCCGATCATATCGCCGGCATGCATGTCATCGGTGGCAAGGAAGAACTCGTGGTCGTCAGCGATACCGATGAGGGCTTCCATGTTCTTACTGGCACTGCCGTCCCTAACCTGAATGAACATGCCTTTGGACGCCTTCTCGGAGGCCTCTTCGTAACTGGTGCACTCATGGTCTGTGCTTATGCCCGCTAAGATGTATGTTTCCAGATCATCACCGCTGAGTCCGGGGGCATGACCATCCACGGGTTTGCCCCTTGATAATGCGGAATTTATCTTCGCCATCACGTCGGGGTCATCGTTCAGAACGCCCGGGAAGTTCATCATCTCCGCAAGCGCCACCACCTCGTCCCTTGCCAGAAGCAGTTCTATGTCATCGGGGCCCAGCACTGCACCCGAACTCTCGAACGGGGTCGCAGGCACGCAGGAGGGTGCCGCGAAATGGAAACGCAACGGCACTCCGCCACCATCCTCGATCATGAACTCCACCCCTTCAATGCCCAGCACATTGGCGATCTCATGTGGGTCCGATATAACGCCGGTCACTCCATGAGGGACGGCGGCCTCGGCGAACCTTGAGGGCACGAGGAGCGAGGATTCAACATGCACATGCGATTCTATGAGTCCCGGGAGGATATAGCGGTCGAAAGAACTCCTGACCTCGAGGATGTCCACTATCCTTCCCGAGTCAACGGTTATGCGGGCAGGATAGATGCGGTCACTTATCACGTCTACCAGGTTACCCTCCACGACAAGAGTCATATCTAGTCATCGTTAATCTATGATAAAAAACCCTTTTGGAGGTATCATCATGATGTTCCCCCGCCAGGTACTGAATTCAATCAAATGGAGGGATGATAGGGACGTCTCCCGGTGCAAGGTGGCATATCTGCATCGTGGTGCCAGGGACGACATGATCGAGGTCAGCGGTGACGAGATCTCCGAACAAGGCAGATCCTTCTTCAGAGTCCGTGGATCGATGATACCGTATCACCGCATTCTCCGTATCTCCTATGACGGCGATATCGTATACCGGGCCCGGAGGTGAAGAGTATGCAGCGAATACATTTTTATCGAGGCTTGGAATGGCCTTTAGCATGAGTAATGCATCTAGCAGGATGCCGAATATAGAGCCCGTCCCCGGCCTCCGGAGTCTCATCAGCAGCATGCGCTGGTTCCCGAGGCGTTTCTGGCGGTTCCCGATAGTACGTAACTATGCGGTCAGAATTCATCGCGGAAGAAAAGGCGTCCTGGAGACCGATGGCCGCATCCTCTTCACCGCCCTGCCGGACATGGTCGAGGCCTATTCGGCGAAATTGGCAGGGTCGCGGAGTGTGATAACTCTGATGAGCGGTTCGAGACTGTTCATAGGCGATGGGACGGTTGTCGGACCCGGGGCCCGTTTCAACATCGGTCCAGATGCCGAGGTACGTATCGGGGGAAGGTGCCTCCTCAATGAGAGTTGCACGGTATATTGTCGTGAATCCCTAACCATCGGTGACGACTGTGCCATATCCTGGGGCGTGAAGATAATGGACACGGACTTCCATGTTTTGGTCAAAGGGGGAGAAAGGATGTCGGAAAGTTCCCCCGTGAAAATCGGGGATCACGTATGGATAGGTTCCAACGCCACGATATTGAAAGGCGTCACTGTGGGGGATGATGCCGTGGTCGGTGCTGGTGCCGTCGTGACACGCGACGTACCGCCGGGGGTCGTTGTCGCCGGTAATCCCGCCAGGACGATACACGAGGGCGTGGATTGGCATTGGATGTAGGATTCAATATCATTTTATAAGCGTCTCCTGATTGGGATTGCGATTCAAATGGACCTGAAGGAGAGGTTTCAGATAGTGACCAGGAACGTCGAGGAACTGGTCACCGAGGACGAGCTCAAAGAACTGCTAGCAAGTGGAAGCTCCCCTCGCGCTTATATCGGTTTTGAGCCCTCTGGACTGGTCCACATCGGCTGGCTGATATGCGCCTCCAAGATACGTGACCTTGTGGACGCCGGTCTCCAGGTCACAGTATTCTGGGCCGATTGGCATGCTTATATCAATGACAAACTGGGTGGGGACCTGGACAATATAAGGACCTGCGCCCGTTACATGGAGGACTGCTTCGAATCGCTGGGAGTGCCACGTGACAAGGTCGATTATTGCTACGCTAGTGACCTCCTCGATGACATGGATTACTGGGAGAAGGTCATCAAGGTCGCCAAAGCAACATCCTTATCGCGTGTCAAGAGGGCCATGACCATAATGGGCCGCGGAGAGGACGACGCTGAGTTGGATTCCTCTAAACTGTTCTATCCCATACTGCAGGCAACGGACATGTTCGCAATGGACATAGACCTCGCATATTCCGGAATGGATCAGAGGCGGGCGCATATGCTGGCCAGGGACGCCGCCGATAAACTGGGATGGAAGAAGCCCATAGCCATACACACCCCGCTCCTCCCCGGGTTGAAGGGCGGTGACAGGATGAATCCCGCTGCTGCCAAGATGTCCAAGAGCGACCCCGACAGCGGTATAATGATCCATGACAGTACCGAGGATGTACAGAGGAAGCTGAAGAAGGCCTACTGCCCTCCGGAGGCCGAGGAGGAGCACAGGAACCCCGTCCTCATGCTCTGCAGTCTCGTACTATTCCCCCGCCTGGGCAAACTGGAGTTCCAAAGGCCTGAGAAGTTCGGCGGCCCGGTGAGCTATGGCGAGTACCAGTCACTCCGTGACGACTACTACTCCGGAGCATTACACCCCATGGACCTGAAGAAAGGAGTGGCCTCGGCACTGGAATCCATACTGTCCCCGGTGGATGATTATTTCAAATCCAAGCCGGAGAACTACGAGGGTATGAAGGTCGTCCTAAAGTCTTTGGGACGCTGAACGGTCACGCATATCCCTGAACAGGGACATTGACCTCTTCATGCATATGTGGAGTATGGCCTCCACATCACCGACGCCGGTCATACCGGCGGCGCCTCCGTGACCGCCACCCTCGTTATCCGTCTCCCCGCCTATCTCATCGAGTATGCGCCCCAGATGGAAACCTTCACGGACCAGCGCCTGCGAGCAGCGGGCACTGAGACGGAAACGCTCATCACGCTGGGAACCCACGAAGGCCACATCGGCACCGCTGTTCAGCAGGGCGCGGCATATCGAGGATTCGTAGGAACTTCCGTAGGAGACGGCCACAACATAGTTCCCCGCCCTGTCGAAGCGGGACCTGGAGACTCCCTTCAGCACCGCGGTCCTCTCGGAGATCGTGGTGTCGGCCCGGGTGACGGCCATCACCTCATCGGGGGCGATCGAATGTTCCTCCATGAAAGATGCGAACCTACGCATCAGGGCGGCATTGCTGTATTGGAAATGGCCGCTGTCGGTGAGCATACCGACCATCAACGCCAATGCCACATCGCGTTCAATTTTCAGCCCCGTCTCATCTATGATGTCAGCGATGATCTCGGCACAGGAGCTTTTAGAGTCGTCGCAATGGTAGATCATACCCTCCCACCGTTCGTTGGGCATATGGTGGTCTATCACCACCGAGCCGGCGGGCACACCTTCGAGGGGATGCAGCTGCTCGGGAGATGACGTGTCCACCACCACGGTGAGGTCGTAATCATCAGGGTCGTAAGCGGGTGTGAGATCGATGTCGAAGGCATTCTGGACCGATTTCCCTGACCTGTCGAGGCCTCCGGGGGCATGGATCTCCGCAGGAGGGAAACACTTGGACAGCGCATAGGCGGAACCGAGGGCGTCAGGGTCGGCGTTGTTGTGTACGAGGATCGCTTTGCGGCTGCCTGTCAGGGCGTCGATGAGCTCACGCATGATGTTCCGATGTCCACAGGGTATTTTGTTGTTTTGCAGTCAAAGGGATCACCTCTTCCTCAAGAACCTTCCCAATGGGCCGCCGCTTATAGTGGTTCCGAGTCCGGTAAGCAGTATGTCGGATTTGTACAACCTGACGGTTATAGCCACCGTAGCCAGGGTGAATGCCACCAGATAAACTATCCCATAGTACACTAGTTCGTAATTGCCCATCAACATGTTGTTCATGGCCATCATGGGATGGGTGAACGGTATGATGAACAGGATGGCCTGGGCCATAAGGGGCAGATTGACGAAATCGGTGAACATGACCACGAAGAACGGTATCACGGCCAGGAAACTAATGGGTATAGTCAGGCTCTGTGCTGCCTTGTAGTTCTTGGCGAATGCGCCCAGTATCATGCAGAGTCCGAGAGCGCACAGTATAGCCAATGCAACCATGAGTCCCACGATGGCGGTCTCCGCTATGCCTAGTTTCAACTCGGCCAGCTCCATATCCTGGGCCATGGACATCAACCCCTCCATGTAGTAGTTCATGCCCAGCATGTATACTCCGGCGAAGAGCAGGCCGACGAGTGCGGATCCGATCAGCTTGCCACTGACTATGGTGGTCCTGCTCACGGGAAGGGTCAACAGGGTCTCCAATGTCTTGTTCTCCTTCTCCTGTCCCATCGAGGATATGATTATGCCTCCCAACATCACGATGACGATCATTATCAGAAGAGGCATCATGAAGGACTGTCCCTGCAGGAAGGCGGACACCTCGGCGGGGCCAACACCGACCAGCTCCTTTTCGCCCAGGAATGTGGTCGACTCGTACTGTACGGGTGAGGTTATGTTCTGCGGGTTCTCCTCAGGCATCCCTGATCTAATCAGTACTTCAGTGGTGTTGGCGGCCACGGTGCCCACCAGCATTTCCACGGGCATGGTCGACATGGAACTGAACATGCCTGTGCCCACCATGTTCCAATAGATTGTGATGTTGGCGCGGCCGCCGCTCTCTATTGTACTGGAATAATCAGGCCCTATCACCAGAGTGGCCATCGCTCCCTGGGACTTCATCGCTGCCAAGGCATGATCGATATCGGCCTGTTCCGATCCATTGTACACCACGGTAGCGTTGAGTTCGTCAATCACCTCGTAGTATATCTGTGAGAAGTTCCCGTCATCCATGTTGACGATGGCTATGTTCGGCTTAGCGGTCACCGCATCCTCCACCGCCCCTCCGGTCAGGCCGCCCAATGATGCGAAGAGAAGGGCCACTATCACTATGGGCAGTATGGTGGCCGGCGTCAGCAGCTCCCGAAGCTCCTTCTTGATGAGACTCAGGATGTGACTCATCCCTTCACCACCTTCGTGAATACATCCTCGAGATTGGTCGTGTTATAGCGGCGCTTGAGGTCGGAGGGGGCGCCTTCAGCGACTATCTTCCCCTGGTTTATGAGGGCCACACGGTCGCAGAGGTGTTCGACCTCGAACATGTTGTGCGATGACAAAAGTATTGTCACGCCCGATTTCGCCATGTCCTTGATTATCTGCCTTATCTCCGATGCGTTGACCACGTCCAGTCCGGAGGTCACCTCGTCCATTATGGCGAACTTGGGCTTGGTCATTATGGCCCGCGATATGAGCAGACGCCTCATCATGCCCTTGGAATAGGTGTCGACCTTGCTGTCTATGCGTTCATCGAGCCCGGTCATTTCGATGCCACGCGACACCATATTCCTACGGTCCTCGCCGTTGGCGAAGAAACTGGCGATAAAGTCCAGGTACTGGCGCCCGGTCAGGTTCTTATATGCTCCCGCGTCCTCGGGCAGATAGCTGATTATCCGGCGCACCTCGTTGGGCTCCTTGACGACGCTCTTCCCGTAGATGACAAGGTCCCCAGATGTCACCGTGAGCAAGGTCGACAGCACTCGGAGGGTGGTCGTCTTACCAGCCCCGTTGGGGCCTATCAGTCCGAATATCTCCCCATGCTTGACGTTGAAACTGATCCCATCCACGCCCACATACTTACCATAGGATTTGTGGAAATCCCTCACCACCAGAGCATCCATCTGTACACCTTTTCATCGCCGTTGGTCGATGGCTTACGACCGCAGGATGTGAACAGCAAAAAATTATGTGGTATTTATATTATCCTAGAAGAGAATGGAAAGGA